>NZ_JBIAYZ010000017.1:0-67281 GCF_042898635.1 Micromonospora sp. NPDC000442 | reverse complement strand
GTTTTTTTTGTTTTTTGGTGGGGGGGGGGGGGGGGGGGTTTTTTTTTGTGGTGGGGGGGGGGGGGCCCCCCCCCCGGGGCCCCCCCACCACGCGGGACGTGAGCGGGGTGTCACGTGACGAAGATCGACGATGTCGCCCGGCTGGCCGGCGTCTCCACGGCCACCGTCTCCCGGGCGTTGCGCGGGCTGCCGACGGTGTCGGCCGCGACCCGCAGCCGGGTGCTCGCCGCCGCCGAGCAATTGCAGTACGCCGTGTCGCCCAGTGCGTCACGGCTGGCCGGCGGCCGGACCGGCACGGTGGCAGTGGTGGTCCCCCGGATCACCCGATGGTTCTTCGGCGTGGTCGTCGAGGCGGCCGAGGATTTCTTCCACCGGGCCGGATACGACCTGCTGCTGCACAACCTGGGTGGGCGGGAACAGAACCGACAGCGCGTCCTGCACGCCGCCCACCTGCACAAGCGAGTGGATGCGATCATGCTGGTCGCGACTCCGCTCCGGGCCACCGACGTGGCCGCGCTGGCGGCGCTGGACCTGCCCGGCGTCACCATCAGCTCCGGTACCACCGTGCCGGGCTGGCCCTGCGTACGCATCGACGACGTGGCGGCGGCGCGGACCGCCACCCGGCACCTGCTGGATCTGGGGCACCGCCGGATCGCGCACATCTCCGGTGATCCCGACGACGAACTCGCCTTCAGCGCCCATCTGGACCGGCGCCGGGGGCATCAGGAGGCGTTGCGCGCGGCCGGGTTGCAGCCGGACCCGAGCCTCGACGTGGAGTCCAGTTTCGACATCGCCGGCGGCACCCGGGCCACCGAGGAACTTCTCCGCCGAGGCGACCCGCCGACGGCCATCTTCGCCGCCTGCGACGAGATGGCGATGGGTGCGCTGACTGCGCTACGCGACGCCGGCCTGCGGGTTCCCCAGGACGTCAGCGTGATCGGCATCGACGACCACGCCCTCTCCGGCGTACTGGGGCTGAGCACAATCGCCCAGCCGGCCGTGGAGCAGGGCCGGTTGGCCGCGCAGTTGCTGCTCGACCCGCTCTGCGGACGGGCGGGCGACGCCAACATGATCAAACCGGATTCGTCGGTGATCCTGAACACTCGGCTGGTCGTGCGTGATTCGACCGCGCCCGCCCGGGCACACTGAACGGCAGCCAGCACGCCGCCAGGGCCCGCCGGCCCGGACGGCTCGACCATGGGAGTACGCCCTGAACCACGACGCGACGCAGCAGACCCCACCGACCGGCTGGTGGACGGAGGCGGTGATCTACCAGATCTACCCCCGCTCGTTCGCCGACTCGGGTGGCGACGGCATCGGCGACCTGCCCGGGATCACCGCCCGCCTCGACCATTTGGCGGAGTTGGGCGTCGACGCGGTCTGGCTCTCCCCGTTCTATCCGTCGCCGCAGGCCGACGCCGGCTACGACGTGGCCGACTACCGGGACGTCGAGCCGCTGTTCGGCACGCTCGCCGACGCCGACGACCTGATCGCGAAGGCCCACGCCAACGGGCTGCGGGTGATCGTCGACCTGGTGCCCAATCACACCTCCTCGGCGCACGCCTGGTTCCAGGCCGCCCTGGCCGCCGGTACCGGCAGCGCCGAGCGGGGGCGGTACATCTTCCGCGAGGGTCGCGGACCGGGCGGAGCCGAGCCGCCCAACGACTGGCAGAGCGTCTTCGGTGGCCCCGCCTGGACGCGGGTTCCGGACGGCCAGTGGTACCTGCACCTGTTCGACACCGCCCAGCCCGATCTGAATTGGGACAATTCCGACGTCCGCGCCGAGTTCCTCGACGTGCTGCGGTTCTGGTTGGACCGTGGCGTGGACGGCTTCCGGGTCGACGTGGCGCACGGTCTGGTCAAGCAGGCCGATCTGGCCGACTGGCAGGAACCGCAGGAGATCCTGTCCGGGCAGGAGGCGGACAAGCCCCGCCCGCCGATGTGGGACCAGGACGGCGTACACGAGGTCTACCGTGAGTGGCGGCGGCTGCTGGACGGCTACCCCGGTGAACGGATTCTGGTGGCCGAGGCCTGGGTGGAGCCGGCGGAGCGGTTGGCCCGCTACGTACGCCCCGACGAGATGCACCAGGCGTTCAACTTCGAATACCTGCTCGCCGCGTGGACGGCCCCCGCCCAGTACGCGGTGATCACGCGATCGCTGGAGGCCACCGACACGGTCGGCGCGCCCACCACCTGGGTGCTCTCCAACCACGACGTGGTGCGGCACGCCTCCCGGCTCGGGCTGCCGATCGGTACGCCCCGACCGAACGGCATCGGTATGGGCGACGAGCAGCCGGACGCCGCCACCGGGCTGCGTCGAGCCCGGGCAGCCACCCTGCTAATGCTGGCCCTGCCCGGCTCGGCCTACCTCTACCAGGGTGAGGAACTCGGGTTGCCGGAGCACACCACCCTGCCCGACGAAGCCCGGCAGGACCCGACCTGGGAGCGCAGCGGGCACACCCAGCGGGGCCGCGACGGGTGCCGGGTGCCGATCCCGTGGGAGGCCGACGCGCCCTCGTACGGCTTCGGACCGACCGACGCGAGCTGGCTGCCGCAGCCGCCGGTCTGGGCCGAGTACGCGCTGGACCGTCAGCGTGGGGTGCCCGGCTCGACGTACGAGCTGTACCGGGAGGCGCTGCGGCTGCGCCGCGCGTACGGACTCGGTCGAGGCACCCTGGAGTGGCTCTCCTCCGCCGACGAGGTGTTGACCTTCCGCAACGGCGACCTGGTGGTGTCCACCAACTTCGGTCCCGCCGCCGCCCAGGTGTCCGAGGGCGAGGTGGTGCACAGCAGCGCCCCGCTGAACGAGGACGGTTCGCTGCCCACCGACGTCACCGCCTGGGTCAAGGTGTAAGGGAAGGCGAATCCTGGTCGGTGACCGCCCCGATGAGGGCGGTCACCGACCAGCATCCATGTCCCTCGATTGAGCGGGCGGGGGGTCTGGGGACGGTTCCGCGGCACGGGTGTGGAGTAGGTCGCGGAGGTCGGTGATGTCCTTGGGTGAAGTGCGGGCGGCGAGCCAGTACATGATGCCGGTGGGGATGAAGAAGAGCTGGAAGACAGCCAGCCCGACGGCGTAGTTCAGCGGCGGCGGGAAGGCCAGCCGCAGCCCGTTGAAGACCACCCCGACCAGGCCGTTGCCGGCCGCCCGCCCCACCCCGTTGACCAGGTTGCCGAGGCTGTAGACGGTGCCCCGATGCTCCGGCGGGTTCACGTCGGCGATCAGCGCGAACCAGTTGGGCGAGTTCGCCGAGGTCAGCGCCAGGGCCAGCAGGGCGGCGAGCAGGCTCAGCCCGACCGTCGGCTCGCTGACCACGCTGCCCAGCACCGCACCGACCACCGCGCCGGTGCCGGCTCCGTCGGGCACGTCGATGCGCATCGGCACGAAGAACAGCACCAGATAGAACGGAAGCGCGGCGAAGATGCCGACGGAGGCGACCATCGCCCGGCCGGAGGGCGTACGCCGTTGCAGCGCGTCGCCGATCAGCCCACCGACGATGGAGAACACCCCGCCGAGTTGGAACAGCGTGGCGAAGACGCTGCCCACCACGATGGCGGTCGCCGCGGTGTATCCCTGGTCCTCGGCCCGCTCTCGGAAGAGCACCGGCAGCCAGACCAGCGAACCGAAGGCGGCCTGCGCGGTGAGTCCCTGGAGGATCAGCCAACGGTTGGTCCGCCGGCCCAGGATGACGGGCAGGTCGGCCCGGCTGATCCGGTAGTCGTAGTCGCCGCCGGTGGCGAGCGCACCGGCCAGGGCCGGCTCGCTCTGGCCGCGCCGGATGTCGTACGTGAACAGGTAGGCCGCCGTGGCGACCAGACCGACCACGGTGAGCACCAGGAACGGCCGACGCCAGTCCACCGCGCCGAGCAGCCCACCGACGAGGGTGCCGGCCAGGGTGCCGACGCCCTGGGACAACCCCCAGAAGCTCATCACCAGGCCCCGACGGCGAGGCGTGATGAGATCGGTGACCACCGAGAAGCCGACCGACCCGACCGCGCCGAGGCCCACCGCGGCGAGCAGTTGCGCGGCGAGGAAGGTGGGGTAGTTCCCGGCCAGCCCGCTGCCGCCGGTGCCGGCCGCCCAGATCAACGTGCCGATCATCAGCAACGGCTTGCGGTTGCTGCGGTCGCCGAAGTACGCCCAACCGACCGCCGCCACCGCGCTGACCAGGAAACTGATCGCGGTGACCAGGCCCAGCATCCGTTGCGGCACGTCGAAGGACTCGGCGATCGCGCCGTACAGCGGCGGCACCAGGCCGATCGCCACGTTGTCCAGCGAGGCGAGCAGCACGAAGACCACGACGCTGTAGTACCGGTGGGTCGCGCCGCCGCCCCACACCGGCCTGGGCCGGCCCGTGGTCAAGGTCATGTGGGCAGCCAACCAGGGCGGGATAACGAGCCGGTCACCGGGTCACGCCCGCGGCCCGGCCACCACTCCGAGCCGCGCGGAAGCCCGAACCGCGCGGAGATCCGAGCCGCGGCCGTGCTGGATTCGTGCTCGCTCCCGGATCGGGTGGCATCCGCCCGACGACGGGCCACCCGATCCGGGAGCGCGCGTGGTCAGCTCCGGAACAACCGGTCCAGATGGCGTTCCCGGGCCTGCGCGTAGCGCTCCCGGATGCCGGGCACCGGTTCGGCGGCGTACTCCTCAGTGCCGGACGGTGTCCAGGACGGCGGCTCCCCCGTGCCCAGAGCCGACCACGCGGCCTGCCGGGCGGCACCGTCGGCGACGTACTCACCGGGCGGTGGGACGACCACCGGGCAGCCGAAGACCTGCGCCGCGATGCGACGCACCGCCGCCGAGCGGGCACCGCCGCCGACCAGGATCACCCGGCGTACGGTCGCGCCGTGGGCGGCGAGCGCGTCGAGACCGTCGGCGAGGGCGCAGAGCATGCCCTCCACGGCGGCCCGGGCCAGGTGCGCCGGGGTCGAGGTGCGCAGGGTCAGCCCGTGCACCGCCCCGGTGGCGTCCGGCCGGTTCGGAGTGCGCTCACCCTCCAGGTACGGCACCATGACCAGCCCGTCCGCGCCGGGTGGCGCGGACAGCGCCAGGTCGGCCAACTCGTCCAGACCCACCCGCAGCATCGCCGCGGCGGCGTCCAGCACCCGGGCCGCGTTCAGCGTGCAGACCAGCGGCAGGAACCGGCCGGTCACATCGGCGAAGCCGGCGACGATACCGCTCGGGTCGGCCGCCGGGGTGTCCGCGACGCTGAAGACCGTGCCCGAGGTACCGATCGACACCACCACGTCGCCGGGGCGCGCACCGACGCCGAAGCCGGCGGCGGCGTTGTCGCCCGCGCCGGGCCCGAGCAGCGCCCCGCCGGAGTCCGCAGCGGCCCCGGCACCGGACAGCGCCGCCGGAGCCAACCGGCCAGCGGCCTCGGCCGGGCCGAGCACCGTCGGCACCCGCACCGCCCGACCGAGCGCCCGCTCCAGCAGGTCCGGCCGGTACTCGCCGGTGGCCGGGGACCAGTAGCCGGTGCCGCTGGCGTCGCTGCGGTCGGTGCGCAGCGCGTCCAGCCCGGGAGCGCCGGCCAGCCGCCAGGTCAGCCAGTCGTGCGGCAGGCAGACCGCCGCCACCCGGTCGGCGTTCGCCGGCTCGTTGCGGGCCAGCCAGCGCAGCTTGGTGACGGTGAAGCTGGCCACCGGCACGCTGCCCACCGCGTCGGCCCAGAACCGGCGCCCGGCCTGCCCCTCGCCCGCCTCCTGGATCAGCTCGGCCGCCGCACCGGCGGACCGGGTGTCGTTCCACAGCAGCGCCGGCCGGACCACCTCCCCGGCCTCGTCGAGGCAGACCATGCCGTGCTGCTGGCCCGCCACGGAGACCGCGGCGACGTCGGTCAGCCCACCGGCGGCGTCGATCGCCGTCTGGAGGGCCGACCACCAGGCTGAGGGGTCGACCTCGGTGCCGTCCGGGTGCGGTGCCCGGCCCTGCCGGACCAGGGCACCGGTCTCCGCGTCCCGGACGACCACCTTGCAGGACTGGGTGGAGGAGTCCACCCCGGCGACGAGCGGCATGTCGACCGCCTCAGCGCGCGCCGAGCAGGTGCTCGACGGCGAGCTGGTTCAACCGGACGAAGCCGAAGCCCTTGGCGGCCACCGCGTCGACGTCGAACTCCTCGAACGCGCTGGTGTCGGCGAGCAGCTCGGCGTAGCCCTCGCCGTCGCCGAGGGTTGGCACGCCCAGTTCGGCGACCTTGCTCGCGGCGAGCGCCTCGGCCACCTCCGGGTCGGCCCGGAACGCCGCCACCCGCTCCTTGAGCAGCAGGTAGGTGCTCATGTTCGCGGCTGCCGAGGCCCAGACCCCGGCGATGTCCTCGGTGCGGGAGGGCTTGTAGTCGAAGTGGCGGGGGCCGTCGTAGCCGGGGCCGCCGGCGGTGCCACCGTTCTCCAGCAGGTCGACCAGGGCAAACGCGTTGAGCAGGTCGCCGTGCCCGAAGACCAGGTCCTGGTCGTACTTGACGCCACGCTGACCGTTGAGGTCGATGTGGAACAGCTTGCCCTGCCAGAGCGCCTGGGCGATGCCGTGGACGAAGTTCAGCCCGGCCATCTGCTCGTGGCCGACCTCCGGGTTCAGCCCGACCCGCTCCGGGTGGGCGAGGGTGGAGATGAACGCCAGGGCGTGCCCGACGGTGGGCAGCAGGATGTCACCGCGCGGCTCGTTCGGCTTCGGCTCCAACGCGAAGCGCAGGTCGTAGCCGCGGTCGATGACGTACTGGCAGAGCAGGTCGACCGCCTCGCGGTAGCGCTCCAGCGCGGCCTGGACGTCCTTGGCGACGTCGTACTCGCCGCCTTCCCGGCCGCCCCACATGACGAAGGTCTTCGCGCCCAGCTCGGCGGCGAGGTCGATGTTGCGCAGCACCTTGCGCAGCGCGTACCGCCGGACGTCGCGGTCGTTGCTGGTGAAGCCGCCGTCCTTGAAGATCGGCTGCTGGAACAGGTCGGTGGTGACCATCGGCACCACCAGGCCGGTCTCGTCGAGCGCCTTGCGGAACCGGGCGATCTGGGCGTCCCGGGTGGCGGCGTCCGCGCCGAACGGCACCAGGTCGTCGTCGTGGAAGGTGACGCCGTACGCGCCCAGTTCGGCGAGTCGGTGCACCGACTCCACCGGGTCCAGCGCGTCTCGGGTGGCGTGGCCGAACGGGTCTCGGCCCTGCCAGCCGACCGTCCAGAGCCCGAAGGAGAACTTGTCGGCAGGGGTGGGACGGGGTGCCATGGCAGACCTCCGGTCGTGTCATCCGCTATTTGTTCAGTGGTTGAATTAAATGACTGTGGTGTGGCAGTGTCAAGGGGTGAAGCCACCCGCAGCCCCGGCCGGCGCGGTGCGGCAGGGCAGCCTGCGTGAGCTGAATCTCGCCCTGGTGCTCGGCCGTATCGCCGCAGCCCGTCGCCCCCCGTCGCGGGCCGCGCTGGCCGCTGACACCGGCCTCACCCGGGCGACCGTCTCGGCGGTGGTGGAGGATCTCGTGGCCGGCCGGCTCGTCACCGAAGCGGACCCGACGCCCAGGGCCGGTGCCGGTCGTCCGGCGCGTGGTCTGATGCTGGCCGGCGACGGTCCGGCCGGCCTGGGGCTGGAGATCAACGTCGACTACCTGGCCGCGTGCGTCGTCGACCTCGCCGGTGAAGTTCGGCACCACACGGTGCATCGGGTCGACCTGCGACCAGTTTCCCCGGTCGACGCGCTCGGTCGGCTCGCCGAACTGGCCGGCCGGGCCCGGGCCGACGCCGACGCCCAGGGCCTGACTCTGGCCGGTGCGGCCCTGGGGGTGCCCGGTCTGGTCGACGACGCCGGTCGGGTCCGCCTGGCGCCGAACCTGGGCTGGCGGGACGTGCCCGTGCCGGAGCTGCTGGCCGATCGTCCCCCGCTGACCGAGACAGTCGACGGGGTGCCACCCCTGGTGGTGGACAACGAGGCGAACCTCGCCGCGTTGGGCGAACTGCACGCCGGTGCCGCGCCGGGCAGCTTCCTGCACATCTCCGGCGAGGTCGGCATCGGCGCGGGCATCGTCCTGGACGGCGCGCTGTTCCGGGGTACCCGTGGTTGGAGCGGCGAGATCGGTCACATTCCGGTCCGCCCGGACGGGCCGCCCTGCCGGTGCGGCGGCCGTGGATGCCTGGAGCTCTACGCCGGGCAGGAGGCGATCCTCTCGGCCGCCGGCCTGGCCGGAGCGGACCTGCCGGCCGACCGGGCGTCGACCCGGCTGACCCAGCTCGCCACCGCCGAGCACCCTGCCGTGCTGCGCGCCCTGGCCGAGGCCGGTGCGGCGATCGGGGTAACCGTGGCGAGCGTGGTCAACCTGCTGGACCTCGACACGGTGGTGCTCGGGGGCGGCTACGCCCCGCTCACCGGCTGGCTCCGGCCACCCGTACTCGCCGAGATCGAGCGCCGGGTGCTCACCGCAGCCTGGTCGCCGGTCACCGTCCGGCCGGCCACCCTCGGTGCCACGGCCGCCGCGGTGGGGGCGGCCGGTTCGGTGGTACGCCGGATCATCGCCCGCCCAGGCGGTTGGTTGGCCCGGCTCTGATGCTCTCGACAGGAGTGCCCAGGAACAGCTCGGTACGCTTGCTCCCAGGCAACCAACCGTGACCCCGAGGAGTGCACCGCCGGCATGCGTACTGGTCGACAGCGCCCGGCGCCCGGTGTCCGCCGGTGACCAGCACCCGACCGGGCGCCTTCGCCGGTGCGGCCGGCGAGTGGGCCGACGACGAGCGGCCGGGCCGCGCCGCCACCGAGGTACCGCACACCACGCCTCCCGTGGACTCCGGTCTCGCCCGTGAGCTGCTCGACGGGCTCGACGAGGCGGTGCTGACCAGCGACGACGCCGGGCTGGTGGTGCTGGTCAACACGATGGCCGGGCAGTTGCTGCCGGACATCGTCGTCGGAACCGATCTGGCCGGTTGTCCGCTGCCGGCGCTGGCGGCCGCAAGCGCCACCGGTGCGGATGACTTCGAGGGTGAACACCGCGGTCGGCGGTTGCGGGGAGTCCGCCGCGCTCTGGGGGGCAACCGGTCCGCCTGGTACGTGCGGGACGTCACCGACGAGCACGGTCGCGTGGCGGAACTGCTGGCCGAGCGTCGGCGTACCCGTTTCCTGGCCCGCGCCGGCCGTCGGCTCGGCCTGGCACTGGAACGTGACCAGGCGCTGCGCGCCGTTGCCACCCTGGCCGTGCCCTACCTGGCCGATCTGGCCCTGGTGGTGCACCTGCCACCGACGCCGACCGAGTACCGGCCGCACTGGGTCCGGTACGCCGCCGACGACACCGCACCGGTCACCGGCACGGTCGACTGGGACGTGGTCGCTGCCGTACCCGGCCTCGTCGAGGCCCTCGACGGCGAGACCACCGATCCGCGCCACTGGCCGGCCACCGGGCGGGAAAGGCTCGCCCCGTTGCTCCCAGCGGGCTTCGACCCGCCCGCGACCCTGCTGGTCGGCCCGATGCCCGGAGCCGGTCGGACGGCCGGCGCCCTGGTGCTGCTGCGCCGATCCCAGCGGGCCGGCTTCGACCGCCGCGACGTCGAGCTGGTCCGGGAGCTCGCCGCCCGGGCCGGCGCCGCTCTGGCTACCGCGCAGCTACACGACGAACAGAGCCACCTCGCCCGGGTGCTCCAGGACAGCCTGCTGCCGCCGAGGCTGCCCAAGGTGGCCGGGATGCGCATGGCCGGCGGCTACCGCGCGGCCGGGGACGGCCTGCGCATCGGTGGCGACTTCTACGATGTCCTGCCGACCGGAGACGGCGCTCTGTTCGCCGTCGGGGACGTCTGCGGCAAGGGCGTCGGTGCGGCCGTGCTCACCGGCCGGGTACGCCAATCGTTGCAGACCCTACGTCTGGTCGAGCAGCAGCCGCGGGAACTGCTCCGGCTGCTCGACCGGGCGCTGCTCGACACTCCGGACGCGACCCGACGCGGCCAGTTCACCACCCTGCTGCTGGGCACCGTGCGCGTCGGACCCGAGGGTGGGCTGCGGGTGCGGATCGCCGGTGGCGGACATCCGGCACCCCTCGTGATCCGCGCCGACGGCACGGTGACCGCGATCCGGGTGGGCGGAATGCCGGTCGGTGCGCTGCCCGGCGCCCGGTTCGCCACCGTCGACGTTCGGCTGAGTCCTGGCGAGCTGCTGTTCACTCGTACCGACGGGGTCGCCGAGGCCCGGGGCGGTCCGCGCGGCACAGAGATCTTCGGCGAACAGCGGCTACGCCGGACGCTCGCGGCCGGCGTCGGGCTGCCCCCGGCGACCGTCGTCGACCGCGTACTCCAAGAGGTCGACACGTGGTGTGCCGGGCACCGCCACGACGACATCGCGATGCTGGCGATCGGCCCGGCCGGGAACTGATCCGACGGTCATCCGGCTGAGCGGCACCACTGACGGCGGCGCACCGACGGTGCCCGATCCGGTGCGGTCGTCAGGCCGTCCGGAAGACGGAGGCGTCCCCCGCCGCCCAGCCACGCGACGCCGCCTCGACGGTATCCCGGCCCTCCACCTGTTCCACACGTGGTTCCTCGGCCTGCGGCACGAGCGGCGACACCGGACGCACCACCCGCGCGCGGGCGGCCTCGTCGAAGGCGCGCAGCCCGCGCAGCAGCGCCTCCCGGGCCTCGGGGGTCATGTCGGCCAGGATCGCCGCCAGCTGCTGCCGGCGGTCGTCGCGCAGCTCGGCCAGCAACCGGCGGGCCTCCGCGGTCAGATGCAGCGAGATCTCCCGCCGGTCGGCACGCCCCGGCTCCCGCTCTAGCATCCCGGCGGCCACCAGCCGGTCGCAGAGTCGGCTGGCCGAGGAGAGCAGCATGTCCAGTCCGGCGGCGAGGCGGCGCAGGTTGATCCCGTCCTGCCGTTCGACGAGCATGACGGCGCGAAGCTGGGCGGTGGAGATACGGTTGGCTGCCCGCTCCCGCGCACCGTCCCAGACCGTCAGCAGGGCACCTGCCGCGGTATCCAGCTCGGCAGCCATACTCATCTCGGGTCCCGGTGGACCATGCAGTTCCGCCATGGTGCGCCTGAGCGTACCCCGATTCCGTCGGCGGTTGGGCTTGTGATCAAGGAGAGACCATGACCGAGCCGGTCGACAAGGGCCGCGCGGCCATCACCGCCGCCCCCGTGGACCTCCTCGTGACGCGCGTCGGGGAGCTGTTCGAGCAGGAGTACGGCATCACCGGTACGGAGCTCTTCCAGGTCGACTACCGGCTCGCGGCGCTGCTGCCGCTGGGCGGTGGCGAGGCGGTGACGACGCCCGGACACCCGGCGTGGCGCTGCTTCGACCACCAGAGCCCGACCCACGCCGACGGCGTCGGGTACCTGCCGGTGAGCATGCGTGGGGAACGGCGGGGCGTACTCCGGGTGACGCCGGTCACCGACGTCCTACTGGCCGAGCTGGCGGAGGTCGCCACCGCGCTGGCCCACGAACTGGCCGCTGTCGACGCCGGCACGGACGTGTACCGCGTGGCTCGCCGCAGTCGCCGCCTCACCCTCGCCGCCGAGGTGCAGTGGGAGCTGCTGCCGGGACGCAGCCGGCTCCGTCCCTCCTTCAGCCTCGCCGGTCAGCTGGAGCCGGCGTACGCGGTGCGCGGCGACAGCTTCGACTGGTCCGACGATGGTGAGCGGGTCTGGCTGGCCACGATCAATGGAATGGGCGAGGGGGTCGTCGCGTCGATGCTCACCACCCTCGCCACCTGCGCGTTGCGCAACGCCCGCCGGGCCGGCATTTCCCTGGCCGACCAGGCCGCCCTGGCCGACCAGGCAATATTCGACCTGCACCGGGGTGAGCAGTACGTCGCGACCCTGCTGCTCCAACTGGACCTGCGCACCGGGCTGCTCACCGCCGTCGACGCCGGCTCGCCCCGGCTCGTCCTGCTGCGCGACGGCGAGGTCAGCATCCAGCCGCTGGAGGAGCAGTTCCCGCTCGGCATGTTCGAGGGGACCAACTACCGTGAGCAGTTCGTCCAGCTCCAGCGCGGCGACCGACTGTTCATGATCAGCGATGGGGTGATCGAGGCGACCGGGGGCGCCGAGCGGTACGGCCAGACGGCGCTGGACCGGATGTTGCGCCGCACCACACCGATGTCATCGCTGGACGCGGTCCGCTCCCTCCTCGGCGACCTACGGGCGTTCGTCGCCGGTGATCTCACCGACGACGCCGTCGTGGTCTGCCTGGACTGGCTCGGCCCGCAGCCGTGAACCCCTCCCGAGTCAGTAGGCGCCGCGGCTGTTGACCACCGCGCCGACGGTCTTCCACAGGATCGTCAGGTCGGCGGCCAGTGACCAGTTCTCCACGTAGTAGAGATCGAGCCGGATGCCGTCCTCCCAGCTCAGATCGGACCGTCCGCTGACCTGCCAGAGCCCGGTCATTCCCGGTTTGACCAGCAGCCGGCGGGCGACGTCTCCGTCGTAGCGGGCGACCTCGGAGGGCAGCGGCGGCCGGGGGCCGACCAGGCTCATCTGCCCCAGCAGGACGTTTACCAGTTGCGGCAGCTCGTCCAGCGACCATTTGCGCAACAGTCGGCCGACCCGGGTCACCCGGGGGTCGTCCCGCATCTTGAACAGCAGGCCGTCGGTCTCGTTGCGGGCGGCCAACTCCGCCAGCAGCACGTCCGCGTTGACCACCATGGTGCGGAACTTGAAGACTCCGAACTCCTGGCCACCCTGCCCGACCCGGGTCTGCCGGAACAGCACCGGGCCCCGGCTGTCCAGCTTCACGGCCAACGCGATGGCCGCCAGCAGGGGTAGCAACAGGGCCAGCGCGATCAGCGACATCGACCGGTCGACGAACCCCTTGACCAGTTTGCGGACGCCGCGAAACTCGGGGGCCTCCACGTGGATCAGCGGCAGGCCGGCGACGGGCCGGGTGTGGATGCGCGGGCCGGCCACGTCGGTAAGCGCCGGAGCCAGCACCAGGTCGATGCCGGTGCCCTCCAGTTGCCAGCCGAGCCGACGCAGCCGGGTGGCGGTGAGCTCGCCGCAGGCGGTGACGGCGACCGTGTCCGCACCGATCGCGGCGGCGGCCTCCGGGATGGCCCGGAACGAGCCGACGACCGGCACGTCGCCGAGCCGCTGGGCGACCGGGGCGAGCAGGGCGTCCGGAATGCAGGCACCGACGACCTGGTAGCCGGCGTACGGCTCACGGCGCAGGGTGTGCACCAACTCCAGCACATGGGCGGTGTCACCGACCACCAGCACCTGCCGTGACCAGCCTGCTCCCTGCGACCGGGCGCGGTGCAGACGCTTACGGGCAGCGAACCGGGCCACCTCCAGACCGATCGTGCCCACCGCGAAGGTGATGGCCAGGAATCCTCGGGAGACACCGACGTCGGCGACGTAGCCAGCGATCGCGGTGGCGCCGGCCAGCCGCAGACTCGCCATGCTCACCCGTCGGTACTCGTCCGCGCCGTAGCCCACCACCCGGTCGTCGTAGCAGCGCAGCGCCTTCAGCGAGACCAACCAGGCCAGGACGAGCGCCGGCGCGACCAGGACGTACGGCACCGGGCCGCGGGGCGCGGCCTCACCGAACCGGACGGCGTAGCCGACCAGCACCGCCACCGCCAGCACGGCGGCGTCCAGCACGACCAGGGTCCGGACGTACGCCCGCTGGTCGGTGCGCACCGGTCGCCCCGGTGGCGGTGGGTCGTGCGGTCGCGATGACGATCTGACTGGGGTCAACAGCGTCGCCGAGGTCACCAGCCCTCCCACTTCCCCACTTCGCTCGCCGACGGCACGGGCCCGGCCGGATGGGCCGGGTCTGCCGATGCACGACGACATCCTGCCCCGACAACCATGACTACCAATTGCTTCCGACGTATTGCCGTCAGTTTCCAAGGCGTAGGACAACGAGAAAGGGGCCTGTGGTACCGGCGAAACCGGTACCACAGGCCCCTTTTCGTGGTGTCTCAGGTCAGGCGGGTGCCTTCCGCAGCGCGATCGCCCGGAGGAAGATGTCGCCGATCTTGGTGGGGTCGGTGGCGACGAACGCACCGCCACCGGCGCTCTTCGCGATGGTGTCCAACTCCGACTTGCTGACCTCGGTGCCGATGCCGATGATGATCACCTGGATCGGCTGCTCCGGGTCCTTGATCCGCTTCAGCTCGGCGAGCAGGGCCTTCTGGGAGATGCCGTTCGCGTCCTCGTTCTTGCCGTCGGTGAACAGCACGATCGAGTTGACCTTGCCCGGCTCCCAGTTCGCCTGGACGTCCTTGTACGCGGCCAGCAGCGTGTCGTACAACCCGGTGTCGCCGCTCGACGAGACCACCCGGTCCAGGCCCCGCTCCAACTCGCTGCGCTGCCGCGACAGCGGCGCGATCGGCACCAGCTCCCGGTAGTCCCGCGAGCCCACCAGGTTGGTCGAGAAGACCCACAGACCGATCGACCAGGAGTCGTCGAACAGGTTCAGCCCTCGCCGGGCCGCCTCCGTGGTGACCTGCTGTCGGGTCGCCCCGTTTGCGGTCGGCACCTCGGCCTTCATCGAGCCGGAGACGTCGATGACGCAGAGCATCCGGCCGGACAGCGTGGCGATGGACCAGCTGGAGACCGCCCGCTCCACGGCGTCCGGCGCCAGCCCACCGGCGGCGACGCCGCCCTGCGCCGGAGGTGCGACGGAGGCGTCCCCGCCGGCCGGGCTCGGCGCGCCCTGCGGCGCGTTGAAACCGGCGCCCCAGTTGCCGTCCGGCGCGCGCAGCGACTGCGCGGCCAGCTTGTCCTTGAACGACGCCGTGGTCAGCGCCTCGAACAGCACCCCGGCGGCGGACGCCTTGGCCGGCTCGATCCCGGGCAGCACCGCGTACGGGTAGTCCAGCGGCAGCGGCGCCGGCTTCAGGTAGAGCGCAGCCAACGGCACCGGAGGCTTCCGGGCGTTGTACTGGATGACGTCCTCCTCGGACAGCGCCGCCGCACCGAGGGCGCTGGCCAGGGTGGTGGCGTCGGTGGCCGTCGGGAACTTGGCGAGCAGATCCTGGCGCAGCGCCGAGGCACCCGAGGCCAACGCGCGCAACGCGCCGACGCGCTCCTGCTCGGCGGTCTCGCCACCGGTCGATGCCGCGGCGGTCATCATCGACAACAGGCCGGACAGCCCGGCGGCGTCGCGGGTCGGCTCCACGATGCCGGTTTTCAGCGGCCGGTCACTGTTGAGGCGCGTCAGCAGGTCGGTCCAGCCGAGTTCCTGCTGCGGCCAGCCCAACCGGGTGGCGATCGGCTCCGGCATGGCGACCACCACCGGGCTGCTCGCGATGGACGAGCCGTTGCCGGGCTCGAAGGCCGCCGCGCCGCCGGTCTTGAGTCGGAGCAGCCAGGTCGAGGAGTCCGGGATCCAGACATCCGGGCTCACCGCGGTGCCACTGGCCTGGCCCACCCCGGCCAGGATCGCGCCGTGCTTGGCGGACACCACCGCGGCCACCTCGACCGGGTCGGAGGCAGCGACCGTCACATCGATGCACGTTCCATCGACTGCGGCCCCCTTCTCCTCCCACTCGGTGGCCGCCTCGTCGACCGCCGGGGCGAGCTCGCTCGCCACCGCGACGGACAGCTCGATCTTGCCCGAGCAGTCCTGACCGGCGAGTTGGCGATACCCCACCCACCCACCAGCGGTGACGACGAGTACGCCGACCGCTGCTGCGGCGGCGGCACCGTGAATACTTGAACGCATGCGATGGCGGCCTGCTGACACGCAGACCATCTTGCGTATCCGACCGTTGTACTGCCATGGCCGTTCGGACGAAAGTTACAGAGGAGAAACAGTTTACCCCGATTCCGTAACTTTGAGTGATGAGTCAGCGCCGCAATGTGGATGTATCTATGCCCCAGGCCCACGATCAGGGCAGAACGCAAGTTGGGCTCGCAATCGGCAACGGCTCGCCGACCGCCACCGGCACACCCGTCGCCGGGTCGACCCGGAAAGTGCGCACCATGTCCGCCCGTTCGTCGGCTACGTAGAGGTGTTCCCCGATGAGCGCGAAGTGACGGGGCCACTCGCCGCCGGTCTCCACCTCCGCCACGAGTTCCGGCAGGCCCGCACCGAGGGCGAAGACGGTCACCGTGCCGACGCCCCGGTTGGCGACGTAGAGAAAACGGCCGTCGGGACCGATTCCGATCTCGGACGGCTGCACATGCCCGCCCCGGTCGCTGGCGTCGACCCGGCCCCGCTGGTGCAGCGCCCCGTCGATCAGGTCGTAGGCCAGCACCGAACCGTCCAGCTCACCTGAGACGTAGCAACGCCGCCCGTCGGGGTGCCGCGCCAGGTGCCGGGGGCCCACCCCGGCCGCGGTTCGCACCCGGGGCGCTCGTGGCACCAGACGCCCGGTGGCGCCGTCAAGGTCGTACCGGTAGATCGAGTCGGTGCCCAGGTCGACCGCCAGCAACGGCGACCCGCCCGTGCCCGGCGAGACCATGTGAGCGTGCGCACGCTCCTGGCGGTCGGGGTCGGCCCCGTGCCCCTGGTGCTCCACCACGTCAGTGCGCTCGCCCGGCACTCCGTCGGCGTCGAGCGGGAAGACCGTCAGGCTGCCGCCACCGTAGTTGGCCACGAACAGGTGCCCGCCCTCGGGCGCGACCGCCAGGTGGCACGGCTCCGCACCGCCGGTGGGCCACGAGCCGAGGGGCGACAGGTCACCGTCGGGCCCGACCTGCCACGCGCTGACCTGGCCGTCGGGCAGCTCGTTGACCGCGTACAGCACGGGCCGCGCCGGGTGGCGGGCGAGGAAGGAGGGCGACGCGGTGACCGCGACGGTGCCCAGCGACGTCAGCTCGCCCGTGCGCGGCTCCCGCCGGGCGGCGACGATGCCGGTGCCACGCCCTCCGCTGGGCGCGGTGTACCCGCCGATGTGAACGATCTCGCCCCGACCTGCCACCGGTTGCCGCCCTCCGCTCGTTTCCGTCGAACCCACCTCAGAAGCCTTCCCCCGACACCGGCGGATTAGACCTCCCCACCGCGACCCACCCGCCCGTTGCCACGCCGACCGCCACCCGGCCGGTCAACTCAGGCCGTCGGCACCGGCTCGCCCCGATGCCGGGCGACGTGCTCGACCAGGGAGATCAACACGGTCTTGCCGGACTGCCGGTCCCGGGCGTCGCAGAGCACCATCGGCACGTCCGGGTCCAGATCGAGGGCCCTACGCACGGCCTCCAGGCTGAACCGCCTTGAGTCGTCGAAGCAGTTCACCCCCACCACGAACGGAATGCCCCGCTGCTCGAAGTAGTCGATCGAGGGAAAGCAGTCGGCCAGCCGTCGGGTGTCGGCGAGCACCACCGCACCGAGCGCACCGAACGCCAGCTCGTCCCAGAGAAACCAGAACCGGTCCTGTCCCGGCGTACCGAAGAGATACAGCTGAAGGTCTTCGTTGATGGTGATCCGTCCGAAGTCCATCGCCACCGTGGTGGTCGACTTGGTCTCCACCCCGGAGAGGTCGTCGGTGTCGACGCCCGCACCCGTCAGGATCTCCTCGGTCTGCAACGGCCGGACCTCACTCAACGCGCTCACAAGCGTTGTCTTGCCGGCACCGAAGCCACCCGCGATGAGGATCTTCAGCGCGATGGGAACCCGATGCCCCCGCTGCTCGCCGTCATAACGCACGGAGTCCATCGACCACCGCCTTGAGGATGTCGTTGTCGGGTAGGTACGTGGCGCGCGGCGGCTGGTGCACGGCGACCAGTCCCCGGGACAGCAGATCACCAAGCAGCACCCGGACCACGCCGACCGCCAGGTCCAGGTCGGCGGCGAGTTCCACGACCGGGGTACCGCGGCCGGCCAGTTCCACCAGCAGCCGGTGCTCGGGATGCAGCTCCGGGTAGGCCGCGAGGTCCGGGTCCGGCTTCGCCAACACGTACGCGACCAGGTCGAATCCGTCCGTGCTGGCACGGACGCGCCCCCCGGTGAGGGTGTACGGCCGCACCACCGGCCCGGCATCGTCGTCGAGCCACTCGTGTCGATGCTCGGGTAAGTCAGTCCGCATCGGTGGCACCCGCCGACGCTCGGGCCGGCGCTTGCAGGTTCTCGCCCACCCGGGTCACCAGCATCGCCATCTCGTACGCCACCAGACCGATGTCCGCGTCGGCGTCGCTGGCGACCGCCAGGCACGCGCCCTGCCCCGCCGCGGTGACGAAGAGGTACGCGGACTCCATCTCCACCACGGTCTGCCGGACCGGTCCACCGGTGAGGTGCCGGCTCGCGCCCCGGGCGAGACTGGACAGGCCGGACGCCAGCGCGCAGAGGTGCTCGGCATCGGCGGCGTCCATGCCGGCGGAGGAGCCCAACAGGAGCCCGTCCGCCGACAGCACCACGGCGTGCCGCGCGGTCGGTACCCGCTCCAGCAGATCGTCCAGCAACCAGTCGAGATCTGCGTTCTGCCTCGTCGATTGCATCAGGCGTCCCTCTCAGTCGCGGTCGGGGAATCCACCGGTGCGGTGCCCGGCGGGGAGCCGGGCGGTACGGTGGTCCGGTCTTGGTCCACCGGGCCTGCCCCGGTCCGGTCGGGAACCTCCACCGATGACCCGGCCTGGTCGGTCGGGCGCACGGCAGCCGCGCCGACCTGGTGGTTCGGTTCCGCCGGGGTCGGCACGGCCTGGTCGGTCGCGTTCTCGGGTGGGGATCCACCCGGTTCCGGGTTCGAGGTGCGAGCGGCGTCACGCCGGCCCCGCGCGGTGCCCGCCTGTAGCGCCGACATGACCCGACGTGCCTCCTCCGGGCTTCGGGGTGTCGGATCACGGTGCGGCCGGGCCGTCGTCCGGGACGTCACCAGCGGTTGTCGGACGGTCGGACCGTCGATCGCGGCCGTCCGCGTGGGCGGCGCGGTCATCGCCGGCAGTTGAACGGTGGGCGCGTCCAGCCCGCGGCCACCGTTGCGTGGGTGGGCGGCGACCGGTCCGGCCGATGCCTCGGCCCCAGGTCCGGGTGAATCGGCCCCGGGTGGCCGCGCCGGTGCCCGCTGGGGTTCCGTCCCGGTCCGGGCGGTGGGCGGGCCAGCGGGAGCCACCTCGGTACCGGACCGGACGACGGTGGCAGCCTCGGTGTCCGGCACTGGCGGCGGGCCCGATGAGTCGGCGGTGGGTGTGGCGGTGGCGGGATCGCGGCGACGGATCCGACGGGGCAGGCCGTCGGCCTCCGCCGGCCCGACCGTCGAGCGTCCGCCCGGAGCTCGGACACCCGAGCCGGACGTCGGAGCGCCGGAGGCCGGGCCGTCGGACGATACCGCCGTGCCGCGTTCGACGGTGCGGGTCCGGGGCCGGGGCACCGTGGTCAGCCGCGTCGCCCGGACCAACCTCCGCTGCTCCGGCGTGGTACCCCGGTCGTCGCCGGCCAGCGCCTCCGGGCCGGGCAACGGCGACGGTTCCTCGGTGATCAGCTCGGTCGGGATGAGCACCACAGCGGTGAGGCCGGTGCCCTCCGACCGACGCAGTCGCACCCGGACGTCGTGCCGGGCGGCCAGTCGCGCCACCACGAACAGCCCCAGCCGGGCGGTCTCGCTGGGATCGAACTCCGGCGACCGGGCCAGCTTCCGGTTCGCCTCCTCGATGGCCGTCTCGCTCATGCCGAGACCCTCGTCGGTGACGGAGAGGGCGTAGCCATGGGCCACGTGCTCGCCGGAGACCTCGACCCGGGAATCGGGTGGTGAGAACGTCGTGGCGTTCTCGATCAGCTCGGCCAGCAGGTGGATGATGTCGCCCACCACCCGGCCGACCGTGCCGGCGGGCTGCACGGTGGTGATGTCGACCCGGTCGTAAGACTCGACCTCGGAGATCGCCCCGCGGATCAGGTCCACCATGGCGACCGGGTTACGCCAGCCCCGTCCCGGTGCGGCACCGGCGAGGATGACCAGATCCTCCGCGTGCCGACGCAGCCGGGTGGCGAGGTGGTCGACGCGGAACAGTTCGGCCAGGTGATCGGGGTCCTCCGCGTCGCGCTCCAGCCGGTCGAGCAGGGCCAACTGCCGGTGCACGAGCCCCTGGCTGCGCCGCGCGATGTTCAGGAAGACGTCGTTGAGGCCGCGTCGCAGGCTCACCTCGACCATGGCCGAACGGATGGCGACCTTGTGCACCTCGGTGAACGCCTGCGCGACCCGGCCGATCTCGTCGGCGCCCCGGTCGGCCACCGATGCCTCCCGCGCCAGGTCGACCTGCTCCCCGTTGCGCAGCCGGTCCACCACCTCCGGCAGGCGCCGTTCGGCATCGGCGAGGGTGCCGCGTACCTGGGTCAACCGTTGCGCGAGGGAGCGGCCGACCCGGACCGCCACCACCAGCGAGAGCACGACGGCGATCAGGCCGAGCAGTCCGGCGGCGGCCAGCCGCACCATGGTCCGTACCGCCATCGGCACGGACCGGTCGGCCAGTCCGTCCGCCTGGGACAGTTCGAATTCCCGCAGCGACTGCTGCACCGTGTCGTAGCTCGTCTGCCACGCCTGCGGGTCGAGCCGGGGACGGGCCGACGGATCCGCCGCCACGATGTCGTCCTGCATCGCCCGCAGCCGACCAAACGCCTCCTGCTCGGTCAGCCGCTGGTACGCGGTCCGGTCCGCCTCGGGCAGGTCGGCCACCGCGGTGTCGGCCAGGAACCGCTGATTGCCGATGCCCTGCACGAGCAGGATGTGCTCACCCTCGGCGAACCTGCCGGCCGTCAGCACACCGGCCAACAGCGCGTCGGTCTGGCCCAGCAGTTCCCGCGAGCGACCGAGGCTGGTCAGCGCCAACGCCTCACGGTTGAGGTCGTGGTCCGGAAGGTTGGCCAGGGCGGTGAAGGTCTGGAAGGCGGAGGCGATTATTCCGCTGTAGAGGCCGACCGCACCGGCGCGGTCGAGATCCCGACGATCGATGAAGCCGCGACCGGCCGGCAGCGCGTCTAGCTCGCCGATGAACCGATCAAGCCGGGCTTCGAGCAGCTCTCCGGCGGCGTCCCGCAACTGCTCCCCGTCGACCCGCCGACGCAACTCGACGATCGCCGCGTCGGTGCGGGCCCGTTGTTCCACCAGGGCCGGTAGCACGCAGTTGGCCGGCGGCTGTCCACACTCGGTGCGGGGCGAGGCGAGATGCACCACGGAGAGCCGTCGTTCCCGTTGCAACTCGGCCACCACGGTCTCACCGGGCCTGCCGAGGTCGTACAGGAGAGTACGGGCGGCGAGCAGGTCGAGCGCCGGCCCGAAGGTGAGCGTGGTCGCGAAGATCCACAGTGCCAGCAGCGCGGTCACCGGCACGACGACCAACGCGGTCAGCTTCGAGCGGATCGGCCAGTCGCGGGTGTTCAATCGGACCTCGCCCGGAAGGGTGGCTGGAAGGGCTCCGGCGCAGCCGGGCAGCGCCGTCACCGGGGCGCACCCCGGTCGTCCCGCCGGGGACGCCGGCTCGGGCGCCTTGGGCAGGATACGTAATCCGCGCCGGTCGCACTACCGTCCGTCGAGACTACCGGTACGTTGCCGAACGTCCCGGTGACGAACCACCTGTCGCGTTCCGCCCCTCCGGCAAGAAGTCGGGCCAGGAAAACGCTCCGGAACGGGATTGGCGATCAGTGCGTGGCGGGAATACCTGCGGGCGAAGGAGGAGCCATGTCGCCCACGCAGATAGTCGTCACCGTCCTCGTCATCCTGGTGGTCGCCGCCATCGCCGCCGCCGTCGTCGTGGCCGGCCGCCGCCGGGCGCTCCGGCAGCGTTTCGGCCCCGAGTACGACCACGTCGTCGCCGAGCAGGACAGCCGCAGCGCCGGCGAGCGCGAGCTGCGGGACCGGGAACGCCGGCACGCCGAACTCGAACTGGTCCCGCTCACCCCCGAATCCCGTGCCCGGTACACCGAGGCATGGGAGGAGCTTCAGGTACGTTTCGTCGACTCCCCCGCCGAGACCGTCGGGCACGCCGACGAACTGGTCAGCCGGCTCATCGCCGAACGCGGATACCCCACCGGTGAGTTCGACGACCAGATCGCCCATCTTTCCGTCGAGCACGCACGCACGTTGAGTCATTACCGCGACGCGCACGAGATCCACCTGCGCAACTCCCGGGGCGAGGCCAGCACCGAGGATCTCCGCCAGGCCGTCGTCCACTACCGCGCCCTCTTCAGCGATCTGCTCGGCGAGCAGCCGCCGGTCGCTGCGGGGACGCCGGAACAGCGCCAGCCCGACGCCGCCCACGACGCCACCAACCGCTGAGGAGATCACCATGCGGCAGGAAGAGCAGCAGCTCAACAACGACCACCCGGAGAACGTCCATTCCTCCCCGGTGGCGGTGCCGGCCACTGAGGACGATCGGGAGTCGGGCGACGGGGTCGACACCGTCGACGAGCCGACGGACCGCGACCGGTCGGAGGCCGACCGGGGCCGCCCCTGGGACGACCGCCCCGGCTCCGACAGCGAGCGGGCCGAGTTCCACGAGCCGGGTCCCGTGCCGACCGCCTTCGGCGCCACCACGGTCGGTGGCGCGGTCGCCGCGTCCGCCCTGGCCAGTCCGCGCCCCGAGGACGAGCGCGACCCGCGCGAGGAGGACACTGCCCGACCTGGTGACGGCGCGGTCGACGGGGAGCGGGAGGGACGGCGGGCGGACCCGACGGCCGAGTTCGACCGGACCGACGACGAGGTCGACGACGACTTCGACGACAACGACGTCGAGGCTTCGGCCCCCGCCGACGGGACGGCGGCCGACCGCCTGACCGACGACCCCGTCGACGTGGACCGGGCGACGGACGACGACACCCGACTGACGACGGTGGACGACGACACGGCGGCGGCGGGCGGGGCCGGTTACGGCAGCGCCACCCCCGCGATGGTCGACCCCGACACGCAGACCTCGGGCGAGGGCACGGCCAGCCCCGGGGCGGCGGTTCCGGCCGGGGCGGCGACGCTTTTCGACGACGCGACCGCACAGGGCTTCCGGGACCGCTGGCGCGACGTCCAGCTGCGCTTCGTGGACGACCCCCGGGCGGCAGCCGGCGAGGCGCAGTCGCTGGTGGAGGAGGCCATGGAGGCGCTCTCGGCCGCGCTGGCCGAGCACCGCAACAAGCTCGGCGGTTGGCAGGAGGCCGGCTCCGCCGACACCGAGCAGCTGCGGGTGGCCGTACGCGAGTACCGGGACTTCCTCGACCGGGTACTCGGCCGCTGATTCGCGGCAGCCCAGCACCACGACCCCACCCCGAAGGCGGGTGCCCCGGATCCGGGGCACCCGCCTTCGGCGTACCACCGGCAGGCATGGCCACCGGTGGGGCGGGTACGCCCAACAGGGCCGGAGAGCGCCGCGGACAGGAGGGCAGCAGCGATGACGGACCGTGATCGGCAACGACCGCTGGAGGAGCGCCCCGAGGCGGCCGCGGCGGTCGACGACGACAGCACCGTTCCTCAGCTGATGACCGGAGGCGGTCCCGACCGGGACGATCCGGCGTTCGCCGAACCGGATGATCGGACCGGAAGCGGGTCGACCGACGACATCATCGCCGATCCGTACGCCGCCGGGACCGGCGCGACGGGGACCGGCACCGGTGCCGGTGGGGACAACATCCGCACCGGCGCGGAGCAGCCCTGGGAGCCGGAGGACCTGGTGATGGCCCGGGGGCAGGATCTCACCGCCGAGAACATCGAGCGGGCCCGGCGCGAGCTGGACGAGACCGGCCGCGCGGCGGTCGAGAAGACGGTTCCCTGATCCGCCCGCGCCACGGTGCGCCCTCGCCGAGGCGGCGGTAGCCGGTTGCGGCGTACCGAAGCCGTCGGGCGGGTGACGGCAACCGTGACGCAGGCGGCGCGAGGGGCCCCTGGTCCGACCGGTGCGGTCGGACCAGGGGCCCGGGTGACCTGCCGCCGCAGCGCCTCACCTACTGTCGGCGGCGGGTATGCCTGTGCCCGTCAGGACAGCGGCGGGTAGGCGTTGGCCATCAACTCGGCGAACTGTGCCGCGAACCAGGCACCCGAGATCGGGGCGTCCGGCAGCGCACCGCTCATGCTGTTGCCGTTGCGGTCGTTACCGGTGTAGGTCGGGTCGCACATCCGGTCGAAGCCCTTGCCGTCGTTGTTCGGGATCTCGCGGCTGGAGCCGTCCGACTCGCCCGGGGGCTTGACCCAGACGTACGCGTCGATGCCGGACGCCGGCGCGGCCTTCGGCCGCTCGCCCATACCCGCACCGGACTGGTTGCACCAGTTGCCCTTGTGGATACGACGGTCGACCCGACCACCGTCCACGTAGGTGTTCACGTTGGTCGTCGGTCCCGCGGCGGTGGGCCGGTTGGGGCCGCCCCAGCCGTTACGGGAGGTGTCGATCAGCATGCCGATGCTGCTGGGGAAGCCCTGCCGGACCAGTTCCTGGCGGAACGCCTGAGCGAAGCTCTGCTCGTCGTTGTACTGGTTCCAGTCGATCCAGTCGGACTGCCGCACCGTCTGCCCGTTCACCGAGTCGGTGACCTTCGCGTACGGCTCGATCAGGGCCGAGTAGTTCGCCGTGTTGGTGATGAAGCCGTGCACGTGGTTCACGGTGCTGCCGGAGGCCGTCGCGGCCTCCTTCAGGATCTGGGCGGTCGGGGTGAAGTTGCTGTCCCAACCGAGCCAGCCGTGGTGTCCGGCGTCCACGTAGTTGTAGACGTTCGAGAACGCGCCCAGCTTGGCCAGGGCGTAGCCGACACCCTGCACGTACGCGCCGTTGGCCTTGACCGTGTCGCACATGACGGTGCCACCCGGGTTGCCGGAGGTGTTGGTCACCAGGTTCGGCAGCGAGTCGACCTCGATGACGTTGATGATCCTGATGTCGCGGTACTTCGCGTCACCCTGGATCGCCGCGATCGGGTCGATGTACTCGGCCTTGTACTTGGGCAGCTCGTCCGCCTGCAGCTCACCGTTGGAGGCGAGCGCCGCGCAGTCGCGGCCGGGCAGGTTGTAGATGACGAACTGGATGTACTGCGCGTTCTGCCGCAGCGCCTCGTCCAGGTGGTCCCGGATCCCCATCGGACCGTTGGACTGGCTGTTGTCGGTGCCCTCGATCGCCGCGATCCGGTCGATCCAGACCGCGGTCGAGATGTTCGACACCCGGTTGCCACCGCTTACCGACTCGGCCTTGGCCTTCCACTCCGGGTTCACGTAGCCCCGGGCGTTCAGGTACGGGTTGTCCACCCTGGTACCGGGCGGCGGCGGGCTGGTCGGCGGCGTACTGGTCGGCGGCGTGCTGGTCGGCGGCGTGCTGGTCGGCGGCGTGCTGGTCGGCGGCGTGCTGGTCGGCGGCGTGCTGGTCGGCGGCGTGCCGCCGTTGCAGGTCACCCCGTTGACGGTGAACGAGGTGGGCTTCGGGTTGCTGCCGCTCCACGAGCCGTTGAAGCCGATGCTCGTGCTGGCGCCGGTGGCCAGGTTGCCGTTCCACGACTCGTTCTGCGCGGTCACGTTGCGGCCCGACTGGCTCCACCGGGCCGACCAGCCCTGCACGAGACGCTGGTTGGCGTCGGGGAACGTGAAGCCGAGCGTCCAGTTGCTGAGCGCGTCGCCGACGTTCCTGATGGTGACGTTGGCGGTGAAGCCGCCCTGCCAGTCGTTGGTCGTGTACGCGACGTCGCACTGCGTCGCCGCGTGCGCCGCGGTCACCGGTAGCGTCACCAAACCGCCCGCGACCAGCGCGCTCGCGCCGGCCAGCGCGACGGCCCGGCGTCGACCGGACAGCCTTCTCCACACATTCATGCCACTGATCTCCTTGGGCGAGACCGGATCCGCGTACGGCCCGGCACGTGGCCCGAGGGGCGTCCTGCATGGACGACCGCCGGTGCCAACGGGATTCTTCGGGAGCGCCCGACCCGGACGGGCGTTGGTGGTGGTGCGACGACCGGCGTCACCGGTCGGCGGCCAGGTGGTCGTCCGGCGAACCGGATGCCCTCGACACCTGCCTACGCGATGTGGCTCTGCTCACCGCGTGCAGCGATTCTTGCATGGGAGCGCTTCCATGGCAATGGTTCGATATTTTCGAAACCCTACCGGGCAAATGCCCCATCTCCCCAGCAACCGTCAGCGGACCACCCTGGCCAGCGCCGCGCCACCCATCCCACCAGGTGCCGGACAGGCCGGCACTCTCCGGCCAGGTGGACCAGCAGAACCCGGCAGACCGAACTAATGCCAGAACACGAATTTTTCCCTGCATAAGTCATGAAACGGTCTAACGTCGGTTCTGGCTCGGTTGTTGCCGGCCGCAGGACAACAGGGATGGAGTGACACAGGTCATGGCTAAGAAGATGCTGGGGAAGGTTGTTGCGGGTGCTGCCCTCGGCAGCGCTTCGCTGCTGGTGTTCGCGCCGGGGGCCGCGTACGCCGACGGCCAACCGCAGACCGACGAAGGCAAGGTCTTCGCCAAGCCGCACGCGGTCAAGGCCGGCGAAGAGGTCAAGCTCGTGCAGATCTGCACCGAGCCCCAGGAGCACCCCTTCGTCTGGTCCAAGGTCACCGGAAAGGTGAAGCTCGAACCGGCTCGGGGCGGCGACTCGCGTGGCGACCACAAGGACTGGCGCGAGGAGAACGGCGCCGCCGAAGGCGGCACGGACAGCGAGGGCTGGTCCGGCCACGAGCGTTCGCAGCCGGCCGAGGGCGAGTCCGAGGGTGGTTGGGGCGGCGGCGCTGACGTCCGCGACGACTGGAAGGGCGAGGAGCACGGCCAGGACGCAGAGGGTGGCCGCGACTCGAAGGACCACGAGAAGAAGGACTGGAAGGGCCAGAACGCGAACGGCGAATCCGCCGATGAGGAGTCCACCGGCGGCTGGTCCGGTCGGCACGAGAACGGCTCGGACTCCGCCGAGCACGACTGGTCCGGCAAGGGCGAGCGGTCGGGCGGTTCGGACGAGAGCGACTGGTCCGGCGAGAGCGACTGGTCGGGCGGGTCGGACAAGCGCGACTGGTCCGGCGGGAGCGAAGACCGCTCCGGCGAGGCTGACTGGTCCGGCAAGCGCGACTGGGCGGCGGACGAGGCCGACGAGCGCGGCAAGGCCGACAGCTGGGAGCACAAGAAGGACTTCGTCTACTACGGCGAGGCCCGCGTCGCCCGGGACGCCAAGCCCGGCACGTACAAGCTGGAGGGCTCCTGCGGCACGGGCGAGTTGGTCGTCCTGCCGCACGGTGGGGTCGACGGCGGTGACGGTGGCATCGCCACCGGTGCCGACCGTGGCCTGGCCACCGCCGGGGCGAGCCTGGTAGGCGCGGCCGCCCTCGGTGGCCTCGTGCTGATGCGCCGTCGTCGGGCCGATGAGTTCGCGGCCTGACGCGACGACGAGACGGGCCGGCGGCCGTCACGGTGGACCGTGGCGTGCCGTCGGCACCGCCGTCGTCGTCCTGCTCGCCATGATGGGCTCCGGCCTCATCGGCGCCTCGCTGAAGACCACCGACTCCCCGCGCCCACCGCAGCCCGTGGCGGGGACGAGCGATCCGTCCCCGAACAGTCCGTTCGCCGAGACCGACCTCAATGGCGCCCAGCAGGTACCGACGGGACTCCCCCGGGCCACTCCCACCACCATCACCATCCCCCGCATCGGAGTCCGCGCCGGCATCATGACGCTCGGCACCAACCCCGACGGCACCGTCCAGGTGCCCCCGCTCGACCAGGCGCTGCTCGCCGGTTGGTACGAGCCCGGCCCGAGCCCGGGCGAGCCGGGAAACTCGGTGATCGTCGGCCATGTCGACTCGGCCGCGATCGGTCCCGCCGTCTTCTTCTCCCTCGGTGCCCTGCAACCCGGCGACACCGTCACCGTCGACCGGGCCGACGGCCGGGCGGCGACCTTCCGGGTGGACTCGGTGGCCTCGTACCCGAAGGACGCCTTTCCCACCGAGCAGGTGTACGGCCCCAGCGACCGGCCGGGTCTGCGGGTGATCACCTGCGGCGGCCAGTTCGACGAGGCGACCGGCGACTATCCCGACAACGTGATCGTCTTCGCCTCCCTCGTGGCCTGACCCCACCAGGCCGCGACCCACCACTCCGCCCGCGCTAGCCGATCATGCAGTTGTGGCACCGAACGAAAGCCGCGTTTCCACGGGTTCGGACCGCCACAACTGCATGATCGCGACGGTTGGAGCGGTCAGGTGGCAGCGGAGGTGCGGACCAGGGTGCGGATCTGGCGTAGCAGCACCGACAGGGCCGCCAGGTCCGCCCGGGACTCGTCGAACTCGCCCATCGCCCGTTCGGCGCGGTGGATCGAGGTGGCGTTCGACTGCTCCCACTGCTGTACCCGCTCCTGCGGCGGAAGATCGCCCGGCGTGGAGTCCAGCACCTCCGCGGTGAGCGCGGCGAGTGCGGCATACAGGTCGTACCGCAGCGCCATGCGCGCGAGCGTCTGCCACCGGTCCTCGCGTGGCAGCAGGGAGATCTTCGACAGCAGCGAGTCCACCCGGAACCGGTCGGAGAGCACGAAGTAGACCGAGGCGACCTCGCCGACGTCCCGCCCGGTGCCGGCGGCGGTCTCCACCACGTCCAGCAGACCGAAGCTGTACATCAGCCGGGTACTGCGCTCGGCCAGCTCACGCGGCACCCCACGCTCGGTCATCGAGTCGATGTGCGCCACGATCGACTCACGCTCGCTGCCGTAGAAGAGCGTCTCCATCCGGGGCAGCAGCCGGGTGATCCCGTCCCGCAGTCGGGCGATCTCCGCCGGCACGTCGATCGGCGAGCGGCGGTTGGTCACCAGCCACCGCACGGCCCGGTCGAGCAGCCGCCGGGTGTCGAGATAGACGCTGGTCTGCAACTCCGGATCGATCCGGTTGTCCAGCGCCTCGACCGCGTCCCACAGCTCGCGCAATCCGAAGACCTCGCGGACCACCACGTACGCCCGGATCACGTCCGCCGCCGTCGCGGCGGTCTCCTCGACCACCCGGAAGACGAACGAGATACCACCCCGGTTGATCGCCTCGTTGACCAGCACCGTGGTCACGATGTCGCGGCGCAACCGGTGCCGGTTCATCCGGTCGGCGAACCGTTCCCGCATCGGCGTCGGGAAGTAGTTGACCAGCACGTCACCGGTCCACTCCTCGTCGGGCAGCCCGTCGGTGAGGATCTCCTTTTCCAAGGCGATCTTCACGTACGCCAGCAGCACGGCGAACTCCGACGCGGTCAACCCGGACTCGGTGCGTACCGCCAGCTCCTCGTCCGGCGGCAGCGCCTCCAGCGACCGGTTCAGGACGCCGGCACGCTCCAGCTCCGTGATCATCCGGCGGTGCACCGGAAGCAACGAGGTCGCCTGGGCCTGGGAGTTGTTGATCGCCCGGGCCTGGTCGTAGTTGTCCCGCAGCACCAGCTCCGCGACCTCGTCGGTCATCCGGGCGAGCAGCTCGTCCCGCTCGGAGAGGGCCAGCTCGCCGTCGGCGACCGCGGTGTTCAGCAGGATCTTGATGTTCACCTCGTGGTCGGAGCAGTCCACCCCGGCCGCGTTGTCGATGAAGTCGGTGTACATCCGGCCGCCCGCCTGGGCGTACTCGATCCGACCGTGCTGGGTGAAGCCCAGGTTGCCGCCCTCGCCGACCACCCGGCAGCGCAGGTTGCGACCATCAACCCGGATCGCGTCGTTGGACTTGTCGCCTACCTGGGCGTTGGTCTCGCTGGACGACTTGACGTAGGTGCCGATGCCGCCGTTCCAGAACAGATCGACCGGCGCGGTGAGGATGGCCTTCATCAGCTCCTGTGGGCTGAGCTGGTCGACGGCGTCGTCCAGCCCGAGCACGGCACGGACCTGCGGTGACACCGGCACCGACTTCGCGGTACGCGGGTAGATCCCGCCACCGGCCGAGATCAGCTCGGCGTTGTAGTCCTCCCAGGTGGACCGGGACAGCTCGAACAGCCGCTTCCGTTCGGCGTACGAGGTGGCCGCATCCGGGTCGGGGTCCAGGAAAATGTGCCGGTGGTCGAAGGCGGCCACCAGCCGGATGTGCTCCGACAACAGCATGCCGTTGCCGAAGACGTCACCCGACATGTCGCCGACCCCGACCACGGTGAAGTCCTGGCTCTGGGTGTCGTGCCCCATCTCGCGGAAGTGCCGCTTCACCGACTCCCACGCACCCCGGGCGGTGATGCCCATCTTCTTGTGGTCGTAGCCGGCCGAACCGCCGGAGGCGAACGCGTCGCCCAGCCAGAAGTTGTGCGCCGTCGAAATCTCGTTGGCGATGTCGGAGAAGGTCGCGGTGCCCTTGTCCGCCGCCACCACCATGTACGGGTCGTCGCCGTCGTGCCGGACCACGTCCTCCGGCGGCACGATCTCACCGGCCACGATGTTGTCGGTGACGTCCAGCAGCGCCGAGACGAACTCCTTGTAGCAGATCACGGCCTCGTCGCGGTCACCCGGCTTCTGCTTGAGCACGAAGCCGCCCTTCGCGCCCACCGGCACGATCACGGCGTTCTTCACCATCTGTGCCTTGACCAGGCCGAGCACCTCGGTACGGAAGTCCTCCCGCCGGTCGGACCAGCGCAGGCCGCCCCGGGCCACCGGCCCGAACCGCAGGTGCACACCCTCGAACCGGGGCGAGTACACGAAGATCTCGAACTTCGGTCGCGGCGCGGGCAGCTCGGGTATCGCCTGCGGGTCGAGCTTGAACGCGACGTACGGCTTCGGCCGCCCGCCCACCGGCCGCTGGTAGAAGCTGGTCCGCAGAGTGGCCTGGATCAACGAGAGGTACGACCGCAGGATCCGGTCCTGGTCGAGGCTGGCCACGTCGTCGAGCGCGGCGCGGATCTCGGCCACCAGTTCGGCGCCGCGCCGCTGGCGCTGCTCGGCGTCGACCGGGCCCGGCTCGAACCGCGCCTCGAACAGCTGCACCAGCAACGTGGCCAGGTGCGGGTACGCGATGAAGGTGGACTCCATGTAGTCCTGCGAGAACACCGTGCCGGTCTGACGCAGGTACTTCGCGTACGCCCGCAGCACCACCACCTGGCGCCAGGTCAGCCCGGCGAGCAGCACCAGCTCGCTGAAGCGGTCCACCTCGGCTTCGCCCCGCCACGCCGCCGCGAAGGCGTTCTCCACGTGCGGACGCACCTCGGCCAGTTCCTGGTGCCCCTCCGGCAGCCGTAGCCCAAAGTCGTACAGCCAGATCCGGCCGTCGACCCGCTCCACCTCGTACGGGTGCTCGTCGACGACCTTCACGCCGAGCGAGTGCAGCACCGGCAGCACCGCCGAGAGCATCATCGGCTCGCCGTAGCGATACACCTTGAACCGCACGTCCATCGACTCGTCGACGTCCGGACCCCGGCCAACGGCACGCGGCGCCAACTGCTTGCGGAACAGGTGCATCTCCAGCTGGCCGGGCTCCTCCAGCAGCTCCAGCTTGGCCAGGTCCTTCATCGCCTCGTACGGCGTGTGCCCGTCCTTGTAGCCCTCCGGGAACGCGTCGGCGTACCGGCCGAACAGGTGCTTGGCCTGCTCGTCGCCGAGCTTGCGTTCCAGCACCAGCCGGTAGTCGTCGTCCCACAACCGGGTGGCGTCGGCCAACTCCTCGGCGAGCAGGTCGGCGTCGATGTCGCCGGGCGGGCTGGTCGGGTCGGTACGCACGATGAAATGCACCCGGGCCAGCATCGACTCGGTCACCCGGGTGGTGTAGTCCACCCCGACACCGTTCAGCTCGCGCAGCAGGATGTCCTGCATACGCAGCCGGTTCTGGGTGGTGAACCGGTCCCGGGGCAGGTAGATCAAACAGGAGATGAACCGCCCGTACGCGTCCCGGCGCAGGAACACCCGCAACTGCCGGCGGCCGGCCATCCGCAGCACCCCGATGACCGCGTGGTACAGGTCGTCGGTCTTGATCTGGAACAGCTCGTCGCGCGGGTACGTCTCCAGGATCTGCATCAGATCCTTGCCGGAGTGACTGCGCAGGCTCAGCCCGGAACGGTCCAGCACCTCGGCGACCTTGCGTCGGACCACCGGCAGTTCCTGGACACTGGTCCGGTACGCGGCGGTGGAGAACAGGCCCAGGAAGCGCCGCTCGCCCACCACCTCGCCGTTCTCGTCGAAGATCTTGAAGCCGATGTAGTCGAGGTATGCCGAGCGGTGCACGGTGGCCCGCGAGTTCGCCTTGGTGATGATCAGCAGGCGTTTCTCGGTGACCTTCTCGTGCGCCTCGGGTGTCATCGAGGACAGCGCCCGCGCCTCCGGCGAGTCCTGACGCAGAATGCCCAGGCCGGTGCCGAGCACCGCTTCCAGCGCCGGCCCGCCCTCGGCCGAATTCGGCACCAGCCGGTACTCCCGGTACCCGAGGAAGGTGAAGTGGTCGTGTGCGAGCCAGCGCAACAGCTCGACCGAGTCGGTGATGTCCTTCTCCGGGACCGGTGGCCGGTTGTCACTGGTTCGCGCGGCGGCCAACTCGTCGGCGAGGGCGAGGGCACTCTGGCGCATCTTCGGCCAGTCCTCGACGGCCTCCCGCACGTCGGTCAGCACCCGTTGCAGTTCCCGGCGTAGCTTGTCCCGCTCCTCCGGATCGCGGACCGGGTCGATCTCGATCCGCATCCAGCTTTCCACCAGGTCGCCGGAGATCGCGTCGTCCGGCTCCACGTCGGCGGCGACCTCGACCAGCCGACCCAACGGCTCCCGACGCACCACGACCAGCGGGTGCACCAGCAGGTGCACGTCCAGATGGTGGGTGTTGAGCAGGGCGGTGACCGAGTCGACCAGGAACGGCATGTCGTCGGTGACGATCTCGATGACGCTGTGGTGCTGCTCGGCGTCGGGTGAGTGGATTCGCAGCTTCAACTCACCCGGCACCCGCTGCCGGGCCAGTTCCCGGTGCGCGCGGGCGGCGTCGAGCATCTCCTCGGCGGTGAACCCGATCAGTTCCTCGTCCGGCGCGAACCGCCAGAACCTGCCCACCAGGGTCGCCGCGTCGTGGTCGTCGCCAGCCAGCAACACGGCCTGGGCCACCAGTCGCTCGGCGTTGGGCACCGGCTCGTCGAACTCGGCGTCCTCGACGTCGCCGGCAAGCGCCTCCGGCGGTAGTCCCAGATCGTAGAGGGTGTCGATGCTCGAACCGGTCATCCCGGTCGCACCCGTGTCTAGCCGACCGAAACCGTCCCCGTCGGTCGTGGTGTCGAAACTGTCGTCCCGGCCGGTGTCAACCTGCCGGAGGTCGGGTTCCGGTTTGATCGCCGGACGCCGGTCCATCGGTGCCACTCCCCTCGACCCACAACGCTGTGGGTCACTCTGCCGCCAAGCCTAGGCCGACCGATCGGCTTCTCCGTCAGCGGACCACCGGCCGGACATCCGGATCTCCGACGTCGTCCTTTCACCCGTTGCGGTACGAGGTTCGGCCGGGTTCGGAGTACCCCGCCTGATGTTGTTCATCACACCGTCACGAGACCGTCTTTTCACCTGACCGGGCCCGGCCGGGACAGTGGCTGTCGCCTCGCCGTACTAGCGTGCGGAGCAGCCGACCAGGAGGAAGCACCAGATGTACGTTCCGCGCCGACAACGCCACAGCCGGTCGCCACTGACCGTCGCCGTCGCCTGCCTGGTCTTAGCGACCAGTCTGGTGGCCTGCTCCGGCGAGGACGGCCCGCAGCGCACCGTCGACGCCTTCCTCGACGGCTGGCGCAAGGGCGACCTCAACTCGGTCGGCTTCGTCGACGCGACCGGCGCGAAGATTTCCGCCGCCAACGTCGTCCGGGAGATCCGCGAGCTTTCCGGCGAACTTGTCGACGCTCCGCTCGCGCTGACCCGTCAGGGCGATCCCGAGGTGGTCCGGGACACCGCCACCGCCAGCATCCGGGCGGAGTGGACGCTGCCGGGCGGGACGAGTTGGGCGTACGACCGGCCGGTGCGACTCACCCAGGGCCAGGACGACCAGTGGCAGGTAATCTGGGAGCCCCAGATCGTCCAGGAACAACTGACCCGGGGCGACCGGTTGGGGCTGCGGCGGGACCGCGCGCCCCGGGCGACCGTGCTCGACGGTGCCGGCGAGCCGATCGTGGCGCCGCGCGACGTGGTCCGGGTGGGGTTGCGGCCGAGCGAGGTGACCGACGTCAAGGCGATGGTCCGCGAGCTGGACGCCGCGTTCCGCGCCATCCGGCCGGCGATCACCCCGCCGGTCGACCTGTCGGACCTCCCCAAACGGCTGAAGGACGCGAAACCGGACGCGTTCGTCGAGGTGGTCACCCTGCGCGACGAGGCGTACCGGCAGATCAAGCCACGCATCTACGACCTGCCGGGGACGAAGTTCCCGACCGACACGCTGGACCTCGCACCGACCCGCGAGTTCGCCCGGGCGGTGCTCGGCAGCGTCGACCCGGCGTACGCCGAGGACCTCACCAACCATCCAGACCGCTACTCCCCCGGCGACCTCGTCGGTCACGGTGGATTGCAGGGCCGCTGGGACGAACGGCTACGCGGCGTACCGGGGTTGGCCGTCGTCATCAACCGCGCCGGGCCGGACGGCACGGTGGAGCCGACCGGCACCGAGGTGTTCCGCAGTGAGCCCCAGCCCGGCCAGCCGGTTCGTACCACGCTCGACGTGGCCACCCAGAACGCCGCCGACCGGGCGCTGCGCGGGGAACGCCGACGGTCCGCCCTGGTGGCCGTACGGGTCACCGACGGTGCCGTGCTCGCCGCCGCCAACGGCCCCGGTGCCGCCGGGGAGAACCTGGCCTTCACCGCGCAGGTGCCACCCGGCTCCACCTTCAAGATGGTCAGCGCGTTCGGGCTGATCGAACGCGGAGCGGTGACCCCCGACACCACCGTCGCCTGCCCGAAGAGGTTCGTCGTGGACGGACGTTCCTTCAAGAACTCCGATGACTTCGCCCTCGGCGAGGTGCCGTTCCGCACCGACTTCGCCGAGTCGTGCAACACCGCCTTCGCCGCGCTCGCCCCTCAGTTGGGCGCGGATGGTCTGGCCGCCGCCGGACGCACCCTGGGTCTGGAGGGCGAGTGGGGGGACCTGGGCCTCGACGCGTTCACCGGCAAGGTCTCGGCGGGCGGCGGCGCCACCGAACAGGCCGCCGCGGCGATCGGCCAGGGTACGACCGTGGTCAGCCCGCTGGCCATGGCGGCGGCGACCGCAGCGGTGGCCCGGGGCCAGTTCGTCCCGCCGAAGCTGCTGTCGGATCCGGCGCCGACCCCGGCCGCCGGGCCGGGACCGCAGTTGAAGCCCGAGGCGGTCGCGGCGGTTCAGGACATGATGCGCGAGGTGGTCACCAGCGGCTCCGGCACGGCGCTGCGGGACGTGCCGGGCGAGCCGGTGCACGGCAAGACCGGCACCGCCGAGTACGACGACAACCCGGAGAACACCCACGCCTGGTTCGTCGGCTGGCAGGGCGGGGTGGCGTTCGCCGTCTTCGTGGAGAAGGGCGGCTCGGGCAGCGGCACCGCGGTACCGATCGCCGAGCGCTTCCTGCGCGCTCTGGCCGACTGAACGCCGCACCCCTTCGCGCCCTGCCGCCTCGGTCCGCCCGCAAGAAAGGCCCAACGGCAACCGCTGGAAAGCGCGGCCAGCCGGAAGCGGTCGTGGGTGGTCAGGCGGCCGGACCGCCGGTGGCGTTCGCCGGACGAGTGGCCTCCGTCGGGACACCGGCGCCGCCCAGGTCACCATCGGCTACACCACCATCGGCCAGGTCACAGTCAGTTAGGCCCCCTTCGACCAGGTCACCGCCGTCCGCGCCCGCGCCACCGCCGCCCACGCCACCGCCGCTCGGACGACCGCCGCCCGCTTCACCCCCGGTCGGGCGACGGCCGCTCGGGTCATCGCCGCTCGGGTCATCGCCGTAGACCTGGCCGAGGTCGAGCGGTGCCGGTGCAGCCGCCGGGGCGAGCTGGTCGATGCTCCGGCGCGGGCCGGGGGTGGGGCGGGGCCTCTCCTCGGGACGCAGCCGGGGCGGCGCCGAGCCGGGGGCGGTCACCGGACGCAGGCCGGATACCACGGTGTTGACGATCTCTGCGGCGTACGCGCCATCCGGGTCGTAGTCGGGGTCAAAGACGGTCAGCTCGACACCGAGGCAGTGCGGGGTGTCGACCAGACCGGCGAGCAGAATCTCCAGCTCGGCGAAGGCGATGCCCCCCGGATCGGGTGCGTCGACCGCCGGCATCACGGCGGGGTCGAGCACGTCCACGTCGACGTGCACCCAGTAGCCGGCGCAGTCGGCCAGCTGCTCGTGCGCCCACTGGGCGGTACGCGCCGCGCCCTCGGCGCGAAGCGCCGGCACCGGTCGGGTGATGATCCCGGCGGCCTGCAGGTCGAGCCGGTACTCATCCTGGGCACGGATGCCGAGCACCACCACGTCGACGTCCCGGAAGTAGGGTCGCCGGCCCTCGATGGCCGCCAGGTCGGCCTGGCCCCGACCGGTCACCAGGGCGAGATCCTCACCCGCCGCCGCACCCACGTACGAGGCGTTTCCGGGGTGCCGGAAGTCGGAATGGCCGTCGACGAAGACCAGCCCGATCCGGCCGCCGACCGCCTCACCCAGCCGGTGCATGGCCAGCGCCGAGCCGAGCAGAATCGAGCAGTCACCGCCGAGGACCACCGGGAACTCGCCCCGGTCGATGATCGCGCCGATCCGGTCGGCCAGTGCCGCCGAGTAGCCGGCGATGTCCCGCGCGTGGCAGACACCGTCGCCGGGTCGCCAGTCACCGGCGTCGTAACGGGGCGGGGTCAGGCAACCCGCGTCACGGGCGCGCAACCGGGGCAGCAGCCCCTGGTCCCGTAGCGCACCGGGCGCCTTCCCGCAGCCCGGAACGGAGGTAGGCGTGGGCGGGCGCAGACCGAGGTTGCTCGGGGCGTCGAGGACGGCGATCCGGCGCATCATGGGCTCCCGTCCTCGTGGTGTGAAGGCGGGCCGGCGACACGCCGGCCCGCGCTGGCGTGGCAGGTACTCAGAACAGGGCGCTGGCCAGGGCCCGGCGGGCCGAGGCGACTGCGGGATCCTCTGGCCCGGCGATGGCGAACAGGCCGACCAGGTGCTGACGGACCTTCTCGCGGTCGTCGCCAGCGGTGCGGCGGACCAGCCCGACCAGGCGCTGGTACGCCTGATCGGCCAGGCCGCTGAGCACCTCAATGTCGGCGGCGAGCAGTTGGGCGTCGACATCGTCCGGGTCGGCCGCCGCAGCGGTGAGCGCGGCCTGCGGATCCGCCCCGGCCACCCGGCGGGCGAGTCCCACCTGGGCCAGCCCAGCCTCGGCCGCAGCGTCCGCCGGGGTTTCGGCGAGGATCTTCCGGTACGCCTGCTCGGCGGCGTCCAGGTCGCCACTCATCAGCGCGTCGTCCGCCTCGTCGAGCCGTGGGTCCTCCGGCTCGGCCACGCTCACCCCGCCGGCCTTGAGCACGGCCTGGATCCACTGGCGAAGCTGCGCCTCGGGTACCACGCCGGAGAAGGCGTCGACGGGCTGCCCGCCGACCACCGCGTACACCATTGGGATGCCCTGGACCCGGAACATCTGCGCGAGCCGCGGGTTGGCGTCCACGTCGACCTTGGCGAGCACCCACGCACCGCCGCCCTCCACCGCCAGCCGTTCCAGCACCGGAGAGAGTTGCTTGCAGGGCTCGCACCACTCAGCCCAGAAGTCGACCACGACCGGTGTGGTCAACGAGCGCTCCAGGACCTCCGACTGGAAGGTCGCCTCGGTCACGTCGACGACGGTGACCCCGCCGACGGCACCACCGGGTGCCCCGGCGGGCGGGCCGGCCTGGACCGGAGCCGGTGTGGAACTGGGGGCAGGGGTGCGCAGCGCGCTGAGGTCGACCGCGCCGCGGGTAAAGATCGACGAGGTGATCCGTGGGTCGCTCATGGTTATCTAGTCTCGCACGCAGTTCGCCGAACTCGGATCAGCCTCGGCCCGCACAGTTGCCACTGTCACCCCTGCCCAGCCGCGCCGGTGGGGCGAAGGTCAGAACCGTGCGGGCTCGCGGTAAACGCCCCATTCGGCGCGCAGCGCGTCGCAGATCTCGCCGAGGGTCGCCTCCGCCCGGACGGCGTCGAGCATCGCCGGGATCATGTTCTCCCCGGTACGGCTCACCGCCACCATCGCCTCGACCGCGGCACGTACCCGGGCGTCGTCCCGACCGTGCTTGCGCTCGGCCAGCATCCGGCGCTGTTCCAGCTCCACCTCGTGCGAGATGCGCAGGATCTCCAGTTCCTTGGCGACCGTGCCGGTGTGGCAGTTGACGCCGACGATCTTCTTGTCGCCCTTCTCCAGCGCCTGCTGGTACGCGAACGCGGCCTCGGCGATCTGTCCGGTGAACCAGCCGTCCTCGATGCCGCGCAGGATGCCGGAGGTCATCGGCCCGATCAGGTGCGGGCCGTCGCCGCCGAGCGCGCGGATCCGGGCGAAGATCTCCTCCGCCTCGGCCTCGATCCGGTCGGTGAGCGCCTCGACGTACCAGGAGCCGCCCAGCGGGTCGGCCACGTTTGTCACCCCGATCTCCTCCATCAGCACCTGCTGCGTACGCAGGGCGATCTCGGCGGACTCGTCGGTGGGCAGGGCGAGGGTCTCGTCCAGGGCGTTGGTGTGCAGCGAGTTGGTGCCACCGAGCACGGCGGCGAGCGCCTCGACGGCGGTGCGTACCACGTTGTTGACCGGCTGCTGCGCGGTCAGCGACACGCCGGCGGTCTGCGTGTGGAACCGCAGCCAGAGCGCCTTCTCGCTGGTGGCGCCGTAGACGTCGCGCAGCCAGCGGGCCCAGATCCGGCGGGCGGCACGGAACTTGGCGATCTCCTCGAAGAAGTCGACGTGCGAGTCGAAGAAAAAGCTCAGCCCGGGGGCGAAGACGTTGACGTCGAGCCCGCGCGAGAGCCCCAGCTCGACGTAGCCGAAGCCGTCGGCCAGGGTGTACGCCAGTTCCTGCGCGGCCGTCGAGCCGGCCTCGCGGATGTGGTACCCGGAGACCGACAGCGGCTTGTAGCGCGGGATCTCCGCCGCGCAGTACTCCATCAGGTCGCCGATCAGGCGCAGGTGCGGCTCCGGGTCGAACAGCCACTCCTTCTGCGCGATGTACTCCTTGAAGATGTCGGTCTGCAGCGTCCCGTCCAGGCTCGACAGGTCGGCGCCCTGACGCTCGGCGGCGACCAGGTACATGCAGAACACCGGCACGGCCGGGCCGGAAATGGTCATGCTCGTGGTGACCCCGGCCAGGTCGATGCCGTCGAAGAGCACCTCCATGTCGGCGGCGCTGTCCACCGCCACCCCGCAGTGGCCCACCTCGCCGAGCGACTGCGGGTCGTCGGAGTCGCGCCCCATCAGGGTGGGCATGTCGAAGGCGACCGAGAGGCCGCCGCCACCGGCGCCCAGGATCATCTTGTAGCGCTCGTTGGTCTGCCGGGCGTTGCCGAACCCGGCGAACTGCCGGATGGTCCAGGTCCGCCCCCGGTAGCCGGTCGGGTAGAGGCCCCGCGTGTAGGGGAACTCCCCGGGCCAGCCGATCCGCTCGAAGCCCGGGTACGCGGCGCCCTCCGGCGGACCGTATACCGGCTTGACGGGCATCCCGGAGAGCGTGGTGAAGTCGGCGTCCCGCTTGCGCGCAGAGTCGTAGCGGGCCTGCCAGCGGGCCCGCCCGGCCGCGATGTCGTCGGCGTTCATCCCCGGGCTCCTCCTCGAGTCCTCGACTGCAATCGAGTGTAGAGCCCTTACCTGAACGATCGATAAGGCAGTTCGTACCGCCCGGTAACCCGAGCTGCGCGAACTCAGGCGGCGGGACCGTCGATGGCCACGTCGTCCACCCGGATGTTGATCTCGTCGACCCGCAGTCCGTACGCCTCGACCGAACGGGTCACCTCGACCCGCACCGCCGTGGTCACCTCGGGGACCGGATGCCCGGCGTCCGTCACGATCACGAGGTTGATCACGGCACCGCCGTTGGTGACGTGCGCCGAGCAGCCCCGGCGCGCGTCGCCGACCTGGTCGAGCCCCACCCGGTCCAGCACGGCGTTGAAGAACCGGGCGATGTCGCCACCCAGCTCGACCACGCCGGGCACGGCCTTCGCCGCGGCCACCGCGATCTTCTCCACCACCTCGTCCGAGATGTGCGTACGCCCGCCCGCCACCGCGTCTGGCGTCATCGCCAACTCCTGCGTCATCTCGTGGTCCATGCGTCCCCCAGCGGCCGTCGCAGTGTCCGCGCACCCGCGCGGCGGTGCGAGCCTAACCGTCCCCGGCGGTCCGCAGTGGACGCGGTCAGCCGGAGAGCTGAGCGAGCAGGGCCTCGGCTGCGGCGTACGGATCGGTCGCACCGGCCGCCACCTCGGCGGCGAGCGCCGGCAGTTGCGTACCGTCGCGCAGGGAGCCGATCCGGGCGCGGAGCACGCCAAGCGCGATCGCCTCGACCTCGGCGGCGGCCCGCGCCTCGCGCCGACGCCGCAACTCGTCGTGCTCGACCAGCCAGGCGCGGTGCTTGTCGATGGCGGCGGCGACATCGTCGATGCCCTCACCGCGGGCGGCGATCGCCCGCACCACCTGCGGACGCCACTGACCCGGCCCGCGCTCGCCGAGGGCGATCATGCCCTGGATGTCCCGGACGGTGGCGTCGACACCGTCCCGGTCGGCCTTGTTGACCACGAAGACGTCGGCGATCTCCAGGATGCCGGCCTTCACCGCCTGGATCGCGTCGCCCATGCCCGGCGCGAGCAGCACCAGCGTGGTGTCGGCCAGGGAGGCGACCTCGACCTCGGCCTGCCCGACCCCGACGGTCTCCACCAGCACCACGTCGCAGCCGGCGCCCTCCAGCACCCGCACCGCCTGGGGGGTCGCCGCCGACAGCCCGCCGAGGTGCCCCCGGCTGGACATGGAGCGGATGTAGACGCCCGGGTCGGTGGCATGGTCCTGCATCCGCACCCGGTCACCGAGGATCGCACCGCCGGTGAACGGGCTGGACGGGTCGATGGCCAGCACGCCGACCCGGTGGCCGTGGGCCCGCAGCGCCCGGACCAACTCGTTTGTAGTGGTGGACTTGCCCACCCCCGGCGAGCCGGTCAGTCCGACCACCTGGGCCCGTCCGGTGTACGGGGCGAGCGCCGCGGCGATGGCCGGCACGGTCTCGTCGCCCGACTCGACCAGGGTGATCAGCCGGGCGACCGCGCGAGGGTCACCGTCGCGGGCCCGTTCGACAAGCATCGGTACGTCCCGGCTGCGGCGCACCGAACCGGTGGCCGTCGCCGGAACGCGGGTGTTCGACTCGCTCACAGATCGGTTTCGCTGGGGTCGGGAACGTGGATGATCAGTGCGTCACCCTGGCCGCCACCCCCGCACAGCGCTGCCGCGCCGGTGCCGCCACCACGCCGCTTGAGTTCCAGCGCGAGGCTGAGCACCAGCCGGGCGCCGGACATGCCGATCGGGTGGCCGAGCGCGATCGCCCCGCCGTTGACGTTGACCTTGTCCGGACTGATCCCGAGATCACGGGTCGACTGGATACCGACCTGCGCGAAGGCCTCGTTGATCTCGATCAGGTCCAGGTCGGAGACGGCCAGACCGCCCTTGCGCAGGGCGTGCTGGATGGCGTTCGACGGCTGCGAGTGCAGGGAGTTGTCCGGGCCTGCCACGTTGCCGTGCGCACCCACCTCGGCCAACCAGGCCAGGCCCAGCTCCTTGGCCTTGGCCTTGCTCATCACCACCACGGCGGCGGCCCCGTCGGAGATCGGTGAGGCACTGCCGGCGGTGATGGTGCCGTCGGCGGTGAACGCCGGACGGAGCTTGGCCAGGGACTCGGCGGTGGTGTCCGGCCGGATGCCCTCGTCCTCGCTGATCACCAGCGGGTCACCCTTGCGCTGCGGGATGACCACCGGGGTGATCTCCTCGGCGAAGTGGCCGTTCTTCTGGGCGGCGGCCGCGCGCTGGTGGCTGCTGGCCGCGAACTCGTCCTGCTCCTGACGGGTGATGCTCCGGGTGCTGCCGTGCCGCTCGGTGGACTCCCCCATCGAGCAGCAGTCCCACGCGTCGGTCAGCCCGTCGAGCGCCATGTGGTCCTTGATCACCACATCGCCGTACTTGTAGCCGCCACGCTGGCCGAGCAGCAGGTGCGGGGCGTTGGTCATCGACTCCATCCCGCCGGCCACCACGATGTCGAACTCACCGGCCCGGATCAGCTGGTCGGCCAGGGCGATCGCGTCGAGCCCGGAGAGGCAGACCTTGTTGATCGTCAGGGCCGGTACGGACATCGGGATGCCCGCCTCGACGGCCGCCTGCCGGGCAGGGATCTGCCCGGTGCCCGCCTGGAGCACCTGCCCCATGATCACGTATTGCACCTGGTCAGGTGCGACTCCCGCCCGTTCGAGCGCGGCGGAGATCGCTATGCCGCCGAGTTTCGTCGCCGGTAGGTCCTTGAGGTTGCCCAGCAGGCGCCCCATCGGGGTCCGCGCGCCGCTGACGATCACCGAAGCCATACCTGCCTCCGAGGGGGTGCCGACCTGTACGCCTTAACGATTGTTCGGCCAGACTAACGTCATGCCTCAGAACTCCCCTGTCGAGCCCGCTGCCGACTATGTCACAGACATCGGGCTGCGCCGCATCGACCATGTCGGGATCGCGGTACCCGACCTCGACGCCGCCGTCGACTTCTACCAGCGCACGTTCGGGATGCGCTGCGTGCACACGGAGATCAACACCGAGCAGGGTGTCCGGGAGGCGATGCTGGCGGTCGGCCCGAGCACCGAGGGCGGTTGCGTGCAACTGCTCGCGCCGCTGACCCCGGAGTCGACGATCGCGAAGTTCCTGGACCGCAACGGCCCGGGCGTTCAGCAGGTGGCGTACACGGTGATCGACATCGACGCGGCCTGCGCGGCGCTGCGCGAACGTGGCGTACGGCTGCTCTACGAGACCCCGAAGCGTGGCACCGCAGATTCACGGATCAACTTCGTGCACCCGAAGGACGCCGGCGGCGTGCTGATCGAGCTGGTGCAACCGGCCGCGTCCCACTGACTCGCCGGCCGGGCACGGCCGCCGCGAGCACGGAGGTGTGCGCTTACCGGAACGAGCATGCACCTCCGCGCAGCGGCCGATGCACTTTTTCACAGGAGGCTTCCGACCCTAGCTACCGTTCAGTAACCTCCGGCCTCACAGGTAGCCCGAAGACGCGGGATGTGGTGGCGGCCGACATGGTGATCGCCGCCGACAAGCGTCGACGATGGCAGCCCCAGGCCCGCCGCTGGCGCGGCGAGAACCGGAGGTCACCGTGCACGACATCCTCGAAGCCATCATGGCGGCGGACGGGTCGGTCAACCCGGCGCGCGAGTTGGCCGGCGTCGCCGGACTGCCGGTACCGGAGAGCTACCGGGGTGTGGTCGTCCGGGCCGAAGAGACCCGGATGTTCGACGGCCTGGCCACCCGGGACAAGGACCCCCGCAAGGCACTGCACCTCCAGGAGGTGCCCACCCCCGAACTCGGCCCGGGCGAGGCACTGGTCGCGGTGATGGCCAGCGCCATCAACTACAACACCGTCTGGACCAGCATCTTCGAGCCACTGTCCACCTTCAGGTTCCTCCAGCGTTACGGCCGCACCTCCGAGTTGGCCCGCCGGCACGACCTGCCGTACCACGTGGTCGGTTCGGACGCGGCGGGGGTGGTGCTACGGGTCGGTGCCGGGGTGAGTCGCTGGCGCCCCGGCGACGAGGTGGTGGCCCACTGCCTGTCGGTCGAGCTGGAGGACGCGGCCGGTCACGACGACACGATGCTCGACCCGCAGCAGCGGATCTGGGGGTTCGAGACCAACTTCGGCGGCCTGGCCGAGCTGGCCGTGGTCAAGGCCAACCAGCTCATGCCCAAGCCGGCACACCTGAGCTGGGAGGAGGCGGCCAGCCCCGGGCTGGTCAACTCGACCGCGTACCGCCAGTTGGTGTCGCACCACGGCGCGAACATGAAGCAGGGCGACGTGGTGCTGATCTGGGGCGCCTCGGGCGGCCTGGGCGGCTACGCCACCCAGATGGCGCTCAACGGTGGCGCCATCCCGGTCTGCGTCGTCTCCTCGCCGGAGAAGGCGGAGCTGTGCCGGCGGATGGGCGCCGAGCTGGTCATCGACCGCTCCGCCGAGGGCTTCCGGTTCTGGTCCGACGAGCAGACCCAGGATCCGGACGAGTGGCGCCGCTTCGGCGAGCGGATCCGGGAACTCACCGGCGGCGAGGACCCGGACATCGTCTTCGAACACCCGGGCCGGGAGACCTTCGGTGCCAGCGTCTACGTCGCCAAGCGCGGCGGCACCGTCGTCACCTGCGCCTCCACCAGCGGCTTCCTGCACCAGTACGACAACCGCTACCTCTGGATGCATCTCAAGCGCATCGTGGGCAGCCACTTCGCCAACTACCGTGAGGCGTGGGAGGCCAACCGGCTGGTGGCGCTGGGGAAGATCCACCCCACGGTGTCGAGGACGTACGCGCTGGAGCAGACCGGCCAGGCCGCGTACGAGGTGCACCGCAACGCCCACCAGGGCAAGGTCGGCGTCCGCTGTCTGGCCCCAGAGGACGGACTCGGCGTACGCGACCCCGAGCTGCGCGCCCGCCACGCCGAGGCCATCAACCGGTTCCGTGGGCGCTGACCTGACGGCCGAGGCACCGATGGCCATTCGGTGATCGCCGATTGGCTTTCCACACGGGCGGCCCGACGCCCATTCGTGCGAGAGGGCGACACCGGAAACAAAGGGCCGTGCGCCACCGCGCCACGGCCCTTTTCCATGTCACGCTCCGTGCCATCCGGCTCGCCCCGGAGCTGGCAAGATCGCATGTCGCGCCGGTGGTCGACCACCACCCGGAGTTGACCATGTAATGCGGACGGCAAAGGGCGGCACGCTCTTGCGAAGCACCCCAGGGAGTCTGCCAGTATGTCCCAATGCCCCAGCAGCAGTCCTCCCCTCTCGCGTTCTTCGATAACGCGAACTCGCAGCCAGATTTCACGGTTGGCCTGCGCGGATACAACACCGGTCAGGTCGACGACTTCATCGGCCGGCTCAACGCAGCGCTGAGCCAGGCCAACAAGGACCGCGCCGACGCCGAGCAGGCGCTCAACGACGCGCAGCGCCGGCTCCGGCAGTCCGAGCAGCGACTCACTGCCCTTGAGCAGAAGCTCACCGACACCAGCAAGCAGCTGGAGGAGAACAGCCGGCCCACGCTGTCCGGCCTCGGCACCCGGGTCGAGCAGATCCTCCGGCTCGCCGAGGAGCAGGCCAACGACCACCGCAACGAGGCCAAGCGCGAGTCGGAGGGCATCCTCTCGGCCGCCCGCCTCGAAGCGCGGGAGATCACCGACAAGGCGCGCGCCGAGGCCGCGGCCATGAAGGCCACCGCCGAGCGCGAGGCGGGCAACGTCCGTACCGCCGCCGAGCGCGAGGCCGCCGAGGTGCGCGTCCAGGCCCGCCGCGAGGCCGACACGCTGCGCGCCGACGCGGATCGGGAGACCAAGCAGCTGCGTACGGTGACCGCCCACGAGGTCGCCGAGCTGAAGTCCACCGTGGAACGCGAGGTGGCCACCCTGCGTGCCACCGCCGAACGCGAGATCACCCAGCAGCGGGCCAAGGCCGCCCGCGAGGCCGAGGAGAAGCGCGCCGAGGCGACGAAGCTGCTCACCGACGCCCGCGACAAGCGCGACAAGGACCTCCAGGCCCTGGAGCTGCAGCTCGCGGAGCGGCGCGAGAAGGCCGAGCGCGAGGAGTCGGAGCGGCACGCCGCCCAGGTCGCGCAGACCCAGAAGCTGGTCAACGAGGCCGAGCAGCGGGCCCGCGCCGCGCAGGACCGGGCCAAGGAGATCGAGCAGCGCGCCGAGGCCCGCCGGGTCGAGTCGGAGCGCACCGCCACCGAGACGGTGGAGAAGGCCAAGGCGCTGTCCGAGCGGACGCTGAGCGAGGCCCGCGCCGAGTCGCAGCGCCTGCTCAACGAGGCCCGCACCGAGGCCGAGCTGACCACCCAGGCGGCGCGCCGCGAGGTCGAGGACCTCACCCGGCAGAAGGACGCCGTCACCTCGCAGCTCGGGCAGATGCTCTCCGGCCTGGCCGGCATCGTTCCGGGCGTGCCGAACAACGCCGCCGCTGCCGGGGCGGACAAGCCGGCGGCCAAGAAGGCGGACGGCGCGGACGGGGCCGACGGGGCGGACGGCAAGGTGGCCGCGGAAACGTCCAGCTGACCAGGTACACCGGGGCATGATCCACGGCGCGGGGTGACATCGGGTGACCGGTGACACCCCGCGCCGCCCTGCGTTTTGCGGGGCCTGGCCGGCTACCAGCGTCGCCTTCCCCGAGCCGTGAAGTAGGTCCCAACAGGGGCGTCCGTATCGCCCCAGGAGGGCCCGATGCGTGTGAGGATGGGAGCATGTCGCACGGCGAGGAACTGTTCGCACTCGGCGGGGACGTGACTACGGAGCCCAGCTTCGAGTCCGCCCTGCGGGGGTACGAGAAACGACAGGTCGACCGATACGTCGCTCGTGCGGAGCACGAGATCGCCGCGCTCGCGGCCGAACGGGAACAGGCGTACACCCAGATCCACAAGCTGGCCGGTCAGGTCGAGGTGCTGCAACGCGACCTCGCCCAGGTTCGCAAGCAGGTCGGGGTCGTCGACCGGGCCGCCTTCCGGCACCTCGGGCCGCGGGTGGAGCAGATCCTCACGCTGGCCGAGGAGCAGGCCGAGGACATCCTCTCCGCCGCCAACGAGGAGATCGAAGCCCGCCGGGCCGCCGCCGAGCACATCATCGAGGAAGCCCGCGTCGCGGCGGCCACCGCGCTCAAGGATTTCGAGATCGCCCTGGCCGCCCGCCGGGCCGAGGAGGAGCGGCAGGCCGCGGCCCGCCGGGCCGAGTCGGAGGCCGCCGCGAAGTCTGCGAAGGAGGAGGCCGCCCGGCTGCGCAAGTCCGCTCAGGAAGCCCTGGCCCGGGCCCAGCAGGAGGCGACGCAGCTACGGGACGCGGCCAAGGAGATCCACAGCCGGGCCCAGCAGGAGGCGACCAAGCTGCGCGACGCGGCCCGCGAGGCGCTCGCCACCGCCCAGCAGGAGGCGACCCAGCTTCGCGATGCCGCCAAGGAGGTGCACGCAAAGGCCCAGCAGGAGGCGCGCCGGTTGGTCGATCAGGCCACCGAGGCCGGCCGGGCCACCCATGCCAAGGCCCAGCAGGAGGCCAAGCAGATCATCGACGACGCCGCCGAGGCCGGCCGGGCCGCCCGCAACAAGGCCCGCCAGGAGGCCGAGCGGCTGAGCACCCAGGCGACCGAGGCGGCCAAGCGCACCCGCGCCGAGACTGAGGCGTACGCCCAGCGCATGCGCGGCGAGACCGAGGCGTACGTGCAGCACGCTCGGGCACAGGCACAGCAGGAGCTGGGTGCCTGGCGGGCCGGGGTGGAGAAGGAGGTCAACAGCCGACGCGAGGCGGCCGACCGGGAACTGACCGAGCGCAAGGCGACCGCCGAACGCGAGTTCACCGCCCGCCGCGATCAGCTGGAGAAGCAGTACAAGACCCGCAACGCGGAGCTGGACGAGCGGATCCGCACCCGTACCGCCGAGCTGGAGTCAGGCTTCGAGAGCCGCCGGTCCCAGCTGGAGTCGGAGTACACGGCGCGGAAGAACGAGATCGAGCAGGGCGCCGACCAGATCCGCCAGGCCGCCGAGCAGGAGGCCGCCACGGTGCGCGGGCGGGCCGAGGAGCAGGCCGGTGAGCTGCTGCGTCAGGCGGAGACCGGGTCGGCCGCGAAGCGACGCGAGGCCGACGAGTACGTCTCCGCCGTGCGGGGCGAGGCCGACGAGTACGCGGCCGGCACCCACCGCGACGCCGACCAGTACGCCGAAACCACCCGGCGGGAGGCGGACGAGCACGTCACCGCCGTTCGGCGCGAGGCGGACGAGTACGTCGCCGCGTCCCGCCGCCAGTTCGAGGAGTACGCGGCCACCACCCAGCAGCACCTAGCCACCACCCAGCAGCACCTCGCCGCCACGCAGCAGGAGGCGGCGGCCAGCCGGCAGCAACTCGCTCAGGTGATGCTGGAGATCGCCAAGGCCCAGCAGCAGCTCGCCGACCTGCGGCAGGAGACGTGGAAATCCCGACAGGAGTCCGACGATCTGGAGCGCAAGCTGCTCGGCCTGCGGCTACAGGCCACATCGGCGCCCGACGGCTCCACCGCCCCGGCGGTTGCCGGCGCGTCCACCAACGGAGCACGTCCTACCGGCGCCTCAACGAACGGCACTCAACCCTCCGGCGACACGCCGGCGGTCACTCCCTCCGGCGGCGCTGCCAGCCGCCCCGGCGACGACGCCCCGGTAGGGGGCGGCCGAGCCGGTGACCGGCCGAGCGGGGACGATGCCGGGCCGGCGACGAGGCCGGTGGCGGAACCGGTCACCACTGTCGAGGATCCCGCGCCGAGCCGGCCGGTGGCCGAGCCGACAAGCGTCGACGGCGGCACCGCGAGCGAAGGACTGGACGGCGAGCCGACGGTGGCGGCGGTACCCGGCGAGGGCGGCCGAGGCGCCACCCCGACGAAGATCACCAGCACCGGCGAGAACGGCAAGCGCCCGACCAAGCCGACCACCGACGAGCGCAGCGCCAAGCCCAGCAAGGTCACCTCCGACTGACACCTCGCCCCAGATTGGGCCCGGATCACCTACGGCCCACCCCCAACAGCGAGCCGCCGCCGAGGCCGGCTCGCCGTTGTCGAGGACGCTGCCCCGCACCCCGCACCCGCGATCTTGCAGTTGTGGTCGGGGCATATCGGGTGTTAGTGGACGAATCAGCGACCACAACTGCAAGATCGACGAGTCGGTGGGGGTGGCGGCGGGCGGCGAGGTGGATCGACAGGCCGGTCAGGTTGTGTTCGTACTCCGCCCGCAGTAGTAGTCGCGCCTCCCCGCAGGGCCAGGGCTGCCCGTCGGTGCGGCAGCACCAGGTCGGCCGTAGCGGAGTGTGTGGTGGTCGAGCCGGCACGGCGGCGTGCGCATTTGACACATCAAGCTCCGGCGAGGAGGGCTCCGGACACATCTGGTGTCACCGGAGTGGCACCAGATGCACCGGAGCGGGTCTGGGTAGGGCCGCTCGCAGGGGGATTGCGAGCGGCCCCCGCCTGAACCCGTCCGCGCCCTCCGGGCAACGAACGAATCCGGCATGGCTGACAGTTTGGTGACGGGACCACTACTGTCGGAAGGCATCGAGGCTGGTGGTGGCCCTGGTGCGTGACCCGGAGGCCGCCGAGGGACGCCGAGTGTTTCTCGGCAGGTGATTGTGGAGGCAGTGTGGAGCAGACGACGGCGGATCTGATCCGGTCACAGCTACGCCGGCTACGCGTCGCCGCCGGGCACAGCCAGGAGGAGTTCGGGAAACTGGTGCACTACTCGGCGTCCATGGTCTCCGCCGTCGAGACCGGCGCCCGGCCGTACGATCGTCAGCTCCTGGCCCGGGCCGACGAGGTGCTGACCTCCGGCGGGCTGCTGGCGTCGCTGTTGCGGATCGCCGAGCGGGAAGGGCAGCCGTCCTGGTTCCTGCCCTGGCTCGACGCCGAACGCCAGGCCCGGCAGCTCCGGGTCTTCCAGCCGACGCTGGTCCCAGCGCTGCTCCAGACCGAGGGCTACGCCCGCGCGGTGATCCGCTGCGACGACCTGCTCAGCGACGAGGAGGTGGAGCAGCGGGTCGCCGCTCGGCTGGACCGGCAGGCCATCCTCGACCAGCCCGACCCGCCGCAGCTCATAGCTGTCGTCGACGAGGCCATCCTGCATCGGCGGGAGGAGCGTCTCCGGACGCTCATGGCGCACCAGATCGAGCACCTGATCGCCTACGCTGAGCGCCCGGACGTAAGCGTCCACGTCGTGCCACTCAGCGTCGGGCTGCACATCGGCCTCTCCGGCTCGTTCTCGTTGGCCCGAGGTGTGGACGGTGGCTGGGTGGCGAGCCAGGAGACCCAACTGACCGCGTCACCGACCGACAACGAGGCGAATCTGGCTACCCTGTTGGCGCGCTGGGAGACGGTGCGCAACGAGGCACTGTCCCGCCAGCAGTCGATCGCACTCCTCAACGAGATGGTGAAGTCATGGCCCTGAACGGCGCGACCTGGCGCACCTCCACCCGCAGCGGCAACACCGACTGCGTGGAGGTGGCCGACAACCTGCCTGGCGTGGTGGCCGTCCGGGACAGCAAGGACCGGCAGGGTCCGGTGCTCGCGTTCACCCCGTCGACCTGGCGGTCCTTCGTCGACAAGGTCAAGCGACCATGATTCGCCGCACCGTCGCACGCTGAGCCACCCACGCCCTCAGCTCGACAGCGTGCCGGCACCACAACTCGGGTCGACGCAGGCGGCTCGCCGCCAACGCGCCCGCACCGCCAACTCGGGTCGGCGCAGAGGGCTCGCCGGCCGGGGCAGCACGATCCGGCGGCACCGCCGGAGGACCGACGGGGAGACCGGATGGCACAGCACGAGCCCGACGAGGCCGAGCCGAGGCCGGCCGAGCCCGACCAGCACGAGCCGGAACAGCCCGAAGCAGGTCGAGGTGACACGACACAGACCCGCGAGACGACGCCGCCGGGCGCGCCGGCGACAGGCTCCGGCGGGGGTACGAAGAACGCGGTGCCAGCCGGGGAGACCGCAACGGCCGGCGTGGCACAGCGATCGGAGGGGACGGAAAGCAATCGTTTCGGCACCCCCGGGCGTCCGCTGAGGCGCAACAGTTTCCTGGTCGGATTCACCGGCGCGCTCGGCGTGCTGCTCGCGTACGCGGTCTATCTGGGGGTGCGCAACGCTGCCGGGATCCTGGTCCTGGTGGTGATCGCGCTCTTCCTCGCGGTGGGCCTGCACCCGGCGGTGGTCCGGCTGCGATCCTGGGGATTCCCGCGCGGGTTGGCCGTGGCAACAGTCGTACTGATCGTGCTGGCGCTGCTCGCCGCCGGGGTGCTGGCGCTGGTGCCGCCGATCGTAACCCAGTCCGGGCAGTTCATCGAGCAGCTGCCGAGCTACCTGGAGTCGCTACGCCGAAACGAGACGGTCAACGATCTGGTCGAGCAGTTCGACCTGATGCGCCGCGCCCAGGAGGCGGCCAGCGCGGATGTGGTCGGCCGGGCGTTGGGCGGGGTGCTCGGCGGCGCCCAACTGGTCTTCGGCACCGTCTTCCGGGTGCTGACCGTGCTGGTACTGACCATCTACTTCCTGGTCTACTTCGACCGGCTCCGCAACCTCGGCTACGCGTTGGTGCCGCGCTCCCGTCGCCAGCGGGTGCAACTGATCGGTGACGAGATCCTGACCAAGGTCGGGGCGTACATGGTCGGCGCGCTCGCCATCGCGGTGCTGGCCGGGGCGAGCACCTTCGTGTTCGCGCTGATCGTCGGCCTGCCGTACCCGTTCGCGCTGGCGGTGGTGGTCGCGGTGACCGACCTCATCCCGCAGATCGGTGCCACCCTCGGTGCCGTGATCGTCAGCCTGGTCGGCTTCGCCACCGACCTCTCGGTCGGCATCGCCTGCGTGATCTTCTTCGTGGTCTACCAGCAGGTCGAGAACTACCTCATCTACCCCAAGATCATGCGACGTTCGGTGCAGGTCAACGAGGTCGCGGCGCTGGTGGCCGCGCTGCTCGGGGTGTCGCTGGTGGGGGTGATCGGCGCGCTGATCGCCATCCCGACGGTGGCCGCCATCCAGCTCATCCTCCGTGAGGTGGTCCTCCCCCGCCAGGATGCCCGCTGACCTGCCGACCAGAGCGGATCGGCACCAGCCTCCGTCGCCCCGACCTTGAGGCGGAGCTCGGTCGGCCCGGCGCTGCGGCGGACCCGACACCGGCGTGTCCGCGAACGCGGCGACCGTCCGGTCCGCGTACGCGCTGGCGTCGCCGGTCTCCATCGGGCCGTCCCAGGTGGTCGGCAACGGCACCGCCACCGCCGGGTTGACCCGCCGGACCACCTCGTCCAGCACCGTCTCGGCGTCGCCGACCCAGAGGTGCTTGGCACCGGGTACGCCGACGACCTCGGCCTGCGGTATCGCCGCGAACTGTTCGCGGGCCTGCTCCGGGCGCAGGTAGTCGTCGAACTCCGGCACCAGCGCGGTAAGCGGCTTGCCCGACTCGGCCCACTGCGCGAGGTCGGACCGGCCGGAGTAACGCAGCGGCGGAGAGAGCAGGATCGCGCCGGTCACCGCCGGGTCGCAGCCGTGGCGCAGCACCAGGTCGGTGCCGAACGACCAACCCAGCAGCCACACGTTCGGCAACTCGTGGAACTCGGCGTACTCGATGGCGGCGGCGACGTCGAAGCGCTCACCGACGGCGGAGTCGAAGCTGCCCTCGCTGGTGCCGCGCACACTGCTGGTGCCCCGGGTGTTGAACCTGAGCACGGCCAGGTCGGCCAGGGCGGGCAGGCGCCAGGCCGCCTTGCGGAACACGTGGCTGTCCATCATCCCGCCGTGGGTGGGCAGCGGGTGCAGGCAGACCAGGGTCGCGGCCGGTTCCCGGTGGACCGGGCGGGCCAGCTCGCCGACCAACCGCAGGTCATCCGCGGTGTGCAGCTCGATGTCCTCCCGGTGCCCCGGCAGAATCGAGGAGGCACGGATCGGTGTACTCACCCGCCCATTGTCCCGTGCCACCCACCACCCCGCCCGCCACGTGACCAAGATCGCGAAGGTGACTCAGCGTCGTCAACCGTGACGGGGGGCGCTGCGCCCGCGCTGGATCACCGGGGCCCGCCGGTCGCGGGCGCGCCAGCAGCCGGTGTGCCAGTGCCGCCGGTCGGTCAGGTCGCCCCGGCCGTCCGCCGGCCAGGCCACCACATGCGCCACGCCGGGCCGGATCTCCTGGTCGCACCCGGGACAGCGGTACGTCTTGGTGGACGCACCGCCACTGATGCCGCGTACCTGCCACTCGCCGTCCCGCCACTGTTGGACCGCGGCGACGCCGTGCCGGGCGTGCTCGGTGTCGAGGTGCACCGCGTCGTCACGGCGGGGACGGTTGCGACGGGGACTCACGTCGTCAAGCGTACGGTCGAGCTGCCGGCACCCGGTCAGCGGCGGGTGTGGTCGCGGAAACCGCGGCCGGTCTTACGGCCCAGGTAGCCCGCGGTGACCAGGTGCTCCAGCAGCGGCGCCGGGGCGAACCCGGGCTCGCGCAGCTCCAGGTACAGCTCCCGCTGGATGGCCAGCGCCACGTCCAGGCCCACCACGTCGAGCAACTCGAACGGACCCATCGGGTAGCCGCAGCCCAGCTTCATCGCGTGGTCGATGTCGTCGGTGGTGGAGTAGCTGGCCTCCAGCATCCGCACCGCGTCGTTGAGATACGGGAACAGCAGCGCGTTGACGATGAAGCCGGACCGGTCGCCGCAGACCACACCGGTCTTGCCCAGCGTGGCACTGACGGCCTGAGCGGTGGCGATGGTCTCGGCGGAGGTACGGATCGTCCGGACGATCTCCACCAGCGGCATCGCCGGGGCCGGGTTGAAGAAGTGCAGACCCACCACGTCGGCCGGGCGCTGAGTGGCCATCGCCACCTCGATCACCGGCAGCGAGGAGGTGGTGGTCGCCAACACCACGCCCGGCTTGCAGATCTCGTCCAGGCTGGCGAAGAGGGCCTTCTTGACGCTGAGTTCCTCGACCACCGTTTCGACCACGAGATCGACGTCGGCCAGGTGCTCCAGCGTCGCCGACCAGTTGATCCGGCCGAGCGCGGCGTCCCGGTCCGCCTCGCTGAGCCTGCCCCGGACCACACCCTTGTTGAGCGAGGTCTGCACCGCCTCGAAGACCTTGGCCGACTGCTCCGCACCCCGGGTCACCGAGACGACCTCGTAGCCGGCCTTGGCGAAGACCTCGATGATCCCGGTGGCCATCGTCCCGGAACCCACGATGCCAACCTTGGTCACGGCTGCGGGGCTCGCAAGCTCACTCCTCGCGCTCCCGATGCCAACCTTGGTCACGACTGCGGGGCTCGCAAGCTCACTCCTCGCGCTCCCGATGCCAACCTTGGTCACGACTGCGTCGGTAAGCGCCGGGTCCGTCGTGGTCGGCGTCTGCTCGTCCGGTACGACCTTCGGCGAGCCGGGCCGCTCGTAGGTGTAGAAACCCCGGCCGGACTTTCGCCCGAGCAGCCCGGCGGTCACCATCTGCTTGAGCAACGGCACCGGGGCATGCCGCCGGTCCCGGCCGCCGCGCCGGTACATGGTGTCCAGGATCTCGTACGCGGTGTCCAAGCCGATCAGGTCCATCAGCGCGAGCGGCCCCATGGGCAGTCCGCAGCCGAGCTTCATGGCCGCGTCGATGTCCTCACGGGTGGCGTACCGGGATTCGAACATGTCGACGGCGTGGTTGAGGTAGCCGAAGAGCAGTGCGTTGGCGATGAACCCGGCCCGGTCGCTGATGGTGACGTCGACCTTGCCGAGTCGCCCGCAGAGCGCCTCCACGTCGGCCACCACGTCGGCTGAGGTGACCACCGTGCGTACCACCTCGACCAGCTTCATCACCGGCGCCGGGTTGAAGAAGTGGATGCCGACGACCTGGTTGGGGCGCGCGGTGGCCACGGAAATCTCGGTCACGCTCAGCGACGAGGTGTTGGTGGCGAGGATGGCTTCGGGCTTGCAGACCCGGTCCAGCTCGGCGAAGATCCGCTGCTTGAGGTCGAGGTGCTCGGGGACCGCCTCGATCACCAGGTCCACCGAGTGGAGCGCGTCCAGCCCGACGGCGAAGGTGACCCGGGCCAGCAGGGCGTCCCGGTCGGCCTCGGCGAGCTTGCCCCTGGCCACCGCCCGGTCCGTCGAGCCGGTCAGGATCACCCGGCCACGGTCGAGCGCGGCGTCGGATACCTCCACGGCCACCACGTCGATGCCGTTGCGGGCGAAGACCTCGACGATGCCGGCACCCATGGTGCCCAGACCCACCACACCCACGCTGGTGAACTCGCGCGCCACGACCCGGCCTCCCTGTCCGCAACGACACGGCCCAACATGAACGGCCGCTAAGGTTATGCGCGCGAGTCTGCCACGTGACGCACGGTTGTCGAGGCGCCGTGGCACATGTCACCGATGCCCCGGTTTACCCACCCGGTCGGTCGACGGGTGGACGGGGCTGGTCAGACCGGTGCGACCCCGGCGAGGGCGAGCAGCTCCGCGACGAACTCCGCCGGGCGTTCCAGATGTGGGCTGTGCCCGCAGCCGGGCAGCGTCACTTCCCGGTAGCTGCCGCCAGCCTCGGCGTACCGGTCGAGCACCGCGCGGGTCTGCCCGATCATCGGCTGCGGCGGACACTCCTGCGGCCCGGGCCAGCCGGGCACCACGCCGAGCGCCCCGAGCTGCGCCAGGTCGAACAGCGAGGTGTCCGAGACGATCACGTCGGCGTCACCGCGGATCCAGGTGACCGGCGGCTTGGGCGTCACGGCCACCAGTTCCTCGGCGACCCGGAAGCGCGCGAGCGCGTTGAGCACGCCACGACCACCCGGCGCGCTACCCGGCCAGTTCGGCGAGGCCACCGTGTCGCCGGGGTAGTTGTCCGTCCCGGTGGCCGTGGAGAGCACGCTGTCGAGCAGCAGTTCCTCGTCGTCGCCGAGGCAGGAGGGGTCCGCCACGTACGCGGCCCGCAGCACACTGCGCGGGCTGGTCCGCGCCTCGGCGCTGCGGTCACCGGCGGCGAGTCGGGCGGTGAAGTCGCCGCTCGCCGTGCCCGCGCCGGAGCCGGCGAGGTCGGGCGTGGTCGGGGTGCCGGCCAGGTCGCGGGTGGCTCCGAAGCCGTACGGGGAAACCGGGGCCGCGAGCAGCAACCCGGAAATCCGGTCGGGATTGTCCGCCAGCAGTCGCATCGCCACTCCTGCACCGAGCGAGTGACCGACCACCACGGGCCGGGCACCTTCGCCGAAGAGCGACGGCTCGTCGAGCAGCGCCGCCACGTCATCGGCGAAGTCGGTCAGGCCGCGGCTGGCGTCGACCGGGGCGGTCTGCGTGGCGCCGTAGCCGCGCAGATCCGGCGCGACCACCCGCAAGGTCTCCGGCAGGCGGCGTACCAGCGGCTCCCAGAAGGCGGCCGAGGAGCAGTTGCCGTGCACGAGCAGCACCGCCACCCCGTCGGCGGGTCCGGCCACCCGGATGGCCTGGGTGATTCCGTTCGCGGTGACGACCTGCTGCTGGGTCTCCATCCGCGGCATGCTGCCACGATCGACACCGCTGGTCCATATGGTCGGCACCCACGGGTCCGGGCCGCCGTGGGTGCCCGACGCCCACGCCTCCCTGGCCGGCGTGGTGATCGAGGCTCGGTCGTCAGCGGCGGACGCCGACCACGGCTGCCGTGTCCGGTGTGCCGGCCTGCCCAGGCACCACCGGCGTCGCGACCGTGGCGGGCAGCGGTCGGATCGGTCGCCGCTCCTGGCGGGGCAGTTCGAAGCTCAGGCCCACCGGGTCCGTCCGGGCCACGCCCGGGTCGAAGAATCTCAGCTCGGTACTGCCGATCCGGATCACGTCGCCGTCGCTGAGGTGGATGACCTCGGTGGCCCGGCGGTCGTTCACCCAGGTGCCGTTCGTGGATCCGAGATCCACCAGGGCGGTCCCCTCGCTGGCCCGCCAGATCTCGACGTGTCGCCGGCTCAGGTGCGGATCGTGCACCACGATGTCGACCGCCGGATCCCGGCCGATCACCTGCGGCCGGCGGAGCAGCCGGAACCGCCGCCCCCGCATCGGCCCGGCGGCCACCGTCAGCAGCGGCATCAGTTGCGGATGTTCCTCCATGGACGTCTCAGCCCCTCCACCCGTGCGACGATCCCGGGTCAGCGTGTCACCACCGGGTGCCCACCTCCACCATCCAGCCGGATGCGTACCGGTAACCGTCCGGGTGCTTTATGTTCACATCTTCCACGGCTGCCAGTAACGGAACTGTCGAGCCGGACGAGAGGTTCGTCCGATTCAACCGCCCGGACGGCCGGGAGGATTCGCCCGTTTCCCCACCCCTACCGGCGAGTAATTCTCGCGTCTAGACTTCCGCCATGACGGCTGTGCTACCCCCCGGCACCCCAACGGTCCAGGACGACCACCTGATCTCGACCAGCCCGGCCTCCGGCGACGAGGCCGGGCGCGTTCCGGTCGCCGCCGCGGTGGACGTCGAACGTGCCGTCGAGTGGGCCCGCGCCGCCGGCCAGTGGTGGGCGGGGCTCGGCTTCACCGGGCGGCGGGAGCGGCTGCTGCGCTGGCGGCGGCTGCTCGCGCAGCGGATGGAAGAGTTGGCCGGCCTGATGCACGCCGAGGGTGGCAAGCCGGTCGCCGACGCACTCGTCGAGATCGTGACGGCGGTGGAGCACGTGGACTGGGCGGCCCGTAACGCCCGGCGGGTGCTGGGCCCCCGGCGGGTCCGCTCGCGGCTCGTCCTGGCCGAGTTCTCGGCTCACCTGGAGTACCAGCCGCACGGCGTGGTCGGCGTGATCGGCCCGTGGAACTATCCCGTCTTCACCCCCATCGGTTCCATCGCGTACGCACTCGCGGCCGGCAACGCGGTGGTCTTCAAGCCGAGCGAATACACCCCGGTCGTCGGTCAGTGGCTCGTCGACAGCTTCGCCGAGGTGGTGCCCGAGCACCCGGTGCTCACCGCGGTGCACGGCCTCGGTGACGTCGGCGCGGCCCTGTGCCGGGCCGGCGTCGACAAGCTCGCCTTCACCGGCTCGACCGCCACCGCGAAGAAGGTGATGGCGGCCTGCGCCGAGTCGCTGACCCCGGTGCTGCTGGAGGCCGGCGGCAAGGACGCCATGATCGTGGACGCCGACGCCGACCTGGACGCCGCCGCCGAGGCCTGTGTCTGGGGAGCGATGACCAACGCCGGGCAGACCTGCATCGGCATCGAACGCGCCTACGCCGTGGAGCCGGTCTTCGACGCGTTCGTCGACAAGGTGGTCGAGCGCGCGGGGCGGCTCACCGTCGGCCCGGAGGACGCGGACATCGGCCCGATCACCATGCCGAGTCAGCTCGACGTCATCCGGCGACACATCGAGGACGCGGTGGCCCGCGGCGGTCGGGCGGTGCTCGGCGGGCCGGACGCGGTGAAACCGCCGTACGCGTACCCGACAGTGCTGGTCGGGGTGCCGGAGGAGGCTGCCGCCGTACGCGAGGAGACCTTCGGACCCACCCTGACGGTCAACCGGGTCCGCACCGTCGACGAGGCGCTCGCCCGGGCCAACGCCCTGCCGTACGGGCTTGGTGGTTCGGTCTTCGGTCAGCAGCGCGCGGTCGCGATCGCCCGGCGGTTGCGCTCCGGCATGGCCTCGGTCAACTCGACGCTCACCTTCGCCGGCATGTCCACCCTGCCGTTCGGCGGGGTCGGCGAGTCCGGCTTCGGCCGGATCCACGGCGCGGACGGGCTGCGCGAGTTCGCCCGGGCCAAGGCCGTCACCCGCCGCCGGGGTCGTTCGCTGCTGCCCTCGACCACGTTCGAGCGCACCCCGGCCGACGTCGCCCGGCTGGTGAAGGCGGTCAAGCTGCTCTACGGCCGGTGACCGCAGCACTCCCTAGAAGAGCGTCAGCTCGTCGCGCTCGATGCCACGCAGCCGGTCGTAGTCGACCACCACGCAGCGGATCCCCCGGTCGGTGGCGAGTACCCGCGCCTGCGGCTTGATCTCCTGCGCGGCGAACACCCCGGCGACCGGGGCGAGCAGCGGATCCCGGTTGAGCAGTTCCAGGTAGCGGGTGAGCTGCTCCACCCCGTCGATCTCGCCCCGGCGCTTCACCTCGACGGCGACCGTGCCCTGGTTGGCGTCCCGGCAGAGCAGGTCGACCGGGCCGATCGCGGTCATGTACTCGCGACGGACGAGGGTGTACCCGTCACCCAGCGCCTCGGGGTTGGCCGCCAGCAACTCCTGGAGGTGGGCCTCCACGCCATCCTTGCGCAGCCCGGGATCGACACCCAGCTCGTACGAGGTGTCCTGGAAGATCTCCTCCAGGGTGATCCGCAGCTCCTCGCCGGCCTTGTTGACCACCCGCCAGACGCCGGGGGCCTCCTCCAGCCGACACGGCGGGCTCATCCAGTTCAACGGCTTGTACGCCCGGTCATCGGCGTGAATGGACACCGATCCGTCCGCCTTCACCATCAACAGCCGGGTGGCCGGCGGGAGGTGGGCCGAGAGCCGTCCGACATAGTCCACCGAGCATTTCGCAATCACCAACCGCACCCGAGCAGGGTAGCGGAGTCACCGGGCATCGCCACCGAGCGGCACTGGCGTGCCGGTGCCATGCTGTGATGGTGCTCGAAGTGCTCACCGGTACCGGCCTCGCCGCCTCGGCAGGGCTGAACGCCTACATCCCGCTTCTCATCACGGGTGCGCTGGCCCGCTACACAAGCGTCATCGACCTGCCTGGCGGGTGGCAGTGGCTCGGCAACGAGTGGGTGCTGGGCATTCTCGCGGTGCTGCTCGTCGTCGAGGTCGTGGCGGACAAGGTGCCCGTGGTGGACCACGTCAACGACCTGGTGCAGACGGTCGTCCGACCGACGGCCGGCGGGCTGGCGTTCGGGGCCGGGTCCGCGTCCGAGACCGTGACGGTGAGCGATCCGGACAGCTTCTTCGCCAGTGGCGGCCAGTGGTTGCCGGTGCTGGTCGGGGTGCTCATCGCGCTCGGCGTACACCTGCTGAAGTCGACCGCCCGTCCGGTGATCAACGCGGCCACGGCCGGCGTGGGCGCGCCGGTGGCGAGCACCGCCGAGGACGCCACAAGCGTGGCCATGTCGCTCGTCGCGATCATCCTGCCGGTGCTGGTGTTGGTGCTCCTGGTCGGCATCCTGCTCTTCCTCCCGTGGATGTTGCGCCGCCGGGCGGACCGGCGTCGGGAGCGGCAGGCCGCACGCGAGGCGGGCTTCCGCGTCTGACCGCGCACCACTGGCTCGGCCGAAGCGCCACCTCAACCCGCCCTAAAGCCTAAAATTGGGGCAATCAACGGAGGAGGTTGGGTCATGACCGCAGCAATGGAGATGCCCCGGGTCCAGGAGTGTGTGGTCGCCGCCTGCGCGTACAACCACACCGGCGACTGTCACGCCTTCGCCATCACCATCGGCAGCATGGACCACGCCCACTGCCACACCTTCATCGAGATGCCTGCCGTCCGGGCCGGTGCCGACGGGCAGATCGCCCAGGTCGGGGCGTGCCAGCGCGCCGACTGCCGGCACAACGAGCAGTTGGAGTGCCAGGCACCGGCGATCCGGGTCGGCCCCGACGCCGACATGGCCGACTGCATGACCTACGACCACCGCTGACGCCCCGCGGGTCCCGGCCCACGCGGCGGAATCCGCGCGTCAGAGGTCGTTCGCCTGCCGGATGACGGTGACCAGCTCATCGATGATGTCGGTGAGGGCGAAGTCCTTCGGGGTGAACACCCGCGCCACCCCGGCCGCGCGCAGGTGCTCGGCGTCCCGGGCGGGAATGATGCCGCCGACCACCACCGGCAGATCCGGCCGGCCGGCGGCCCGCAACCCGTCGAGTACCGCCGGTACCGCCGCCAGGTGCGAGCCGGAGAGCACCGAGAGCCCCACCAGGTCCACGTCCTCCTCCACCGCGGCGGCCACGATCTGCCCGGCGGTGAGGCGGATGCCCTGGTAGACCACCTCAAAGCCGGCGTCGCGGGCGCGTACCGCGATCTGCTCGGCACCGTTGGAGTGCCCGTCCAGGCCGGGCTTGCCGACCAGCAGCCGCAGCCGCCCGCTGCCCAACTCGCGGGCGGTGGCGGCGACCCGGGCGCGGACCTCGGCCAGACCCTCGTCACCGCCGCTCGCCGAACCGCCCGCCAGCCCGGTCGGGGCCCGGTACTCGCCGAAGACCTGGCGCAGAGCCGCCGCCCACTCGCCGGTGGTCACCCCGGCCCGGACGCACTCCAGGGTGGCTGTCATCAGGTTCGTCGTGGTCGCGGCGTCCGCACGCAGCCGGGCCAGCGCCGCGTCCACGGCCGGCGCGTCGCGGTCGGCCCGCCAGGCGCGTACGGCCGCCGAGGCGGCGACCTCGACGGCGGGATCGACCTGCACGACCGCCTCGGCACCGGCGGCGGTCAGCGGTGACGGTTCGGTCTCGGTGAACCGGTTGACGCCGACCACGACGTCGCTGCCGGCCTCGATCCGTCGCCGTCGACCGGCCAGGGAGGTAACCAGGGCGCTCTTGAGGTACCCGGTCTCCACGGCGGCGACCACGCCACCCATCTCCAGCACCGTCGCCAACTCGGCCCGGGCACCGGTGACGATCTCGTCGACCAGCGCGGTCATCACGTGCGAGCCGTCGAACAGGTCCGGGTACTCCAACAGGTCCGACTCGTACGCGAGCACCTGCTGCATGCGCAGCGACCACTGCTGGTCCCACGGGCGAGGCAGGCCGAGCGCCTCGTTCCAGGCCGGCAGTTGCACCGCCCGCGCCCGCGCCTGGCGGGAGAGGGTGACCCCGAGCATCTCCAGCACGATGCGCTGCACGTTGTTCTCCGGCTGGGCCTCGGTCAGGCCGAGGGAGTTGACCTGCACGCCGTACCGGAAGCGGCGTTGCTTCGGATCCTGCACGCCGTACCGGTCGCGGGTGATCTCGTCCCACAACGCGCCGAACGCGCGCATCTTGGCGATCTCCTCGACGAACCGCACCCCGGCGTTGACGAAGAACGAGATCCGCTGAACCACGTCGCCCATCCGCCGCGCCGGCAGTTGGCCGCTCTCACCCACCGTGTCGAGCACCGCCACCGCCGTGGCCAGCGCGAATGCCACTTCCTGCACCGGGGTGGCCCCGGCCTCCTGGAGGTGGTACGAGCAGATGTTCACCGGGTTCCAGCGCGGCATCTCGCGCAGCGTGTACGCGATCACGTCTGCGGTCAGTCGCAGCGAGGCGGCCGGCGGGAAGATGTGCGTTCCCCGGGAGAGGTACTCCTTGATGATGTCGTTCTGGGTGGTGCCCGCGCAGCGGGCCAGTTCGACGCCCTGCTCCGCGGCGACCGTGCCGTAGAGGCCGAGCAGCCACATCGCCGGCGCGTTGATGGTCATCGAGGTGTTCATGTCGGCCAGCGGGATGCCGTCGAAGAGCGCCCGCATGTCGCCCAGGTGCGACACCGGGACGCCGACCCGGCCTACCTCGCCGGTGGCGAGTTCGTGGTCGGGGTCGTACCCGGTCTGGGTGGGCAGGTCGAAGGCGACCGACAGGCCGGTCTGCCCCTTGGCCAGGTTGCGGCGGAAGAGCGCGTTTGTCGCGGCGGCGGAGGAGTGGCCCGCGTACGTGCGCATCACCCAGGGGCGGTCGCGCTCCGGCAGCCGGCCCGGGAGTGCCTTCTCGTCCATGGCCGGAGTTTAAGTTACCGTCCAGTAGAACGGGCTGTGCAAAACCACACAGCCACCACCGCCCCCGGTGCGGACGTCGGGTGTCGGCGGGCCGCACACTTGACGGCATGAGTGACGACGTCGCGATCCGCGTCCGAGGGCTGCGCAAGACGTACGGCGACAGTCTCGCGGTCGCCCGCCTGGACCTGGACGTCCACCGGGGCGAGGTGTTCGCCCTGCTCGGGCCGAACGGCGCCGGCAAGACCACCACGGTCGAGATCCTGGAGGGCTACCGCCAGCGCGACGCCGGCGAGGTACGCGTCCTCGACGTCGACCCGGCCAACCCGACGCGCGACTGGCGGGGGCGGGTCGGCATCGTGTTCCAGGGCACCGGAGAGTTCGACGAACTCTGCGTCGCCGAGGTGGTCCACCACTTCGCCGGCTTCTACGCCGACGCCGACGACCCCGACAAGGTGATCGAACGGGTCGGGCTGACCGCCAAGGCCCGCGCCCGTACACACACCCTCTCCGGTGGCCAGAAGCGCCGGCTCGACGTGGCGCTCGGCATCGTCGGCCGTCCGGAACTGCTCTTCCTGGACGAGCCGACCACCGGCTTCGACCCGGAGGCCCGGCGGGAGTTCTGGGAGCTGATCCGCGATCTCGCCGCCGCCGGCACCACCATCGTGCTGACCACCCACTACCTGGACGAGGCCGAGGCGCTCGCCGACCGGGTGGGCGTGATCGCCGGTGGCCGGCTGGTCGAGGTCGCCGCACCGAACCAGCTCGGCAACCGGCAGGAGGCGCTGGCCACGGTCTCCTGGCGTACCCCGAACGGCACGCTGGACAGCGCGCAGAGCGCGACGCCGACGGCGCTGGTGGCGGAACTCGCCGCGCGCTTCGGCGGTGAGGTGCCCGGCCTGACCGTCACCCGGCCCACCCTCGAAGACATCTACCTGACGATGATCGGACACCGATGACCACCACGACGAAACCGGCGGAGCCGGTCAGCGCGGCAGCCCCGGCCCGTCGGAGCGGCCCGACCGGCCTCGCCCTGCGTCAGGGGCGCCTGGAGATCCGGCAGTTCCTGCGCAGCCGCGAGTCCGTCGTGTTCACACTGGGCTTCCCCCTCATCATGGTGCTGATCTTCGCGTCGATCTTCGACGAGGAGATCGCGCCCGGGGTGAGCTACACGCAGTACTTCATCACGGGCATGATCGCGACCGGCCTGATGACGGTCAGCTTCCAGAACCTCGGCATCTGGATCCCGATCGAGCGGGACCGGGGTGTGCTCAAGCGCTACCGGGGCACGCCGATGCCGAAATGGGTGTGGTTCGCCGGCAAAGTGATCATGGTGCTGGTGACCGGTGTGGTGATGACCGCGCTGCTGCTCGCGGTTTCGGTGACGCTGTTCGACCTGGACCTGCCGACCACCACCACGGCCTGGTTGACCTTCGGCTGGGTCAGTGCGTTGGGCGTGACCGCCTGCACGCTCTGCGGCATCGCCATCTCGTCGCTGGCCCGGACCGCCCGCAGCGGCTCGGCGGTGGTCACCCCGGTCGCGCTGGTGCTTCAGTTCATCTCCGGGGTGTTCTTCGTCTTCACCAACCTGCCGCCCTGGATGCAGCAGGTGGCGGCGTTGTTTCCGCTCAAGTGGATGTGCCAGGGGCTACGGTCGGTTTTCCTGCCGGAGAGCTTCGGCGCGGACGAGCCCGGCGGCTCGTTCGAGCTGACCCGCGTCGCCCTGGTGCTGGGCGTCTGGTGCGTGATCGGTCTGGTGCTCTGTCTGACCACCTTCCGCTGGACCACCCGCCGCGACGGCTGAGCCACGGGAGGGCCCGGCCGGGCCCTCCCCCAACAGCGGCGTCAGTACGAGTAGAAGCCCTGGCCGGTCTTGCGGCCCAGATCGCCTGCGGTGGCCATGCGCTGCAACAGCTCCGGCGGGAAGAACTTCTCGTCCGCCGTGTCGGTGTAGATGTTGCGGGTCGCGTTCAGCAACACGTCGACACCGGTCAGGTCGACGGTGGCCAGCGGGCCCATCGCGTGCCCGAAGCCGAGCCGGCAGGCGGTGTCCAGGTCCTCGGCGGAGATGACGCCCGCCTCGACCAGCTTGACCGCCTCCATGGCCAGGGCGCAGATCAACCGGGTGGTGACGAAGCCGGCGATGTCGCGGTTCACCACCACGACGGTCTTGCCGATCTCTTCGGCGAAGGACTTCGCCCGCTCCAGGGTGGCGTCGTTGGTCTTGTAGCCGCGCACCAGCTCGCAGAGCTTCATCATCGGCACCGGCGAGAAGAAGTGGGTGCCGACGACCGCCTCCGGACGCTCGGTGGCCGTCGCGATCTGGGTCACCGGGATCGCCGACGTGTTGGTGGCCAGCACCGCGTCCGCCTTGCAGATCTTGTCCAGCGCGCGGAACACCTCGTGCTTGATCTCCAGCTTCTCGAAGACGGCCTCGATCACGATGTCCGCGTCGCCGGCCGCCTCCAGCTCGGTGGTGGGGGTGATCCGCCCGAGCGTCGCCTCGACGTCCTCGTCGGAGAGCTTGCCCTTCTCCGCGAACTTCGCCAGCGACCGCCGGATGCCGTCCAGACCGCGCTTCGTCGCCGTCTCGTCCAGATCCCGCAGCACCACCTGCCAGCCGGCCTGGGCCGCCACCTGGGCGATACCCGACCCCATCAAACCGGCACCGACGACCGCGAGTCGACCCGCCATGCTGCTTCTCCCTCGCTGCGAATGAGTGTCTGTCTGCACCCTAGTCGGCGAGCCTGAACGATGAATAAGGCGCTCAGATGGTCAGCTCGGGTTCCTCCGGTGCAGTCGCCCGCTCCACCTCGATGCCGAGCGCCCGCAGGTCGGCCACGAAGTCGGGATAGCCCCGGTCGACGTGGTGCACGTGCGACACCTCGGTCACCCCGTCGGCACAGAGCCCGGCGATGATGAGCCCGGCACCGGCCCGGATGTCGGTCGCGCGGACCGGAGCGCCGGAGAGTTGCTCCCGGCCGCGTACCACCGCGTGATGCCCGTCGGTCTTGATGTCCGCGCCCAGCCGCATCATCTCGTTGGCGAACATGAACCGGCCGTCGAAGATGTTCTCGGTGATCAGGGAGGCGCCCTCGCTGAGCGCCGCGAGCCCGATCGCCATCGGCAGCAGGTCGGTGGCGAAGCCCGGATAGGGCAGCGTCACCACGTCCACCGCCCGGGGTCGGTCGTCCATGCGTACCCGGAAGCTGTCCGCCCGGGTCTCCACCATGCCGCCGGCCGTCACCAGCTTGTCGAGCGCGACCTCCAGGAACGCGGGGTCGAGGCCGGTCACGGTGACGTCGCCACGGGTCATCGCCGCGCCGAACGCCCAGGTCCCCGCGACGATCCGGTCCCCCACCGTGGCGTGCCGGACCGGACTCAGCCGGGGTACGCCGACGATGGTGATGGTCGAGCTGCCCTCGCCGTCGATCAGCGCACCCATCCGCTGGAGCAACGTGCAGATGTCGACGATCTCGGGCTCGCGTGCCGCGTTCTCGATCACGGTGGTGCCCTCCGCCAGCACCGCCGCCATGATGAGGTTCTCGGTCGCCCCGACGCTGGGAAAGTCCAGCACGATCTCCGCGCCACGCAGTCCGTCCGAGGCCGAGGCGATCACGAAGCCGTGCTCGCCGGAGATGTCGGCACCCATCCGGGTCAGCCCGGAGATGTGCATGTCCAGACCCCGCGAGCCGATCGCGTCGCCGCCCGGATGGGCCACCCGCACGTACCCGCGTCGGGCCAGCAACGGGCCCAGCACGCAGATCGACGCCCGCAGTCGGCGAACCAGGTCGTAATCGGCCTCGACGCCCGGCTGCTCCGGCACGTCGATGGTGACCGAACGGGACCGGGCCACCCCGCCGACCGCCACCATCGGGTCCACCGGATCGTCGGCGTCGAACCGTACGCCGCAGCCGAGGCGGCGCAGCACCTCACCCATGATGGCGATGTCGGTGATCCGGGGCACGTTGGTGATCACCGTGCGGCCGGGAGCGAGCAGCGCGGCGGCCATCAGCTTCAGCGCCGAGTTCTTCGCACCGACCACGTGCACGGTGCCGGCGAGCCGGGCGCCACCGCGTACCCGGATGACGTCGACGTCGGCGAGCGCGGGGTCACCGGCGTCACCCGGGCCGACGCCCGCAGGCCAACCCGTGCCGGCGTCCGGCCGGGCCGGGATCGTCAGGTCCGGTATCCGTAGGCTGTGCGTCATGGCCGTCCACCTCACGCGCATCTACACCAAGGCCGGCGATGCCGGCATGACCAGGCTGAGCAACAACGAGCAGGTGCCGAAGAACGATCCGCGGATCGCCGCGTACGCCGACGTCGACGAGTGCAACGCCGCGCTCGGCGTGGCACTCGCCCTGGGCCAACTCGACGACGAACTGCGCCGGGTGCTGGGTTCGATCCAGAACGACCTGTTCGACGTGGGCGCCGACCTGTCCACCCCGGTCGAACCGGACCCGAAGTACCCGCCGCTGCGGGTCACGGAGGAGTACGTCGAGCGCCTCGAGGGCTGGTGCGACGAGTACAACGCGCGCCTGAGCAAGCTCGACTCCTTCATCCTCCCCGGCGGCACCGCAGGCGCGGCGCTGCTGCACGCGGCGCGGACGATCGCCCGGCGCGCCGAGCGGTCGGCGTGGGCGCTCATCGCACACGATCCCGACCGGACCAGCCACCTCCCGGCAAAGTATCTCAACCGTCTTTCGGATCTGCTCTTTATCCTGTCAAGAACGGCAAATCCGGACGGAGACGTGCTATGGGTGCCGGGCGGAGGCCGGTGACGCTCGGTGCACTGCACCACGTGGAGGTCTGGATACCCGACCTGACCGCCGCAATGCGTAGCTGGGGCTGGCTGCTCGGTGAGTTGGGCTGGACGTCGTTCCAGCAGTGGCCGGTCGGCCGCTCCTGGCGACTCGGCCCGACGTATCTGGTGCTGGAGACGTCACCCGCGCTCACCGGCCGACGTCACGACCGGCGCGCCCCGGGCCTCAACCACCTGGCCTTCCACGCCGGCTCGGCCGCCGCCGTGGACCGGCTGGTCGAGCAGGCACCGGCGTACGGCTGGGAGTTGCTCTTCGCCGACCGGCACCCCTACGCCGGCGGACCCGACACGTACGCCGGGTATCTGGCGGATGGTCAGGGGTACGAGGTCGAGTTGGTGGCCTCGGGCTGAGCTGTCCTGCGCTTCTGGGTGGTTGCGGGTTTGGGCTGGGGGCGAGCGGGGGCCGCGGCGGGGGGGGGGGGGGGGTTGGGCGGCCGGGGGGGGGGGCCCCCCCCCCCGACAGGGGGACCACCCCCGCG
>NZ_JBIAYZ010000016.1:0-142158 GCF_042898635.1 Micromonospora sp. NPDC000442 | reverse complement strand
CAAAGCTCCAATTCGGGGGTCGACGCACACCCACACCGAAGGGGGATCGGTCAGGCGCACGCAAGCACCGACAGGCGCTCAAACAAAGGGGGAAAAAGGTCCTCCGGCACGCGGGGCCCTAGGGGGCCGCTTCGCATCGCCGGGACCATGTGTAACGACCACCGGCCCACCATCATTCCCGGGCCACACCCACCACCTGCGGCGGTGGTCTTCCTCGGTCGCTCAGGCATGTCCAACGACCGAACGGGGCGGATCATTCCGCGCCCCGCACACCCACCACAGCGGGCGGTCTACCTCGGTCGTCCAGGGAGGTCCAACGACCACCGGCCCGCCACCATTCCGGGCCACCCGGCACCACCGGTGCGGCAGGCCATCTTCCTCGGTCGTTCACCCGTCCACAACGCCCCCGACCCGCCACTCATTCCACCCCGAGCCCCCGACCGCCCCGCAATCTTGGTCCGAAACCGCCCACCCAGCGGCGCAATCGCACCAAGATCCCCGGCCAACACCCCCTGCACCAGCGGCGGAACCCGACACCGGGCACAGCCGGGCGGTGTCCGCCCACGACGAGTGTGGCCCGCCGACCCGGCCCAGGGATCAAGCCCGACACCCAACCCCGAACTCAGCGATCAAACCCACCCAAACACCCGAACCCTGCACAGAACCCCACCTACCCCACAGCCCACATACTTGATCATGAGGTTAGCGGTGTATTTGATCGCCAATATTGCCGCTAACCTCATGATCAACCGGAAGCGGCGGGGCGCGGGAGCGCGGGGGGCGGGGATGGGTTAGGCGGCTGGCCAGTCTTGGGAGGCCATACGTGGCGAGACCGCCCCCGGAGGGGCGGCCTCGAGCCAGGAGAGAAACCCGGTGACGGTGGATCGTGCCATGGCGATCTCGACCGGGGCATGTCGACTGGTACAGCGGAGAATGATCCAGTCGGCGGGCATGGACATTCGTTCCTGCCCCTCGGGCAGCCGCCGTCGTTCGACCGTCAACCCTTCGCGGGAGAGCACGCGCTTGGGGCGTACGGCGAAACTGAACATCCGGTACCAGCGGAGTTCGTCGCCGACGAAGCGGCCGAAACCGGGCGACCAGCCGCGGCCGTCGAGCATCGTGGAGGTCCGGACGCTGAGCCGGATGATGCCTCCGCTACGGGTGACCAGAGCCCGCCGGATGAAGAGGAAAAGGATCGCGCCGAGGATCACGGCGACGCCGATTCCGACCCCTTCGACGATCTCCATCGGCGGGTCGGCTCAGTTGCCCGAAGCGGCGGCGGCCGGAGTGGCGGTCTCGGCCAGTACGGTCACGCCCTGCTCGCTGACCGAGAGGAAGCCGCCCGCCACGTCGTAGCTGAGCTGCTCACCCCCGGGGAGCTTGATGCGTACCTGGCCGGGCTCGGCGAGCTGGCCGAGCAGGGGCGCGTGCCCCGGCAGCACACCCAGCTCACCCTCGGTCGTCCGGGCCATGACCATCTCGGCCTTGCCCGACCAAACCTTTTCCTCGACGGCCACGAGCTGGACGTTAAGCTGCTCTGCCACGCTGTCTCCTTGCTGAGGCGGCGGATTGGGGAAATTCTAGTCGCGCCCGGGACCTGTTCTTCAGGCGGGTGCCAAGACCTGCGCCACGATCAGCTCCTGCTCACCAGCTTCGGATGTTCGAGGAGGAACGGGTCCAGCAGTTCCCGCTCCAGCGCTACGAAGAAGTCGTCCACCTCGGGGGTGAACCGCTCACCGAGGTACTTGCCGTTCTCCTTGATGCCGCCGCCCGGCAGCTTGATCATCTGGATGTTGCCGGGACGGATGTCCTTGAGGGCGAGGGCGAAGTCGACCACGCTGTGCCCCCGGCCGCTGAAGATCAGCGACTCGCCGGCCGCGCGGAGAACCTTGTCCAGCTTGACCGGGTTGGTCACCACGTCGGCGCTGAGGGCCTGGCCGGCCATCGCCTTGACGAACTGCTGCTGGTGCCGCTGCCGGCCGTAGTCGCCGTCGGGGACGCCGTTCTCCGGGTACCGCTGGCGGACGTAGTCCAGCGCCTGCCAACCGCTCAGGTGCTGCTTGCCCTTCGGGTAGACCGCCTGCGGCCCGACGTAGCCCTCGCCGTTGGGGTTGCCCTGGCGGTGCTTGCCGTTCGGCTCCCGGTGCTCCGAGCGGACCTCCCGCTCGATGTTCATCGTGACGCCGCCCATGGCGTCGACGATCTTCTGGAAGCCGGAGAAGTTGATGATCGCGCCCGCGTCGAACCGCTTGATGCCGGTGACCCGCTGCACGGTGATGGCGAGCAGCTCGAAGCCCTTCGCCGCGTCGGGCTTCCCACCGGGCACCCGGCTGCCGTACGACATCGCGGCGTTCAGCTTGGTGGTGTCACCGGGGAAGTCGGCCTTCTCGAACGGCGGGATCTCCACGTAGAGGTCGCGCGGCAGGGAGAAGAGGTACGCGCGGTCCATCTCCTTCGGCACGTGCAGGACCATGATCGCGTCGGACAGCGGCGGGGTGTCCTTGTCGCGGGGGTCGATGCCGACCAGCAGGATGTTGAGCGGGCCCTTGATGTCGCTCTTGGGAGTGCCTCCGGCCGCCTGGTCACCGAAGAGGTCAGCCTTGCCGATCGCTCCCTCGTAGCGGGCCATCAGCGCCTCGGCGCCCACCAGGCTCGTCCCGCTGAGCACCATCAGGACAACACCGAAGATGGTGCAGAGCTGCGCCCAGCGGGGCACGCCCCGCCACACCGACGAGCGCCCACCACGCTTGCCGCGTCTGCCGGCCTTACCCACAAGCATCTCCGTTCGTCGCGCCCCCCGGAGGAAGTACGGGCGCGCGGGGCCGAATGGTTTAACCAATCAACGCTCATCGGCGCATGAGCGTGGCTGTGCGATGCCCGACGACATGCACCGGACCGTGCCTCGACACGGCGCGGGTTGCCTTCCTGGGCATCGCACTGACGGTATCTCGCAGTCGGCGTGATCGCCGAGCGCGGGAAACCGGGCAGCGGCGATGGTACGTCGCGAAGATGAACAGAAGGCCGCCCCGGGGTTACCGGGGCGGCCTTCTTTCTTCAGCTCTCTTGGTGCGAGGTGCGAAAGGTCAGCCCTTCATCAGCTCGGCGGCCTTCTTCTCCAGGTCGTCGAGCCCACCGCACATGAAGAACGCCTGCTCGGGGAAGTGGTCGTACTCGCCCTCGCTGATCTTGCGGAAGGCCTCGATGGTCTCCTTGATCGGAACCGTCGAGCCCGGAACGCCGGTGAACTGCTCCGCCGCGTAGGTGTTCTGCGACAGGAAGCGCTCGATCCGCCGGGCCCGCTGGACCGTGATCTTGTCTTCCTCGGAGAGTTCCTCGATACCGAGGATGGCGATGATGTCCTGCAGGTCCTTGTAGCGCTGGAGGATCCGCTTCACCTCGCTGGCCACCTGGAAGTGCTCCTGGCCGACGAACTCGGGGGCCAGAATCCGCGACGAGGAGGCCAGCGGGTCCACCGCCGGGTAGATGCCCTTGTCGGAGATCGACCGCTCCAGGTTGGTGGTCGCGTCCAGGTGGGCGAACGTGGTGGCCGGAGCCGGGTCGGTGTAGTCGTCCGCCGGCACGTAGATCGCCTGCATCGAGGTGATGGCCTGGCCCCGGACGGAGGTGATCCGCTCCTGGAGCTCACCCATCTCGTCGGCCAGGGTCGGCTGGTAACCCACCGCGCTGGGCATCCGGCCCAGCAGGGTGGAGACCTCGGAACCGGCCTGGGTGAAGCGGAAGATGTTGTCGATGAAGAGCAGCACCTCCTGCTTCTTCACGTCACGGAAGTACTCCGCCATGGTCAGCGCGGAGAGTGCGACCCGCAGCCGGGTGCCCGGCGGCTCGTCCATCTGGCCGTAGACCAGGGCGGTCTTGTCGATGACGCCGGAGTCGGTCATCTCGTGGATGAGGTCGTTGCCCTCACGGGTGCGCTCACCCACGCCGGCGAAGACCGAGGTACCACCGAAGTTGCGGGCAACCCGGGTGATCATCTCCTGGATGAGCACGGTCTTGCCCACACCGGCACCGCCGAACAGGCCGATCTTGCCGCCCTTCACGTACGGGGCGAGCAGGTCGATGACCTTGATGCCGGTCTCCAGCATCTCGGTCTTCGGCTCCAGGTCCGCGAAGGCCGGGGCCTTGCGGTGGATGCCCCAGTGGTCGTCGGCCTGGATGGTCTCGCCCTCGGTGAGGTTGAGGCACTCGCCGATGGCGTTGAAGACGTGGCCCTTGACCGCGTCGCCAACCGGCACCCGGATCGGGAAGCCGGTGTCCCGCACGTCGGCACCGCGCACCAGGCCGTCGGTCGGCTGCATCGAGATGGCGCGGATCAGGTTGTCACCCAGGTGCTGGGCGACCTCCAGGGTCAGCGTCTTCTCGCCGCCGGACAGGGTCACGTCCACGTGCAGCGCGTTGAACAGGGCCGGCATGGCGTCGCGCGGGAACTCGGCGTCGACGACCGGGCCGATGACCCGGACCACGCGACCGGTGGCCGTCTTGGTCTCGGCTGGTCCTCCAGCAGCGGTGGAAACAGTCATCACACTTCACTTCCCGACGCGGCCAGCGCGTTCGCGCCGCCGACGATCTCGCTGATCTCCTGGGTGATCCCGGCCTGGCGGGCCGAGTTCATCTCACGCGTGTACTTGTCGATCATCTCTTCGGCGTTGTCGGTGGCGCTCTTCATCGCCCGCCGCCGGGCTGCCGACTCGCTGGCCGCCGACTCCAGCAACGCCGCGTAGATCCGCGTGTTGATGTACTTCGGCAGCAGCGCGTCGAGCAGCGCCTCCGCGTCCGGCTCGAACTCGTACGCCGGTAGGACGCCCTCCGACCGGGGCCGCTCCTCGATCTGCAACGGGCCGATGATCCGGGTGATCGGGTTCTGGGTCATCAGGGACTTGAACTCGGTGTAGACGATGTGCAACTCGTCCACCCCGCGTACCCCGTCCGGGCCCGGATCGCCGTCGCTGTCGTCCGCACCGGCGGTGAACGCCTTGATCAGGGTGTCACCGACCTCGCGGGCGTCGGCGAAGGACGGCTGCTCCGAGAAGCCCGTCCAGCTGGCCTCGATCGGCCGGTTACGGAACCGGTAGAACGACACGCCCTTGCGTCCGATGACGTAGAGCACCGGCTCCTTGCCGTCGGCGCGCAGCCGGGCGATCAACGACTCCGCCGTCCGGATGGCGTTGGAGCTGTAGCCGCCGGCCAGTCCTCGGTCGGCGGTCACCAGCAGTACGCCCGCCCGCCGCACCCGCTCGCGCGGGGTGAGCAGCGGGTGGTCGACCGAGGCGTTCGACGCCAGCGCGGTGAGCACGCCGGTGACGGCCTGGGCGTACGGCAGGGACGCCTCCACCCGTGCCTGGGCCTTGGCGATCCGGCTCGTCGCAACGAGCTCCATCGCCTTGGTGATCTTCTTCATCCCCTTCGCCGAGCGGATCCGTTGACGAAGAACACGTACCTGCGCCGCCATGGCCCGGCCCTACTGCTTCTCGGCCGCAGCCTCGCCGCTGTAGCGGGTGACCGTCTCGTGCTCGGCCTCGCCCTCCAGCGGCGCCGCCGGCGCCTCGTTGATCGTGCGCTCGTCCTCACGGCCGAGGAAGCCCTGCTTGAACTCCGCGACGGCCGAATCGAGGGTGGCGATGATCTCGTCGTCCCACTTGTTGTCGGCGATCGCCTGGAGCGTGGCGTTGTGCTTGCGCCGCAGGTGCTCCAGGAACTGGGTCTCGAAGCGCCGCACGTCGCCGACCGGGACGTCGTCCAGCTTGCCCTCGGTGCCGGCCCAGACGGCCACCACCTCCTCCTGCACCGGGTACGGCGAGTAGTTCGGCTGCTTGAGCAGCTCCACCAGGCGGGCACCGCGGTCGAGCTGGGCGCGGGAGGCCTTGTCCAGGTCGGAGGCGAAGGCGGCGAACGCCTCCAGCTCACGGAACTGGGCCAGGTTCAGTCGCAGCGAACCGGCGACCTTGCGCATCGGCTTCACCTGGGCGGCACCGCCGACCCGGGAGACCGAGGTACCGACGTTGATCGCCGGCCGGACGCCCTGGTTGAACAGGTCGGTCTCCAGGAAGATCTGACCGTCGGTGATCGAGATGACGTTGGTCGGGATGAAGGCCGAGATGTCGTTGGCCTTCGTCTCGATGATCGGCAGGCCGGTCATCGAGCCGCCACCCATCTCGTCGGAGAGCTTCGCGCAGCGCTCCAGCAACCGGGAGTGCAGGTAGAAGACGTCGCCCGGGTACGCCTCGCGGCCCGGCGGACGGCGCAGCAGCAGCGACACGGCCCGGTACGCCTCGGCCTGCTTGCTCAGGTCGTCGAAGACGATCAGGACGTGCTTGCCGCCGTACATCCAGTGCTGGCCGATGGACGAGCCGGTGTACGGGGCGAGGTACTTGAAGCCGGCCGGGTCCGACGCCGGGGAGGCGACGATGGTGGTGTACTCCATCGCGCCCGCCTCCTCCAGCTGCCCCTTGATCGAGGCGATGGTGGAGGCCTTCTGGCCGATGGCGACGTAGATGCAGCGGACCTGCTTCTTCGGGTCGCCGGAGGCCCAGTTCTCCCGCTGGTTGAGGATGGCGTCCAGGGCGACCGTGGTCTTGCCGGTCTTCCGGTCACCGATGATCAGCTGTCGCTGGCCCCGGCCGATCGGGGTCATCGCGTCGATGGCCTTGATGCCGGTCTGGAGCGGCTCGAAGACCGACTGCCGGGCCATCACGTTCGGAGCCTGCAGCTCCAGCTCGCGGTAGCCCTCGTCGACGATCTCACCGAGGCCGTCGATCGGCTGGCCGAGCGCGTTTACCACGCGGCCCAGGAAGGCGTCGCCCACCGGCACCGAGAGCACCCGGTTGGTGCGCTTGACGCGCTGCCCCTCCTCAAGCCCGGAGTAGTCGCCGAGGACGACGACACCGATCTCCCGGACGTCGAGGTTCAGCGCCACGCCGAGCGTGCCGTCCTCGAACTCCAGCAGCTCGTTGGTCATGGTCGAGGGCAGGCCCTCGACGTGGGCGATGCCGTCGCCGGTGTCGGCGACGGTGCCGACCTCCTCACGGGAGACGTCGGGCGAGTAGGAGGAGACGTAGCGCTCCAGGGCGCCGCGGATCTCCTCCGTCGAGATGGTCAGCTCGGCCATCCTCTGCTTCCTTAAGTATCAGGGGCCCGGGATACCTAGTACCGACCGGTCCTCGGGTCGACTGTCTTTCCGGGCGCTTCGCGGGGTGCTGGTCAGCGCTTCGCGAGCGCGTTGCGGGTCTCGTTGAGGCGGCGCAGGATCGTCCCGTCGTAGAGGTCCGAACCCACCCGTACGCTCACTCCACCGAGGATCGTCGGGTCAACCGTAAGCTTGACAGCAACCTGTCGATCGTATATGGCGGATAGCCGATCGCCCAGCCGCCGCTCCTCCTCCTCGGTGAGCAGTGCAGCGACCGTCACGTACGCGACCTGCCGGTCCCGCCGCTCCGCCGCCAACTCCACCAGCCGGGACAGCGCGGCGGTGAACGACCGGCCACCGAAGCCGGCAAGCGCCGCCTCCGCCAGCCGCAACGTCACCGGCCGGGCCTTGCCCGTCAGGAGCATCCCGACCAGCTCGGCCCGCTGCGCCACCGGCGCCATCGGGTCGGACAGGGCGTTTGACAGCTGCGGGTCCGCGGCGACCACCTGGCCGAAGCGGAACAGCTCGTCCTCCACCTCGCCCAGCTCATCGGCGCGGTCCGCGCTGGCGAGCAGCGCCTGCACGCCGAGGCTCTCCGCGCCGTCGAGCAGCTCCGACGGCGCGGACCAGCGGCCCGCGACAAGCGTCCCGAGCAGGTCGAGCGTGTCCGCGCCGACCTTGCCGGAGAGCACCGAGTTCAGCAACTCCGTGCGGTCCGCACCCGAGCGGGCCGGGTCGGAGAGCGCCCGGCGCAGCCGAACCTCCCGCCGCAGCAGGTCCGCAACGGAGAGCAGCTCCGCACCGGTGCCGGCCACGGTCGACGGCTCGGTACCGGCGACGTGCCCCTCCAGCCGCGCGAGCGCGGCGGCGTAGGACTCCCGGCTGGCGGCCTGCATCAGCGGGCCCCCGCGCTCTCGAGGTCGGTGAGGAACCGCTCGACGGTGCCCTTGCGACGGGCCTCGTCGGCGAGCGACTCGCCCACGATCCGGCTGGCCAGGTCGACCGCGAGGCCGCCGACCTCCGCGCGCAGCTCGCGCACGATGGTCTGGCGTTCCACGGCCAGCGACTCCCGGCCGGCGGCGATGATCCGGTCGGACTCCTCCCGGGCCTTGGCCAGGATTTCCGTTCGGATCGACTCGGCGTCGGCGCGGGCGTCGTCCCGGATCCGGGCCGCCTCGGTACGCACCTCGGCGAGCTGGGCCCGGTACTGCTCGAGCAGCTGGTTGGCCTCGGCCTGTGCGGCCTCGGCACGCTTGAGGCCGCCCTCGATCGCGTCGACCCGCGCCTGGTACATCGCCTCCATGCGCGGCATCACGAACTTCAGCAGCACGAAGCAGAGCAGGGCGAAGGCGATCGTCCCGACGACGAGCTCCTGCCAGATCGGCACGAGCGGGTGGTGCTCTACACCTTCAGCGGCGACATACATGTCAGACCTCCGGGTCGCGTCGGGCTACGTCAGACTGCGAACGCGAGCACCAGGCCGAACAGGGCGAGCGCCTCGACCAGCGCGAAGCCCAGGACCAGCCAGGTGCGGTTGTAGCCGGCGGACTCCGGCTGGCGGGCGCTGGCCTGGATGTAGGCCGCGAAGACCAGGGCGACACCGATGCCGGGGCCGATGGCGGCGAGGCCGTAGCCGATGGTGTTGACGTTGCCCTCGATGGCGGCAATAACGTCCATTGCGGGTATTCCTCCTAGTAGAGGCGTGAGTTCTCACGCGTACGCGGTCGTACCGGAAGCTTGGTCGGGCCGGGCGGCCCGCCGAGGTCTGTGGATCAGTGCCCGTCGGCGAGCGACGTGCCGATGTAGTTGGCGGTCAGGGTGACGAAGACGTAGGCCTGCAGCAGCGCGACGAGCACCTCGAAGAAGGCCATCAGGATCGCCATCAGGAACGAGAAGATCGACGTCGCCTGAATGAAGACGTTGTCCGAGGCCAGCATCACGAAGCCGCCGACGGTGAAGACCAGCAGGATCAGGTGCCCGGCGAACATGTTGGCGAAGAGTCGTACCGCCAGCGTGACCGGCCGGTTGATGAAGTTCTGTAGGAACTCGATCGGGATCAGCAGGACGTGCATCGGCCACGGCACACCCGGGATGATCAGGCTCTGCTTGAGGTAGCGGCCCAGGCCCTGCTTGCGGACACCGATGTAGAGGTACATCACGTAGGTGATCGCGGCCAGCACGATCGGGAAGGCGATGTGCGAGTTCGGCGAGATCTGCAACCCGGGGGTGACGCCGAAGAGGTTTGTCACCGCGATGAAGCAGAACAGCACGGTGAAGTAGGGCGCGAACCGGATGCCGTCCTTGCCCATCTGCTCGCGGGCGATGTTGTCCCGGACCAGGCCGTAGATCGACTCCGCGTACCACTGGCTCTTGCTCGGCACCAGCTTCGGGTTCCGGTAGCTGGCCATGAAGAAGATGATCAGAATCCCGACGGCCAGCCAGACCATCAGCGTGAACTTCGTGACCCACGGACCGGCGAGGTCCGGCGGGTAGAAGTCTCCGACGCTGGGGGGCCAGGGAAGGCCCTCTGCGGCGACAAGCTGTCCGCTCACCGTGTCATCCTCCGCACTCGACAGACCCGCGCGTGCCGGCACTCAGGCACTGAGCCTCTTCATGATCAGGTAGATCGCTCCGGCTGCGCCGAGCATCATGCCGACGGCGATTCCGACGCCGGTCGGCAGGCCCAGGAACTCCCCCGCCAACCAGCCGAGGAATCCCCACACCACGATGCCGGCGAGCAGGTAGCCGAGGACGGCTCCGGCGACACCTTCCGACGAGTGTTCGTCGGGGCTTCTGCGGTGGGGGTTGTCGGCCATGACGTCGCGAACACTATCAGCCGGGTGTTTCGCGAGTGTGCGGCACCCCCCACACTGCGAGCAGCGTGCGGGCGGCGGGTGCGGCGCATCAAGCCGGGGTCAGCCTACTCCTGTCCGACCAGCCGGACAGGCCCACGAAACGCCCGGGAAACGGCAGCCGTACGGTCAGTGATCCGACGAACGGTCCACGCTGGGCAGCGGCGAGCGCAACGCCCAGGTCAGGTGGGCTCCGGTCCACACCACCACGGCCGCGATGATGGCCACGCCCAGGTCGGGCAGACCTGGCCAACCGGTGGCCGCCACGGCCGCCATCGCCACCCCCAGAATGACGATCTTCGTAGCGTAGGTGACCAGCCCCACGGACATGATCAGTCGCGGGTGGACCGCGTCCGCCCAGGCCACCGAGAGACCCGAGATCAGGTAGCTGACGATCACCAGGGCGATGCCGGCGGCCACCCCTGCCGCACCGGTCGGGCCGCGCAGCACGGCGGCCGCCGGCACCGCGACCACGGCCAGCACGGCACAGGCGAGCAGTGGCAGGCGCAGGTACGGCAGCCGGGCCCGGATGGCACCGGGTTCTCCCGCCCGGGGAACGCTCGTCGACGGCACGCCGGGCTCGCCGGCCCGGGGCGCGCTCATCGGGGGTACGCCGGGAACTCGGTGGCCAGTTCGGCCACCTCAGCGGCGATCCGGGCCAGCTTGTCGACGCCACCCGGCGCGGACGGGTCGGTCCGCACCGCCCGGGCGATCAGCTCGGCGACCTGCCGCATCTGCGCCTGCCCCATGCCCTGGGTGGTGACGCTGGGCGTGCCCACCCGAATCCCCGAGGCCACCATCGGCTTCTGCGGGTCGTACGGGATCGCGTTCTTGTTCAACGTGATGGTCGCCGCGTCGCACCGCGCCTCCGCCTCGGCGCCGGTGACCCCGGACTCCCGCAGGTCGATCAGGGCCAGGTGGGTGTCGGTGCCGCCGGAGATCGGCCGCATCCCCTCGGCGGCCAGCCCGTCGGCGAGCGCCCGCGCGTTGGCCACCACCTGCGCGGCGTAACTGCGGTACGCCGGTTGCGCCGCCTCGTGCAGCGCGACCGCCTTGGCTGCCACGGCGTGCATCAGCGGGCCGCCCTGGGTGAACGGGAAGACCGCCTTGTCGATCCGCTCGGCCAGCGACTCCCGGCAGAGGATCATGCCGCCACGCGGGCCGCGCAGCACCTTGTGGGTGGTCGCGCAGATCACGTCGGCGTACGGCACCGGCGACGGGATCGCCTGCCCGGCGACCAGCCCGATGAAGTGCGCGGCGTCCACCATCAGGTACGCGCCGACCTCGTCGGCGATCTCCCGGAACCGGGCGAAGTCGATCAGCCGTGGATAGGCGGTCGCCCCACATATGATCATCTTCGGCTGGTGGGTACGGGCGAGATCCCGTACCTCGTCGTAGTCGATCAGCTCGGTGTCCTGCCGGACGGTGTAGCCGACGGGCTTGAACCACCGGCCGGAGAAGTTCACCCGGCTGCCGTGGGTCAGGTGCCCGCCGTGCGGCAACTCCATCGCCAGCACGGTGTCACCCGGCTGCACCAGGGCGGCGTACGCGGCCAGGTTGGCGCTCGCGCCGGAGTGCGGCTGGAGGTTGGCGTGCTCGGCGCCGAAGAGGTCCTTCGCCCGGGTGATGCCGAGTTCCTCGGCCCGGTCCACCTGAGCGCAGCCGCCGTAGTAGCGCCGGCCTGGATAGCCCTCGGCGTACTTGTTGGTAAGCGTGGAGCCCAGCGCGGCCAGCACCGCCGGGGAGGTGAGGTTCTCGCTGGCGATCAGTTGCAGGCCACCGCGCAGCCGGTCGAGTTCGCCGAGCACCACCTCCGCGATCTCCGGGTCGGTCGTGCTGAGCTGCTCGAAATCCGGCCCCCAGAAGGTGCCCTCGGCGGTCTCCACAGCGCCAGAGTCTATGAGACCGCAGACTGGAGGCGTGAGATGCCTGGTGAGCGGCGCGACGGGATACATCGGTGGGCGGCTTGCGCCACGCCTGCTGGCGGAGGGACACACGGTGCGCTGCCTGGCGCGGCGGGCCAGCCGGTTGCGCGATGTGCCGTGGGCCCCGCAGGTCGAGGTGGTCGAGGGTGACCTGAGCCGGCCGGAGAGCCTGGCCGGAATCTTCGACGGCGTCGACGTGGCCTACTACCTGGTGCACTCGCTCGGCCAGGCCGGCTTCGAGGCCGCCGACCGGCAGGCCGCGACAACCTTCGCCGAGGCCGCCCGTGCCGCCGGCGTACGCCGGATCGTCTACCTGGGCGGGCCGGAGCCGGCGGCCGGCGACGAGCGTTCATCGGCGCACCTGCGCTCCCGCACGGAGGTGGGCCGGATCCTGCTGGACAGCGGCGTGCCAACGGTGGTGCTGCGGGCAGCCGTGATCATCGGTTCCGGCTCGGCGTCGTTCGAGATGCTGCGCTACCTGACCGAGCGACTGCCGGTGATGGTCACCCCGCGCTGGGTCGCCAACCGGATCCAGCCGATCGCGGTCCGCGACGTGCTGCGCTACCTGGTCGGCTGCGCGGGGCTGCCGCCGGAGGTCAACCGGGCCTTCGACATCGCCGGTCCGGACGTGCTCACCTTCGGCGACATGATGCAGCGCTACGCCCGGGTGGCCGGGCTCTCTCGCCGGCTCCTGCTACCGGTACGGCCGTTGACGCCGACGCTGTCTTCGTACTGGGTGGGACTGGTCACCCCGGTGCCGAACGCGCTCGCCCGGCCACTGGTGGAGAGCCTGGTACACGAGGCGGTCGCGCACGAGCACGACATCGCGGCGTACCTGCCAGACCCGCCGGGCGGGCTCACCGGTTTCGACCAGGCCGTCGAGCTGGCGCTGGCCAAGGTACGCGACGCCCAGGTGGAGACCCGCTGGTCGAACGCGGCCGGTGCGGACGCACCCGCCGAGCCGTTGCCCAGCGATCCGCACTGGAGTGGCGGCACCGCCTACACCGACCTCCGGGAGCAGACGGTGGCGGCGCCCCCGGAGGCGTTGTGGCAGGTGATCGAGGGGGTCGGCGGAGAGAACGGCTGGTACTCGTTCCCGCTCGCCTGGTCCGTACGCGGCTGGTTGGATCGGCTGGTCGGCGGGGTGGGGCTGCGGCGGGGTCGGCGTCACCCACACCAGCTGCGGGTCGGCGAGGCCCTGGACTTCTGGCGAGTGGAGGAAATCGTCCCCGGCGAACTGCTGCGGCTACGCGCCGAGATGCGGCTGCCCGGCCGGGCCTGGCTGGAGATGCGGGTGCAACGCGACGACGCGGGAAAGGTCAGCTACCGGCAGCGCGCGGTGTTCCTGCCCCGAGGGCTGGTCGGGCACGCGTACTGGGCTGCGGTGACACCGTTCCACGCCGTGGTCTTCGGCGGGATGGCCCGCAACATCGCCGAGGGCGCCGAGCGGTTCGCGGCAACCACCCCGACCCGCTGACCGGGCGCCGGCTGGCGTCGGTCAGTTGCCGGTGCGCTGCCCGGTGACCCGCCAGGCGGTCAGCTCGCTCGGCGGCACGAAGTCGCGGACCGGCTCGTCGCGCAGCGCGAAGGAGAGGATCTCACCCACCCCCTCGACCATGGCGCTCTGCACCGCGCGGCCGACGGCGTCGCGCGGCTCGTCGGGGTTGGCCGCCATCGCCGCCACCGCCAGCTGCGGGGTGAGCGCCACGACCGTCTCCGTGGCGTACCGCTCGGAGCTGCCCGTCTTGCCCACCACCGGCCGGCCGAGCTGACCGCGCAGCCGGGTCGCCGTGCCACCGGCGCAGCCCTGGTACATGGACTGGTCGCCGACCGGACAGCGGGCCGCGTCCGCCGCCGCCCGGGCCACGTCGACGTCGAGCACCTGCCGGCAGTCCGGCTGCCCGGCAGCCACCCGGCGGCCGTCCGCGTCGGTGATCGAGGTGACCGGCGTGGGTGCGCACCAGGTGCCCTCCGCGCCCAGCGTCGCGTACGCACCGGCCAGGTCGAGCGGGGTGGTGGCGGACACGCCCAGGGTGAACGGACCCCACTCCCGCGCCCCGTGCCGGGCCAGTTGGGCGTCGTCGTCGGCCCGGAACACGATGCCGAGCCGTTCGGCCATCTCCACCACGCGGTCCGCACCGACCCGCTCGGTGAGCCAGGCGAAGTACGTGTTTACCGAGTCGCCGAAGGCGGTCCACATGTCGTGCCGGCCGCTCACCGAGGCGCTGGCGTTCTCCGGGCACCAGTACCCGCCGCAGTTCGCCTCGCTGCCGCTGACCCGGAAGTCGGTCACGATCCGCCGGGGCGCGTCGAAGACCGTGTTCAGGGGCAGTCCGGCCTCCAGGGCGGCCAGCATGGTGAAGAGCTTGAACGTGGAACCGGCCTGGTAGCCGACGATGGTGCCGCCACCGGCGACGAGTTGGTTGACGGTGTTGGGGTGGTTCTGCTGTCCGCCGGGGTTCGCGGTCACGCTGTAGATCCGGTTGACCGACATGGCGAGCACCCGCCCGGTGCCGGGCTGGACCACCGCGGTCGGCATGGCGTGTGGGTGCTCGGCCGGGTAGATCCGCCACACCTGCTCGGTGGTGGCCCGCTGCACGCCGGGGTCGAGTGAGGAGACGATGCTGAACCCGCCCCGACGCAGGGTGCGCTGCCGCTCGTCGACGCTGGCGCCGAACGCCTTCTGACTGTTCCACCAGCGGGTGAACCAGTCGCAGAAGAAGCCCCAGTCGTTGTGCCCCTCGGGCACCGCGGTGCAGTCGTTCGGAGTCTCGCTGGGTCGCAGGTTCAACGGCTGGGCAGCGATCCGGGCCGCCTCCTCCGGCGCGGCCACGCCCGACTCGACCATCCGGTCCAGCACGTAACCACGCCGGGCGGTCGCGCTGTCGGCGTCCCCGTTGATCGGGTCGTCACTGTGCGGGGAGCGGACCAGCCCGGCCAGCAGCGCCGCCTGGGCCAGCGTGAGTTCTGCCGGTGAGGTGGAGAAGTACCGTTTGCTGGCGGCGGCGATGCCGTACGCGCCGGCACCGAAGTACGCGATGTTGAGGTAGCGGGTCAGGATCTGCTCCTTGGTCAGCTCCCGCTCCAGCGCCAGGGCGTACCGGATCTCCTGGATCTTGCGGGCGGTGCTCACCTCGGTGGCCGCGGCCCGTTGCGCCTCGCTGAGCCGGGGGTCCGTGCTCAGCACGTTGCGGACGTACTGCATGGTCAGCGTCGAGGCGCCCTGCCGGGTGGCGCCGTCGCGCCGGTTGGCGGTGAAGGCCCGCACGATGCCCCGCAGGTCCACGCCGCTGTGCTCGTGGAAGCGGGCGTCCTCGGCGGCGATGATGGCCTGCCGCATCACCGGAGCCACCTCGTCCAGCGGCACATCGACCCGATCCTCCTGGTAGAAGGAGGTGATCAGGGTGGTGCCGTCGTTGGCGTAGAGGTTGGACCGTTGGGCGGTCGGCGGCGTGCGCAGCGTGTTGGGCAGCTCCGCGTACGGCGCGGAGAGCGCCGAGAATCCGATGCCGAACACCAGCGCGGCCGGCAACGCCGCCACCGCCAGCGCCAGGCCGGCCAGCGTGCCGGCCAGCAGTACGGTGAACATCTTCGGCAGGAACGCCCGGGTCATCAGCTCTCCCCGCAGGAGCCGTCAGGACTCCCTCAGGATGGCGCTAATCACCCTTTCTGCCGCGCCTTTCCTCAAACCCGGATGAAATTCGCCGATCAGGGGAGCAGCAGCGCGGCGAGCGGCTGCACCGTCTCCTCGATTTCGTCGGCCACCCGGCTGAAGCACTGGTCACCGCGCCCCCACGGGTCGTCCAGGTCGTCGGTGGGCAACGCGGTGGCGCCCTGACGGGCGTCGTGTGCCGCCGCTACCAGCGCCACGCCACGGGCGTGGACCGCGTCGGCGGTGGCCTCGGCCGCCGGCAACACGGCCGGATCGAGGGCGGCCAGCAGCCGACCGAACTCGCCGAGCACGAACGTGCGGGCCGCGGCGTCGGGCCGCAACGCGGTCACGTACTCCTGCTGGTCCGCAGTGGCGGTCAGCACCAGGTCGGCGGCGTCGATGTGATCGGAGCGCAGTTTGCGGGCGGCGAAACCGGCGACGTCGCCGCCCCGGCTGGTGACCTGACGGGCGGCCGGCGGGTTCATCTCCTCACCGGCGTGCCAACCACCGGTGCCTGCGCTGTGGCTGTGCAGCACTTCCTCGACCCGGTCCGGGTCGACCTCGCGTCGGGTCAGCCGGTCGGCCACGGCGAGGGTGAGCAGCCGCTCGGCCATCGGCGAGCGACAGATGTTGCCCATGCAGACGTGCAGGACGGTGAAGGGAGGCACCTACGCCACCTGACTCTCACGCAGTTCCGGTACCACCTCACGCAGCCGGGCCAGGTCGATCGCGCCCTCCCGGACGAGCACCGGCTCGTCGCCGGTCAGATCCACGATCGTGCTGGGCACCGGATCCACCGCCGGTCCCGCCTCCAGGTAGGCCCGCACGGAGTAGGCGAGCTGGTCGCGCGCCTGGTCGGCGGTGAGCGCGGCCGGCTGGCCGATCTTGTTGGCCGAAGCGACCGCCATCGGCCCGGTTTCGCGCAGCACCTCCAGCGCCACCGGATGCAGCGGCATGCGCACCGCCACCGTGCCGCTGTCGTCGCCGAGATCCCACCGCAGGCTCGCCGAGTGCTTCACCAGGATGGTCAGCGCCCCCGGCCAGAACGCCTCGACCAGGTCCCGCGCCGCCGCCGGCAGCGTGTACGCCAGGCCGTCGAGGGTGTGCCGGGAACCGATCAGCACCGGCGGCGGGGTGTGCGGGACACCCTTGGCGTCCAGCAACGCCTTGACCGCGTACGGGGTGAACGCGTCGGCGCCGATCCCGTAGACCGTGTCGGTCGGCAGGACGACCAGCTCGCCGTTGCGGACCGCCTCGATGGCCGCAGCGATGCCGCGGTCCCGGTCGGCGAGCGATCGGCAGTCGTAGAGCATCACGAGGAGCCAGTCTGCCACGTCGCGGCCGCACCGGGTGGCGGGCGGTCCGCGAGGCGGGACGCCGTGACGAAACGCGGCCGGTCGGCGAGGTCGCGATGGTCGACGATCGCGGCGTACCGGCCGTCGGCGGTGAGCAGACCAGGCAGCACCACGCCGTGGCTGTCGTCGTGCTCGATGCCGAGGACCCCGCCGGGACGCAACAGGAACCCCGCACGGTCGATCACCCGACGGATGACGTCCAGCCCGTCCGCTCCACCGAACACGGCCTCCGTCGGGTCGTGGTCGGCCACCTCCGGGGGTACGGCCACCGCGAGCGGGACGTACGGCGGGTTGCACAGCAGCACATCCACCCGGCCGGTCAACTCGTCCAGCAGGGCCGGATCGGTGGCGTCCGCCGCCACCACCTCGATCGGCCGGTCACCGGCGGCGGCCCGTCCCGCCGCGTTGCGCCGCAGCCAGGACAGCGCCTCCGGCGAGCGTTCCACCGCCACCACCCGGGCCTGCGGCACCTCGGACGCCACCGACAGGGCGATCGCCCCGGACCCGCTGCACAGGTCCACCACCAGCGGCTCCGTCCGCCCGCCGGTCCGGTCCCCGCCGGGCCACGCGACCTGCCGGGCCTGGTCGACGCCCCAGCCGGCGAGCAGTTCGGTCTCCGGGCGCGGCACGAAGACGCCCGGCCCGACGGCCAGCTCCAAGTGCCGGAAGCCGGCGGTGCCGGTGAGATACTGCAACGGTTCCCGTCGCGACCGGCGGGCCACCAGCGCGCGGTAACCGTCAAGTTGCTCGTCGGTGAACCCGTCCGCCAGGGCCAACCGCCCGCGAGGGACCTCAAGCACGTACGCGGCCAGCAGCTCGGCCTCCGCGCGGGCCGACGTCACGCCGGCGGCGGCGAGGGTACGAGCCGCACCGGCGATCACGGGAGCCGGACGGTGACGTCTCGTCCCTTCGGACGGGTGTTGCGGTGCGGTGGTCACGCAATAATCATGAAGCGTCGCCGTGCACGTGCATAAGCGGGTGCAGCGGCACACCGACAGGAGGTCGCGGGTGGGCTGGCTCGACCGGGTCGAAGACCAGGTTGACGCCCTGACGAAGGCGCGGGCGTTGCAGGAGGTGAGCCGTTCCACCGAGGCGTACGGGCTCCTGGAGGGGGTGCTGCGTGCCACCCGCGACCCGAACGCCCGAGCGGACGCGCTCGTACAGCGGCTCTCGGCCCTGATCAATCTCGGGCGCACCGCCGAGTACACACGTGCCATCGAGGAGGCGTCCGCGGCGGTACGCGACCTCGCCGAGCCCTATCTGCACGGGCACCTCAACGCCCTGGCCGCGCTGGCCGCCCACCATCAGGGCGCCCTGGACCGCTGCGTGACGCACCTGGTCAAGGCCGCTCGGGCGCTTGGGGCGGTGGAGGACCCGGACCGGGACACCGCCTGGGGCTGGCACGACCTGGCGATGGCCTACTCGTACCTCAGCTTCCATGGCTACGCCCTGGGCGCGATCGAACGCGCCCGGCAGCTCGGCACCGCCGCCGGCATCCCGGAGGAGACGTTCGCCGCACCGGGCATCCGCCTGCGTAACGCGGTCGCGCTGGACCACACCGGCGACAGCGACGGCTGTCTGCGCGTACTGCGGGATGTCGGCGGCGACCTGGACCGGTTCGTGACCGCCGGGCGGGCGGATCGGCTGCGCCCCAGCAGCCTGGCCGCCTACGGCTACGCCGCCGCCCGCCGGTGTTCCCTCGGCGACGACCTCGACCTTGCCCCGGACCTGGACCCGGCCCGGCTGCTCGGCTACGGCGCGGACAGTGCCCGGGCCCGCGACATGCGTCAGCTCGGCCAGGTGTGTCTCGCCATCGCCAGCGGGCGCCCGATCGAGGCGGTCACCCGGCTGGACACCGTCCAGGTGTCCGCCGAGACGCTCGGCGCGGCCGAGCCGGCCCGGCTGCGCAGCATGGCGCTGGGGCGGGCCGGCGACCACGCCGCCGCACACCGGGCCGACCGGTTGGCCTTCCGACTCGCCGCGCAGCGCCACGACCGGCTCCGCGACGTCTACATCGACGGCATCGCCGCCCGGATCGACCATGAGGAGATGCGTCGGGAGGCGGCGCGATTCGAGGGGGAGGCGCTGACCGACCCGCTGACCGGGCTGCCCAACCGGCGCCGGCTGGAGCGCTACATCGCGGCCGTGGTCGCCCGGGGCGAGCGGGTGGTGATCGGCGTCTGCGACCTGGACGGGTTCAAGGCGGTCAACACGCGGCACGGGCACCACTCGGGCGACCTGGTCCTGCAACGCATCGCCGGAGTCATCAACCGGGTGATGCGTCGGGGCGACTTCGTCGCCCGCTACGGCGGCGACGAGTTCGTGGTGGTGCTGCCGGAAGCGGGGATGACCGAGGCGGCCGAGGTCGCTCGGCGGATCGACGCCGCCGTCCGCACCGAGGACTGGGAGTCATTGGTACCCGGCACCCCGGTCGGCGTCAGCATCGGCTTCGCCGAGGTGGGAGCCGGCGGCCCCGGCCAGCGGGACGCGCTCGGCGCCGCCTTCGAGGCCGCCGACCGGGAGATGCTGCGGGCCAAGGTCCGGCCGCGTACCGCCTGAGACGTCCGCCGAGGCTCAGCGGCGGGTCAGCTCCGCGTCACCCGCCAGGCGCGCGGCCCGGTCCGCCTCGGTCAGCGCGTCGAGCACGCCGTCCAACTCCCCGGCGAGCACCAGATCGAGGTTGTACGCGGTGAAACCGATCCGGTGATCGGTGATCCGGTTCTGCGGGAAGTTGTACGTGCGGATCCGTTCCGAGCGGTCCACCGTACGCACCTGGGCCTTGCGGGCGTCCGACGCGGCGGCGTCGGCCTGCTCCTGGGCGGCGGCCAGTAGCCGGGCGCGCAGGATCCGCATCGCCTGCTCCCGGTTCTGCAACTGGGACTTCTCGTTCTGGCAGGAGACCACGATCCCGGTGGGCAGGTGGGTGATCCGCACCGCCGAGTCCGTGGTGTTCACCGACTGACCGCCGGGACCGGACGAGCGGAACACGTCGATGCGCAACTCGTTCGGGTCGATGGTGACGTCGACCTCCTCGGCCTCCGGCAGCACCAGCACGCCGGCCGCACTGGTGTGGATGCGCCCCTGCGACTCGGTGACCGGCACCCGCTGCACCCGGTGCACGCCGCCCTCCCATTTCAACCGGGACCAGACGCCGTTGCCGCCCTCGGGCACACCCTTTGTCTTGATCGCCAGCGAGACGTCCTTCACCCCGCCGAGGTCGGAGTCCTGAACGTCGATCACCTCGGTGACCCAGCCGCGCCGCTCCGCGTACCGGGTGTACATGCGCAGCAGGTCACCGGCGAACAGCGCGGACTCCTCTCCGCCCTCGCCCGCCTTGATCTCGACGATGACGTCCTTGGCGTCGTGCGGGTCACGCGGGATGAGCAGTTCGGCAAGGCGATCCTCCAGCACCGGCAGCGTCGCCGCGATCGTCTCGGCCTCGCCCGCGAAGGAGGCGTCCTCGGCGGCCAGTTCCCGCGCGGCGGCGAGATCCGCCCGGGCCTGCTCCAGCTCGGCGGCGGCCTTGTGCAGCGGCACCAGCTCGGCGTAGCGACGGCCGACCCGACGGGCGGTGCCCTGGTCAGCGTGGATCGCGGGGTCGGCCAGCCGCTTCTCCAACTCGGCGTACTCGTCGAGGAGGGCGGTGAGGCGTTCACTGCTCATGCTGGGGATCGCTCCTTGCAGACTGTCGGAAACCCCGCGCGGTGTCCCGCCGGTCGCTTCGACGGCGGGAAACCGGGACACAGACGGCCGACGCCCGCGCCCGGCGGAAACCGGACGCGGGCGTCAGACGAGGAGCTACTTGGCCTTCTTGCCCTGAACCTTGGCGTACTTCTGCTGGAACTTCGCGACCCGACCAGCGGTGTCCAGCACGCGCTGCTTGCCCGTGTAGAACGGGTGGCAGGCGCTGCACGTCTCGACGTGGATCGAGCCGCCCTTGGCGGTGCTGCGGGTGGTGAAGGTGTTACCGCAGGAGCAGCTGACCTCGGTGGTCACGTACTCCGGGTGGATGTTGGGCTTCATGTCGCCTCGGTCCTCTCGTCTGTGGTCGCCGGGTCGCCCCTGACCTGCTGTTGCCGGCCGTTGGGGGCGTGAACCGGAACCGGTGGCCGATTGACCAGTGTGCCATGGGCGTCGACCGCCCCTGGAGGCGGGCCGCGTCACGCGGCTGCACCGGTCGAGCAGGTCAACACCGGGCCATCCGACCGCATTCCCGCCGCACCGGCGGAGCATTCCTACCCACCCGGAGCGGATACGGCGAGGGGGGGGGGCGGGGGGGGGCGCCCCCCCCCCCCCCCCCAGCCCCGGGGGGGGGGGGCCCCCCCCGGCCGGGGGGGGGGGCCCCACGGCCAACAAGGTGTTGTGGGGCAGGGTGAGGCCCGCCCCCCCCGCCCCGGGCCCCACCCCCCCCCCCCCGGGGGGGGGGTGGGGGGGGGGGGGGGGGGGGGGGGGCCCCCCCCCCCCCCCCCGTCCACTGCCGGTGAGGTCACTCCCCCGGCGTCGACTTCGCGATCTGCATCAGGAACTCGATGTTGGTACGGGACTGCTTCAGCCGGTCCAGCAGGAGATCGAGCGCCGCCTGCGAGTCCAGCGAGTGCAGCACCTTGCGGAGCTTGTGCACGATGGCCAGTTCCTCCGGCGCGAGCAGGATCTCCTCCTTGCGGGTACCGGACGGGTGGATGTCGATGGCCGGGAAGGTCCGCTTGTCAGCGATCTTCCGGTCCAGCTTCAGCTCCGCGTTACCGGTGCCCTTGAACTCCTCGAAGATGACCGTGTCCGCCATGGAACCGGTCTCTACAAGCGCAGTGGCGAGGATGGTCAGCGAGCCGCCGTTCTCGATGTTGCGGGCCGCGCCGAGGAACCGCTTCGGCGGGTACAACGCGGTGGAGTCGATACCACCCGACATGATCCGGCCGCTGGCCGGCGCCGCCAGGTTGTACGACCTACCGAGCCGGGTCACCGAGTCGAGCAGCACGACCACGTCGTGGCCCAGCTCGACCAGGCGCTTGGCCCGCTCGATCGCCAGCTCGGCGACGGTGGTGTGGTCCTGCGGCGGGCGGTCGAACGTGGCCGCGATGACCTCGCCCTTGACCGACCGCTGCATGTCGGTGACCTCTTCGGGTCGCTCGTCCACCAGCACCACCATCAGGTGGCACTCCGGGTTGTTGTGCGTGATGGCGTTGGCGATCGCCTGCAACACCATGGTCTTACCGGCCTTCGGCGGTGAGACGATCAGCGCCCGCTGCCCCTTGCCGATCGGCATGACCAGGTCGATCACCCGGGTGGTGAGGATGTGCGGCTCGGTCTCCAGCCGCAGCCGCTCCTGCGGGTACAGCGGGGTGAGCTTGTAGAACTCCGGCCGGCGCTTGGCCTCGTCCGGCTCCATCCCGTTGATGGTGTCCAGCCGGACCAGCGGGTTGTACTTGTCGCGCCGCTGCTCGCCGTCGCGCGCCGCCCGGACCGCGCCGGTGATCGCGTCGCCGCGCCGCAGGCCGTACTTCTTGATCTGGGACATCGACACGTAGACGTCGTTCGGGCCGGCCAGGTAGCCGGTGGTCCGGACGAAGGCGTAGTTGTCGAGCACGTCCACGATGCCGGCCACCGGCACGAGCACGTCGTCCTCGCCGACCTGCGGCTCACGGCCACCGTCGCCGCCGGACTCGTTGCGGTCACCGCGGCCCCGCCGACGATCCCGGAAGCGGCTGCGCCGGCTGCGCCGACCGCCGCTCTCGCCGTCGTCGTCACCGTCGTTGTCCCGCTCGGCGCGCTGTCCACGGTCGCCCCGCTCGCCGCGCTCGGCACGGTCACCACGGTCACGGTCGCCACGCTCGTTGCGGTCGCCACGCTCGGCACGGTCACCGCGCTCGGCACGGTCACCACGGTCACGGTCGCCACGCTCGTTGCGGTCGCCACGCTCGGCACGGTCACCGCGCTCGGCACGGTCACCGCGCTCGGTGGCACGCTCGCCGCGCTCGGTCCGCTCCGCGGCACGGTCACCACGGTCACCACGCTCGGCACGATCACCACGCTCGGTCCGCTCCGCAGCACGGTCGCCACGCTCGGCGCGATCACCACGCTCAGCCCGCTCAGCACGGTCGGCGCGCTCAGCACGGTCGGCGCCACGGTCGCGGCCGGACCGGCCCTCGGAGCGCTCGCCCTCGGTTACGGCCTCCTCGGCAGGCGGTTCCGCCACGGTCGTCCGGCTACGTCGGGTACGGCCACGGCCCTCGCTCTCGACGCTCGCCGCCGGCTGTTCGGCACCACGGCGCTCGGCCTCCGGCCGCTCGCCCGTCTCTCGTACCTCCGCGTGCACCTCCTCGCGGACCGGTGCGGCGGCCGCCGCGACCTCGGCCCGTGGTCGAGGGGCTCCGGCAGCGCCGCCCTGCCGCTCGGTGATCGCGCTGATCAACTCGCCCTTACGCATTCGAGCCGTCCCCGAGATGCCGAGCGACGCGGCCAGGCTCTGCAGCTCTGGCAGCAGCATCGCCGACAGGCCCGTGCCGCTGCGCCGACGGCGGGCGGGGGCAGCGGTGGTGGCATCGCCAGCGACGTTGGAAACATCCGACGTCACGTCGGTGGTGTCGCTCAATGGATTCCTTCCCTCGATAGGCCGGGACTGCCCGGAATCGACAACAGGTGGCCGGGCGGCCTCGGTACACCCGCCTCGCATGACGCTTTGCGGGAGTCTGCAACACAGCAGCCGGTCGGTCTCCCGACCCACCAGATGGAGCGGTGAGCGGGGTTTCGCCGTCTGCGGCGACCAGTGAAGACTGCGGTGCGGCGTGGGCCTAGGCAGGGGTGACGGGCTTACCGCCGAAAGCTTCGGGGGTGCGCCGACCCGCAGGGAGATCGCATGCTTCGCGGCTGTGCTAAGTCTAGAGCGTAATCAACTCTTGCGACCTGCGGCAACAGGGTCCCGCTCCGCGTGTCCGAGTCTACCCCGCTCGACCTGCGCCCCGCATACATCTACCGGCAACCGCAGCAGCCGCCAGTCTGTTCCCGCGTCGAATCCTACCGGCAGCTCAGACAGGGCGAGCACGGAGGGGCCGGCCCCACTGACCACGGCTGCCACACCGGCCGCACGCAACCCGTTGACCAGCGCAATCGTGCCCGGCATTGATGGCGCCCGCCAATCCTGGTGCAACCGGTCGGCGGTCGCCGGCAGCAGTAGTGCCGGCTGCGCGGTCAACGCATGCACCAGCAGTCCCGCGCGGCCGGCGTTGAACGCGGCGTCGCCGTGCGGCACGGTGGCCGGCAACGCCGCGCGGGCCGAGGTGGTCAACCCACGCTCGGCCGGCACCAGCACCGTGGGGCGTACGCCGTCGGCCACCGGCAGCGACACCGCCCGCGCGCCCGCCGGCTCCGTCCAGGCCAGGGTGAAGCCACCGAGCAGGCAGGGCGCGACATTGTCCGGGTGGCCCTCGATCTCGGCGGCCAGCCGCAGCACCGCGTCGTCGTCGAGGCGACTCTCGCCCTCCGTCACCAGCGCCCGGGCCAGCAGCACCCCGGCGACGATCGCCGCCGACGAGGAGCCGAGCCCGCGCGCCTGCGGGATGCGGTTGACGCACTCCACCGCCAGCCCGGGTGGTTGCCCGCCAAGGGCGTCGAAGGCCACCCGCATGGCGCGTACCACCAGGTGCCCGTCGTCGACCGGCAGGTCGCCGGCGCCCTCGCCGGTCACCGTCACCGTCACGCCCCCGGCCGTCACCTCGGCGGCGACATCGTCGTGAAGCGCGAGGGCCAGCCCCAGCGCGTCGAAACCCGGCCCCAGGTTCGCACTGGTGGCGGGGACCCGGACCCGGACCGGTTCGGCGACGAATGTGATCGACACGCCGCCCATGCTAGTGGGGCCACAGACGTTCACCGGGCCGGACCTGCTACCGGTTCTCCGCGACGGCAGGTGGTGACGCGGCGAGCGACAGACGCCGGGTCGCGATCCGCCAGCCGATCGCGTAGATCAGGGTGACCAGGCCGCAGCCGGCGAGTACGACACGCTCGTCGACGACGTCCACGACCACGGCCACCACCAGTTGGCTGACGGAGATCGCCAGGGTCGCCAGCATCATGTCGGTGGCGAAGACCCGGCCCCGTAGCCGGTCCGGCACCTCGCCCTGCAAGGCGAAGTTCGACATCACCCAGTTGCTGCCACCGGCGAAGTGGGCCACGAAGACCAGGACCAGCACCAGCGGGAACCAGGCCGCCACCGAGGTACCGAGATAGGCCAGACCGTACGCCGACATGGACAGTGCCAGGCCGGGCAGCAGCCAGGCGCGGTTGGTAAGTACCCGACGCATCATGATCGGGCCGACCAACGCGCCGGCACCGCGGACGGCGAACAGCAGGCCGGCACCGAGCGCGCCGACCCCGTACACCCCGGCGAGCAGCGGGAAGACGGTCAGTACGCCGTTGCCGAGACCCACCGCCGACTTGACCGTCACCAGCGCCAGCACCCGCGGGCGGTGCCCGATGTAGACCAGCGCCTCGCGGATGGCCGCCCAGGTCTGCGGTGGGCTCGCGCCCCGCTCGCGGGGTGCCTGCAACGGACGGCGGATGAGCGTGGCCAGGCTCGCGGCGACCACCAGCCCGACGGCGCCGACCCAGAAGCACACGTACGGCCCGGCCGCCGCGCTGAGTACCCCACCGAGCGACGCGCCGACCACGGTCATCGTGCCCCACGCCGACCCGGCCACCGCGTTGCCGGCAGCCAGTTCGTCGGGATCGAGGACGTTCGGCAGCGCCGCCTGAGCCGCCGGCGAGTAGAACGCCTTGGCCACCGCGACCACGCCGATGCCGAGCAGCGCCAGCCAGGCCGTGCCGGCATCGCGTACCCCGAGCAGCAGCAGGACACCGACCAGCGCGGCGACGTTCGAGACGATCATGATCGTGCGTCGGTCGAACCGGTCCGCGATGGTGCCGGTGTACGGCAGCAGCAGCGCCACGATGCCGGTGTCCACGGCGAGCACCAGGGCGCCCCACACTCCACTGCCGGTCAACTTCGGCAGCAGCACCAGCAACGGCACCATGACGAACCAGTCGGCACCGAAGACCACCAGCTCGGCCAGGAAGAGGTTGCGGAAGTTCCGGTTGCGGGTGAGGACCGAGAGGGTGGACGCCACGGAGCGGACCATACCCGGCCATCGTCAACGGTTGCGTCGGAGCGCGGACAGCGCCCCGGAGGGCCCGAGGACCCTCCGAGGACGCCCGGTCACTCGTTCGGTGGGAACGGTGAGTTACGGGTCTTCGGCAGCCGGAGCACCTCGAACTGGTCGGTGTTCTCGATCAACGCGCCGGAGGGCGCCGCCGGCACCGGCCGGCTCTTCCGCCGGTCCGCTCCGGTCGTGCCGGCACCGATCCCCGCGCCCACCGGAGCCCGCCCGGTGGTGTCCGACGTGGCGTCATCGGCCTCGGTGACCGCGCCACCGCCCGACCCATCGTCGGGCGCATCACCGTAGCGTCGCCGCCGCCACGCCCGGACCGACACCTTGGTGTCCTCCACCATCGCGTAGAGCGTCGGCACCAGGATCAGCGTGAGCAGGGTGGAGGTGAGCAGGCCGCCGATCACCACGATCGCCAGCGGCCGCGAGATGAAACCACCCTCCCCGGTGAGCCCGAAGGCCATCGGCGTCAGCGCGAAGATGGTCGCGATCGCGGTCATCAGGATCGGCCGCAGGCGGTGACGTCCGCCCTCGACCACCGCCTCCCGCACACCCATGCCCTGGGCTCGGTACTGGTTGACCAGATCGAGCAGCACGATGGCGTTGGTCACCACGATGCCGACCAGCATGAGCACGCCGATCAGCGCCGGCACGCTCAGCGCGGTGCCGCTGACCAGCAGCAGGGCGACCGCGCCGGTGGCCGCGAACGGAATGGAGACCAGCAGGATCAGCGCCTGCACCACGCTACGGAACGTCGCCATCATGATCAGGAAGACGATCGCGATCGCGGCCAGCACGGCCAGGCCCAGATCGGCGAAGGTCTCCCGCTGCTCGGCGCTGACCCCACCCAGGGAGAACGTGGCCCCCGGTACGTCGATCGCGTCGAGGCGGCTCTGCAACTCGGTGCTGATCGCGCCCAGGTCGGAGCCGGTGACCGTGCCGGTCACCGAGACGCTGCGCTCACCGTCGATTCGCCGTACCTGCTGCGGGCCGGTGGTTTCCGTGACCTCGGCGATGTCGTCCAGCTTGACCGCGCCCACCGGCAGCGCCCGCAGCTCCGCCACGGTCACCGGCGGTGCCGCCGACAGGCGCAGCACCACGTCCCGGGCGGCACCGTCGACCGTCACCTGCCCCAGCGGCGCACCCCGGAAGGCCTGCGACACCAACTGGCCGACGGCGGCCTCGGTGAGCCCGGCCCGGCTGGCCGCCACGCGGTCGACGGTCACGTCGACCCGGGGTACCCGCTCGGCCAGGGTGGTCGAGACGTCCTCGACCCCGCCGATGCCGGTCAGGGCCGTCTCGGCCTCCTTCGCGGCAGCGGCCAACACCTCGGGATCGGCGGCCCGGACGATGACCGCCAGCTCGTTCGCGGACGCCCCGCCCTGGCCCGCCGGGAACGTGATCTCTCCGGCCTCGGACCCGAGCGCCGTGAACCGGTCCCGCAGCACGCCACGCATCGCCTTGGCGTCGGTCTCCCCGCCGAGCCGCAACGCGTAGTTGGCCACGTTGTTGCCGGCGCTGCCGGCCCAGGGTGTGTCGCCGCCACCGGCGGTGACCTGGTACGACTCGACGCCGGGGGTGCTGGCCAGCACCGCCTCGACCCGCCGGGCCGCCGCGTCGGTGCCGGCCAGTCCGGTGCCCACCGGCAGTTCCTGGCGGATGTTGAGGGTGTCCTGGCCGGAGTCGTCGAGGAAGTTCGTCTCCAACTGCCGGGCCAGTCCGAAGGTGCCGAGCAGCACCAGCAGCCCCGCCGCCAGGGTCGCCCAACGGTAGGCCCGCCGACCGGTGGCGAACCGGATGACCGGCAGGTACGCCCGCTGCAACGGGCTGCGCAGCTCGCGCTCCTCCGCCGCCCGACGGACCGCCGCCCCGTCGGTCGTGCCGCTCACCGCCTTGAGGAACCAGTACGCGAGCACCGGGATCACCGTCAGCGACACCAGCAGCGAGGCGAGCAGCGCCACGGTGACCGTGGTCGCGAAGGGCGCGAAGAGCTGACCGACGAAACCACCGACCAGGGCGATGGGCGCGAAGACGGCAACCGTGGTCAACGTCGACGCGGTGACGGCACCGGCCACCTCGCGTACGGCCGTGAGAATTGCCTGTCGCTTCGGCCCGCCGTACGTCAGGTGCCGCTTGATGTTCTCGAGCACGACGATCGAGTCGTCCACCACCCGGCCGACCGCGACCGTCAACGCGCCGAGGGTGAGCAGGTTGAGCGAGTAGTCGCCGATCCAGAGGGCGATCAGCGCGACGACCACCGAAAGCGGGATGGAGACCGCGGTGACCACAGTGGAGCGCACCGACAGCAGGAACACCAGGATGACCACCACGGCCATGATCAGACCCAGCAGACCCTCGGTGCTCAGCGTCTTGATCGACTTCTCCACGAACGGTGCCTGGTCGAGCACGACGGTCAGCTCGGCACCGGTAGCGGACCGCAGGTCGTCGAGCCGGTCGGCGACCGCGTGTGAGATCTCCACCGCGTTGCCGTCCGGGTCGGCGGTGACCGCGATGCCGAGGCTCTCCCGGCCGTTGGTACGGGTGATGGCGGTGGCCGGGGCGAGTTGCTCCTCGACCGTGGCGACGTCGCCGAGGCGGACCGGGCCCGCCTTCTTGACCGGCGGAGCGACGATCACATCGCGCAACTCGTCCAGGGTGGCCAGCGGGGCGCCCACCTGGACCGGCAGGGTGCGCTCGCCGTCCAGCACGGCACCGGCCGGCACCGCCACGCCGTTGGCCCGCAATGCGGTGCCGATCGCGGTCGGCTGCACCTTCGCCTTCGCCAACTTCGCCGGATCCGGTGTGATCACCACCAGTTCGTCCCGGACACCGGTCAGCTCGACGCCACGTACGCCGTCGATGGCCGCCAGTTCCGGCACCACGGTGTCCCGCAGCTTGCCGGCGAGGGTCCGCTCGTCGTCGTCGCCGGACGCGGCCAGCACCACCGCCGGCAGGTCGTCGGTGCTGCCCGCGATCACCTGCGGGTCGACACCCTCCGGCAGGCCGGTCCGGTTGATCGCGGTCTGCATTCTGCTGACCATGTCGTCGAGTTCGGTGCCGAACTCGTACTGCACCTGGATGGTGGTCAGGCCCTCCCGGGAGGTCGAAATAACCGAGTCGAGTCCGGAGATGCCGCGCAGACTGTTCTCGATCGGCTCGGCGACCTCGGACTCGACCACCTCCGGCGCGGCACCAGGGTACTGGGCCACGATGAAGGCGGCGGGAAACTCCAGTGACGGTAGGAGTTGCTGCTTCAGTGACGGCACGGCGTACGCACCGAACGCCGTGATCACCACCGCGATGAGGGCTACCAGCCCTCGGTTGGCGAGGCTGAATCTGGCGAGCAGCGACATCGCGTGGCTCACTCCTGAGGGAGACGGTCGAGGGGTACGAGCAGTGTGCCCGACCCCGTCGGTCTGCCGGCCTCCGGGGCAGCCGGGGTGCCGAGCCGCAGCGAGGCCGACCGGCCTCAGGCGAGATCGAGGGAGCGGGCGGCGACGAGCGGGTCGTTGGCGATGGTGACGGGTGCCGGAGCGGTGGAGATGGCCCACTCGGGGTCCTTCAGACCGTGCCCGGTGACCGTACAGACCACCGTGGCCCCGGCCGGCACCCGGCCGGCGGCGGCCTGCTGGAGCAGGCCGGCGACGCTTGCCGCGCTGCCCAGTTCCACGAAGACACCGACCTCCCGGGCCAGCAGTCGGTAGGCCGCCAGGATCTCCCGGTCGGTGACCGCCGCGATCAGACCGTCGGAGGCGTCCCGCGCGTCCAAAGCCTTCGTCCAACTCGCGGGGTTGCCGATCCGGATGGCCGTGGCGATGGTGGACGGCTCGGCCACCACCTGCCCGGTCACGATCGGCGCCGCACCGGCCGCCTGGAAGCCGTACATCTTCGGTCGCCGACTGGCGTTGCCGGCGTCATTGTCCTCCGTGTAACCCATCCAGTACGCGGAGATGTTGCCGGCGTTACCCACCGGCAGGCAGTGGATGTCGGGCGCGTCGCCGAGCGCCTCGACGATCTCGAAGGCGGCCGTCTTCTGACCGTGCAGCCGGTCGATGTTGACCGAGTTGACCAGGGCCACCGGATAGTCCTGGGCGAGTTTGGCGGCCAGTGCCAGACAGTCGTCGAAGTTGCCGTTGACCTGGAGCAGCTTGGCGCCGTGCACGAGCGCCTGAGCCAGCTTGCCCAGCGCGATCTTGCCCTGCGGCACCAGGACGGCGCAGGTCATCCCGGCCCGGGCCGCGTACGCGGCGGCGGAGGCGCTGGTGTTGCCGGTGGAGGCGCAGATGATGGCCTTGTTGCCGGCCTCGACCGCCTTGGAGACGGCCATGGTCATGCCGCGATCCTTGAAGGAGCCGGTCGGGTTGGCGCCCTCCACCTTGAGGTACACGTCGCAGCCGAGCCGGGCGGAGAGCACCGGTGCCGGCAACAGCGGTGTGTTCCCCTCGTGCAGGGTGACCACCGGCGTGGCGTCGGTGACCGGCAACCGGTCCCGGTAGGCGTCGATCAGGCCACGCCACATCTCGCTCTCCTCGCCTCTGCGATTGATCCGGCCGCTCACAGCCCGCCCTCGACCCGCAGCACGCTCGCCACCGACCGGACGATGTCCAGTCCCCGCAGTTCCTGAACGGTTGCCGCGAGCGCGGCGTCCGGGGCGACGTGGGTCACGATGACCAGCACGGCGTCACCGGCGGCGCCGGCGGCACCGGCGGCCGGCCCCTGACGGACGGTGGCGATCGAGACGTCGTGCCGGGCGAACACCCCGGCCACCGACTCCAGCACCCCGGGCCGGTCGGCCACATCGAGGCTGATGTGGTAGCGGGTGAGCGCCTCCCCCATCGGCCGTACCGGCAGATCGGCGTAGGCGGACTCGCTGGCCGCGCGGACCCCGGCGAGCCGGTTGCGTGCCACCGCCACCACATCCCCGAGCACCGCGCTGGCGGTCGGTGCCCCACCGGCACCCCGCCCGTAGAACATCAGTTGCCCGGCCGCCTCGGCTTCCACGAAGACCGCGTTGAACGCGTCGCCCACGCTGGCCAGGGGATGGGTCACCGGGATCATCGCCGGGTGCACCCGGACAGTGACCGCCTCCCGGCCCTGCCCGTCGGCACCGCGTGCGGCGATACAGAGCAGCTTGATCGTGCAGCCCATCGCCTTGGCGCTGGCCACATCCGCGGCGGTGACCTCGGTGATGCCCTCGCGGTGCACGTCGGCGGCGGCGACCCGGCTGTGGAAGGCGAGGGAGGCGAGGATGGCCGCCTTGGCGGCGGCGTCGAAGCCCTCCACGTCGGCCGTCGGGTCGGCCTCGGCATACCCCAGTTCGGTCGCCTCTTCCAGCGCCTCGGCGAACCCGGCACCGGTGGCGTGCATCGCGGAGAGGATGAAGTTGGTGGTGCCGTTGACGATACCGGTGACCCGGGTGATCCGGTCGCCGTGCAGCGACTCACGCAACGGGCGCAGCAGCGGGATGGCCCCGGCCACGGACGCCTCGTAGTAGAGGTCGCCACCCCCCTCCGCCGCCGCGTCGTGCAGGGCGCCGCCGTCCTCGGCGAGCAGCGCCTTGTTGGCGGTGACCACGCTCTTGCCGGCCCGCAACGCCTCCACCAGCCAACCGCGCGCCGGCTCGATGCCGCCGACCACCTCGACCACCACGTCGACGTCGTCCCGCTTGATCAGCCCGAGCGCGTCGGTGGTGAACAGGGCCGGGTCGACCGGCAGGTCGCCACGGTCCCGTCCGATCCGGCGTACGGCGATGCCGGCAATCTCCAACGGAGCACCGACGCGGGCGGCGAGGTCCGCCGACTGCTCGTGCAGCAGCCGGATCACCTCGGCACCGACGGTGCCGCAGCCGAGCAGGGCGAGGCGTACAGGTGACGTCATCCCACATCCAAAGCGAGCAGGTCCTCTTCGGTCTCCGGTCGAACGATCAGCCGGGCCCGGCCGTTGCGAACCGCCACCACGCCGGGGCGGGGTACGTGGTTGTAGTTGCTGGCCATGCTGCGGCAGTACGCGCCCGTGCCGGGCACCGCGACAAGATCTCCGGGCTGCACGTCGGCGGGCAGGAATTCATCCTTCACCACGATGTCCCCGGACTCACAGTGCTTTCCCACCACGCGGGCGAGCATCGGCCCGACGACGCTCGCCCGGGAGGCCAGGGTCGCCGAGTACGACGCGTCGTACAGGGCGGTCCGGATGTTGTCGCTCATTCCGCCGTCGACGCTGACGTACGTCCGGATGCCATCGACGTCCTTGACCGTACCAACCTCGTAGAGGGTGAACACGGCCGGGCCGACGATCGCCCGACCCGGCTCGATGGACAGGTGCGGTGTGGCCAGCCGCTCCGCCGCGCACTCCGAATCCACGATCTTGCGTAGCCGCTTCGCCAGGTCGTGCGGGGCCGCCGGGTCGTCCTGCGAGGTGTACGCGATACCGAACCCACCACCGAGGTCCAGCTCGGGCAGTTCGACGCCGCGGGCGTCGCGGATCTGGGCCTGAAGGGCCAGCACCCGACGGGCGGAGACCTCGAAGCCGCTGGTGTCGAAGATCTGCGAGCCGATGTGCGAGTGCAGGCCGCGCAGATCCAGCACCCCCTCGTCGAGCACGCGCAGCGCCGCCGTCAGGGCCGCCCCACCCGCGAGGGAGAAGCCGAACTTCTGGTCCTCGTGGGCGGTGGCGATGAACTCGTGGGTGTGCGCCTCCACACCGACGGTGACCCGGATCAGCACCCGGGGTCGTACGCCGCGTTCGCGGGCCAGCGCGGTGAGCCGCTCGATCTCGTGGAACGAGTCGACGATGATCCGGCCGACCCCGACGTCGAGGGCCCGGGTCAGCTCGGCCACCGACTTGTTGTTGCCGTGGAAGCCGATCCGTTCCGGCGGCATCCCACCAGCCAGCGCCACGGCCAGCTCCCCGCCGCTGCACACGTCGAGGAACATGCCCTCCTCGGCGATCATCCGGACCACCGCCCGGCAGAGGAAGGCCTTGCCGGCGTAGTAGATGTCCTCGTCCGGGAAGGCCGCCTGGAAGTCCCGGCAGCGCGAGCGGAGGTCGTCCTCGTCGAGCACGTACACCGGGGTGCCGAACTCGGCGGCGATGTCGCGTACGCCCAGGCCCGCGACGGTGAGCGCGCCGTCGGCCCCGCGCGCCACGCTGCGCGGCCACAGCTGCGGCACCAGGGCGTTGACGTCGTCCGGAGTACGCAGCCAGGCCGGCCCCCGGTTGCCGATGTCGCCGTGCAGCGCGCCCGCCTCGTGAGCCCGCATCACAGTCCTCCGCTTCGCGACCGCAGGGCTCGCAAGCTCACTCCTCGCGCTCGCATCATCACATCCGCTCCGGCGCCGAGACGCCGAGCAGGCGCAGCCCGTTGGCGATGACCACCCGGGTCGCGTCGTTGAGCCAGAGTCGCGCCCGGTGCAGGTCGGTCACGGCCTCGTCGCCCCGGGGCAGGATCCGGCAGTTGTCGTAGAACCGGTGGTACGCACCGGCCAGGTCCTCCAGGAAACGGGCCACCCGGTGCGGCTCACGCAGCTCGGCGGCGGCGGCCACCACGGCGGGGAACTCGGCCAGCGCCTTGAGTAGGTCGTTCTCCTTGTCGTGGTCGAGCAGCTCGGGCCGGAACGACTCCGCGTCGCCCCGGGTCAGGCCGACCTCGGCGGCGTTGCGGCCGACGCTGGCCGTGCGGGCCGCCACGTACTGCACGTAATAGACGGGGTTGTCCCGGGTGGCCCGGGTCCACAGCTCGATGTCGATGTCGATCGGCGAGTCGCTGGAGTACCGGGCCAGCGCGTAACGGGAGGCGTCCACCCCGATCGCGTCGACCAGATCCTCCAGGGTCACCACGGTGCCGGCCCGCTTGCTCATCCGTACCGGCGCGCCGTCGCGGACCAGGTTCACCAGCTGACCGATGAGGATCTCCAGCGTCTGCTCGGGGTCGTCCCCGAAGCAGGCCGCCATCGCCTTCATCCGGCCGACGTAGCCGTGATGGTCCGCCCCGAGCATGATCACGACACGGTCGAAGCCACGCTCGCGCTTGTCGAGGTAGTAGGCGCAGTCGGCGGCGAAGTACGTCCACTCACCGTTCGACTTGCGCAGCACCCGGTCCTTGTCGTCGCCGAAGTCGGTGGTGCGCAGCCAGGTGGCGCCCTCGGAGTCGACGAGGTGGCCCTGCTCGCGCAGCCGGTTCAGGGCGTGCTCCAGCTCGCCGCGATCGTGCAGGTCCTTCTCGTTGAAGTAGGTGTCGAACTCGACCCCGAAGTCCCGCAGCGAGGACTTGATCTCCGTGAACATCAACGCGACGCCCTCGACCCGGAAGACCTCCTGGGCGGCGGCGTCGTCCAGGGTCAGCACGTCGGGCCGCCGGGCGGTGACCTGCTCGGCGATCTCCGCGATGTACGCCCCGCCGTAGCCGTCCTCCGGCGCCGGCTCGTTCCGGGCGGCGGCGAGCAGCGAGCGGGCGAAGCGGTCGATCTGCGAGCCGGCGTCGTTGAAGTAGTACTCGGTGCCCACGTCGGCGCCGGTCGCCCGCAGCAGCCGGCTCAACGCGTCGCCGACCGCCGCCCAGCGGACGCCACCGATGTGCACCGGACCGGTCGGGTTGGCCGAGACGAACTCCAGGTTGATCTTCAAGCCGGCGAGTCGGTCGCTTCGGCCGTACTCCTCGTCCGCCTCGACGATCGAGCGGGCGAGCTGTCCCGCGGCGGCGGCGTCGAGCCGGATGTTGAGAAATCCCGGGCCGGCGATCTCGACCGATTTGATCCCCGACGTACTGGCCAACTCGGCGGCCAGCGCGGCAGCCAGCTCCCGGGGCGGCAGCCCGACCTTCTTACTCAGCTGAAGCGCCAGGGTGGCAGCGTAGTCGCCGTGCTCGGGATTGCGCGGTCGCTCGACCGTGGTGTGCTCCGGCAGTGCGGAGCGGTCCAGCTCTCGGTCGGCGAAGACGACGTGAGCGGCGGCGAGGACGGCTTCGGCGAGTTCTGCAGGAGTCACCGAACCATGTTATCGGGGGTAGACTCGGTCCCCGCGGCGGCGACCCAGCATCCGAACCCAGCCCGCCAGAGCCCCTGACCGACCGACCTGACGAGGCACGATGAGTATCAGCACCCCGGGCGGCCCGGAACGCCGCCCGACCGTGGTCAGCACCGGCAAGAAGCCGGCGGCGGGACGGCCGGCCGCCGGCGCCAAGGCGACCGGAGCCAAGGCTGGCCCCAACAAGTCCGGATCGGCCCAGCGCGCGGGGGGCGGCAAGGGGCCGCGTAAGCCGATCACCCCGGTGAAGGTGAGCCAGGGCCGGTCGTGGGGGCCGATCGCGCTCTTCGTCGCCGTCGGCGTGCTCGCCACGTCGATCATCGGGTTCGGGGCCTGGGCGACCTTCAAGGGCAGCCAGTCCTGGGAAGACAAGGCCGCCGACATCGCGGGCATCGTCAACTACCGCGAGACCGACCCGGAGAGCCTCACCTACGAGTCGCACCAGTCCGGCAAGATCGAATACAAGTACAGTCCGCCAGTCGGTGGCGCGCACAACAACGCCTGGCAGCGCTGCCTCGGTGACGTCTACGACGCGCCGATCGCCGCCGAGCACGCGGTGCACAGCATGGAGCACGGCTCAGTCTGGCTCACCTACCGCCCGGACCTGCCCGCGGCCGACGTCGAGAAGCTGGCCAGCGTGATCCGGGGCAACGACTTCATGCTGATGAGCCCGTACGAGGGGCTGGACGCTGCCGTGTCGCTTCAGGCGTGGGGCTATCAGCTCAAGGTCGACAGCGCCGACGATCCGCGGATCAAGGAGTTCGCCACCACGCTGGCGCAGAACGCCTCGATCGAGCCGGGCGTGCCCTGCTCCTCCGGCAACTACACCACCGGCACCGGCACCGAGCCGCGCGAGTTGGCTCCGCCGACGGGTGGCTGACATGCCCAGCGCGATCCAGGAGGCGCCTCCGACGGAACGCAACGGCACCGAACTCCGCCGGCCGTCCCGGACGCTGCGCTACCTGACCCTGGTCATGGCGGCGGTGCTGCTGCTCGGCATCGGGTGGACGGCCGCGACCCTGGTGTCGGATCGGGCCCCGGGTGAGGACTCGGCCGAGGCCGGCTTCGCCCGGGACATGTCCCGTCACCACGCCCAGGCGGTGGAGATGGCGATGATCGCGTACGCGAAGGCGCAGAACCCGGCGATCCGGCAGATGGGCTACGACATGGCCCTGACCCAGCAGGCTCAGATCGGTCACATGCAGCGCTGGTTGCAGGAGTGGGAGTTGCTGCCCACCGGCTCCCGGCCCGCGATGGAGTGGATGCCCGACGCCGTGCCGCTGGGCCAGGACGGGCTGATGCCGGGCATGGCGACCCGCGAGGAGATCACCCAACTGCACGAGGCGCAGGGAGCCGAGGTCGATCAGCTCTTCATCAAGCTGATGATCAACCATCACCTCGGTGGGGTCCACATGGCCGACGGCCTGTTGCAGGTCTCCGACCGCGCCGAGGTGGTCCGGATGGCCGAGGCCATGAAGCAGACGCAGCAGAAGGAGATCAACGAGCTGCGCCGGATGGCGCCTGCCGGCGGTTGATCCGTTCGTACCCGAACCAACCCTCGCCGCCCCGCTCGACCGTTCGAGCGGGGCGGCGACGCGTAGGCAGCCCGGTGCCATCGGATCGTCGCCTCCGCCCCACCTTGAGGTCATACGACCGATTTTCCCTCTAGGGGTTACTTGGAGCGAAGTGCACTCGTTGTCCGGACGTGGGGGTTGCACTCAGAGACGCGCGGCGTTCGGTCACCAGCTGGTGCCGACGCCACACCATCGGCGGTGACGGAGCGGTGGCAGCCGTCCGTCGCGGACAGCGGCAGGGTGAGCCGGGAACACTCAGCCGCGAACAGGAGCTGGAACTGATCGACACCCTTCGGGGCGTCCACCCCGACGCGTTCGGCCTGGACGAGGAGCTGTGGACCCGCCAGAGTCTGCACGCCCTCATCCAGCAGCACTTCGGCCTGACGCTGGACGTGGGAGTGGTCGGGGCGTACCTGCGGGCCTGGGGGTTGGGCCCGCGCGAGCCTCGCGAGCGGGCCTGCGGGCTCTGCGTCGGAGCGGTCGAGCGGTGGGTACGCAGCGAGTACCCGGCGATCACCCGGGCGGCCCAGGAACACCTCGCCGAGGTCTACTGGGTGGGCCGGGTCCGGCTGCGGGGCACCATGCCGGCGGCCGACGTCATCTCGGCGGTCTCCTCACGGGGGCGGGTCCGGTTCATGGTCACCACCCCGTCGGTCGACCCGCCACTACCCCGGGAGTTCGTGCACCGGCTCAGCGGCGCCGAGCGGCGTACCGTGCACCTGATCGTGGACGGCTCGTGGGCCCGCAACGAGTGGCCGCGCCGGCTCCCCCGGCGTATCGTGCCGCACCCGCTGCCCAGCTGCGGACGCGCGCTCGCCGCCTGACGCGCCGATACCGATTCGGCGATCGGGTGGCGCGTTTGCTAGTCTTCTCCAGTCGCTGAGCCCCCGTAGCTCAGGGGATAGAGCACCGCCCTCCGGAGGCGGGGGCGCAGGTTCGAATCCTGCCGGGGGCACCTCACAGAACTGCAAACGCGCAGTGCGACCGGCCGATCATTGATCGTAGAGGCCAGTTTCGCGTTCGAGTAGACGGTTAAGGATGCCCCGGCCGAGCGGCTGAGGGCATCCTCGCGTTGGCTCGATGTACAGGTGCGGAACGCGCCGGCTGTGTCTGACCTGGAGCGCCTACCCTGGATCGACCCGACCCATCCGCTCTGACGAACGGCCCGGTGTCAGCGGCGTCACCGATCAGAATTCTTCCGCCGCGTCGTCGGTTCTGGTAGCCCCCTCGCACCGGTGGAAGGATTGGTGACCATGACCGACGCTAGACCGCTGGGCGCTGACGAAGCCTCGTTCATGGCGGCGGTTCGCTCAGGCGATACGGCGCGGTTCGCGCTCATCACGGAGCGCCACCGGCGTGAGCTTCAGGTGCACTGCTACCGGATGCTCGCGAACTACGCGGACGCCCAGGACATGACGCAGGAGACGTTCCTGCGAGCGTGGAACAAGCGGGAGTCGTTCAAGGGCCACGCCGCGCTGCGGACCTGGCTGTACCGGATCGCGACGAATGTCTGCCTTGACTTCCTGGCGAAGCGCAATGACCGCACACCCGTACCGTCCGGGCTGTCGGACTCCGGCTTCGAGGTGCTGTACCTCCAGCCGTACCCCGACCGGATGCTCCCCGAGGACCCGCAGGAATCGGTGGTGGCGCGGGAGACGATCGAGCTGGCGTTCATCGTCGCCGTCCAGCACCTGCCGCCGCGGCAGCGGGCGGTGTTCATCCTGCGCGACGTCGTCGGCTGGCCGGCGTCGAAGGCCGCCGACGCCCTCGATCTGACCATCGCATCGGTGACCAGCGCGCTGCAACGGGCGCGCGTGACGATGCGCGAGCAGCTGCCCGACCGCCGCCTCGACTGGCGGAGCCCCGCCGCCCACAAGCTGTCGAACGACGAGCGCGGCGTGGTGAAGTCGTACATCGACGCCCATGAGCGCAACGACCTCGACGGGCTGATGTCCCTGCTCCGCGACGACCTGCGCTTCGTGATGCTGCCCGAGGCGGGCACCTCGGTCATCACGGCCAAGGACGCGGTGGAGGGCTGGGTCTCCGGTGGGCTCTTCCAGCCCGGCCACGACGACTGGCGCTGTATCGCCACGACGGTCAATCGCATGCCCGCCGCCGCGCTGTACCTCCGCACCCCCGACGACCCGGAGTACCGGCTATTCGCCATCGCGGTCCTGCACATAGTCGACGGGAAGATCGCCGAGCTCACCGGATTCGACGCCACCGACAAACCATGGCTGGACCTGCCCCCGACACTGTAATCAGACAGGTCCCCGTCGTCGGCGAGTCCAGCGCCACGGGCCCGACGTCACCGAAGTCACCGCGGAATGAGCACCCCGACCAGCTGAACCCAACGCGACAACGCGAACACCACCGCCCAGCCGGCGTTGCCGGCGGGACATCTTGATGCCCGCCCGAAGAACGTCAGCAAGGATTTCGACCCGGCCTCACGAACCGAGCAACTGGCCCGTGCTCATCGCCTCGTCTGGTATCGGGTCAGCACCACGCCGCCGGGAAACGTCCGCGTCTCCACCAGGTTCAGGTCCACCCAGCTGTTGAGGGCCGTGAAGAACGGCGTGCCGCCGCCCACCAGGACCGGGTATGTGACCAGCACGTACTCGTCGATCAGCCCGGCCCGCATGGCCGCTGCGGCAAGTGTGGCGCCGACGATGTCCATCGGGCCGCCGTCCTCGGTCTTGAGCCGGGTGATCTCGGCGACCGCGTCGCCGCTGACCAGGCGGGTGTTCCAGTCGACCGTGCTGGTCGTCGAGGAGAACACCACCTTCGGCATGTCCCGCCAGCGGCGGGCGAACTCGATCTCCGCCGGGGTAGCGCCGGGCTTCTGGTCGGCGGTCGGCCAGTGGGAGCTCATCACCTCCCACAGCTTGCGCCCGTACAGCGCCAGGCCGGTCGCCCCCACCCGGTCGGACCACCACTGGAACAGCTCGTCGCTCGACGACGAGTCCGGTCCCTCACCCCCACTCCAGCCGAGGTCGTCGCCGGGCGCGGCGATGTAGCCGTCCAGGGTCGCATTCATACCAAAGGTCAGTTTCCGCATCATGCCCGCCTCTCGTAAGTCGATCTCACAGGTACAGACGGGCGCTGCGCGAAAACCTCATCGGTGCGCGCTGCTGGCAGACGTGGCCAGCCAACCGCATCGCGAAGACAGTCCAGGCCGGCGCACCCCCGGGCTAACCCCAGACCCCACGTCGGCCGTTGCCGGCCCGCCGTACCGCGCCGGCACTTCGCTGGGCCGAGCCGCAGGGTCGATGGGCGCGCGGCAGGGGGCGTTGATTGGCTTGGATTGCCGTGCAACTTCTCGGGTCGCGGGCACCGTTCTACCTCCGTCAGAGGGAGGCAGCCGATTGAAAGCCGCAGACGAGCAAGCGTTCCGAGAGTTCGTCAACGCCCAGATGGGATCACTGCGCAAGCTGGCCTACGTGACCTGCGGAGACTGGCACATGGCGGAGGATGCCGTCGCCAACGCGCTGGTGAAGCTCTATCCGCGGTGGCGGAAGCTGGATCGGCCGGACCTGTACGTCAAGACCATGGTCTACCGGGCCGCCATCGACGAGCAGCGGAGGCCCTGGCGCCGGGAACGGTCGTCAAGTGATGCCATGCCGGACGTGGCGATGCGGGACCTGAGCGGCGTCACCGACGAGCGGTTGCGGATAAAGGCGGCGCTGGACGCGGTGCCGGCCCGCCAGCGGGCTGCCGTGATCCTGCGTCACTACCTGGGACTGTCCCTGGAGGACACCGCCGCTGTCCTGGGCTGCAACATCGGTACCGCGAAGAGCCAGACCTCGCGCGGGCTCGCCAAGCTACGGGAGCTGCTGGCGACAGATCGGATCAGACTCACCGGGGATCGGATGGAGGAGTGGGAAAGTGCAGTTGCGTGAGGTCGTGGACGTGGTGACGGCGGACGAGCCGCCACTGTCGCACAGCACCGAAGAGATCATCAGGGCCGGCCGGAAGGCCGAGCGTCGACGTCGGGCCGGGTTCGCTTCGGCCGGCGCGGCCGGGCTGGTCGCTGTCGTGGTGGCCGGCGTGTCCGCGCTGCCGCTGGTCACCGGGGGCCAGGCGGGGGACGTGGCCGCCGGGACCGGCGAGGGCATCGCCGCTCCGGCCGCCGGGAGCGGGGCAGCCGAGTGGCCGGACGCCCCGCCGTTCACCTTCACCTTCAAGGCGTTCGACGCCGGCAAGCTTCGCGTACAGGATCCGATCGTGACGTCCACGGCCTACCAGATCGCACCGGTGTACGTCGATGGCATGGTCACCAGCGACCGGGCGGTCAACGGTGATGAGGCAGAGCAGCACCCGGAGAAGCGGAAGACCGGTGAGGTGCCGTCCGACAAGCATGTTGCCGCCCACCTGACGCTCTACCGGCCGGGCGCGTTCGACCCGTCCGGCACCGAGGGTGGCACCAGCAGCACCGTGGCCGGGCGTGACGCGGTCCAGTGGACCTTCACCAACCCGCCGGCCCGGCAGCTTGCCTGGGAGTACGCCGACGACGCGTGGGCGGTCGTCACCGCGTACACCCAGGAGGTCACCCCCACCTTCCAGGAACTGTCGACGCTTGTCACCGCCATGAAGCCGAGCACGCCCGAGACGGCCACGCTGCCGTTCACGGTGGGCCACGTGCCCGCCGGCTACGCCCCGGTGGAACTCGGCACCCGCGCCACCTCCGGCCTGAACGGCGTCGCCGGGGCACGCGACGGCGACTACGGCGGTGCGGTCTACACGAAGCCGGCCCTCGCCACGACGGGGCTGGCCGCCCCTTGGGGTGCCGACGGGGAGAACATCCCGGGTAGCTTCACCATCTTCGTCACCCCGAGCAGGAACTCCAACCAGCAGGCCGAGGCCGGTCGAACGCGGTGCCACCAGAACGAATCGACGTTCTGCAACGTCTGGAGTGCCGACGGCAAGGTGCAGGTGCAGGTCAACTCCGAGCACCTCTCGGTGGCGGAGACGACCAGGATCGCGGAGTCGGTGACGCTGGCCAACGTGCAGGACCACGACACCTGGATCCCGGCGGCGGAGGCGCTGCTGCCTTAGGGCTCCACTGGGCGCCGTGTTCCCGACCGGGAGCACGGCGCCCAGTCCGTCAGCCCGACGGGCCTGCCCACGTCGGGACCTTGGTCCTGCCAGCTTCGGGTGTTCCGGCCCGCGCGCGCCGACCCGCACCGGAGCGAGAGTGGTCACGTAAGAAGCTGACCACGGAGGCAACGATGACCATCCACCACGGCACCCACCGTTCGATCGAGCGCCCGCTCGAGCACGCCGAACTGCCCGGCGCCATGCTGACCACCACCGCCGCCCGGGCCCTTGCCGTGCTGCGGATCTCCACCGGCCTCGTCTTCATCTGGGCCTTCCTCGACAAGACCTTCGGCCTTGGCTACGCCACCCCGGCCGAACGAGCCTGGCTCAACGGCGGTTCGCCGACCAAGGGTTTCCTCGCCAACGTCGAGGTCGGGCCGTTGCAGTCGGTGGCCCACTCGATCGCCGGAACATGGTGGGCGAACGCCCTCTTCATGGTCGGCCTGGCCGCCATCGGCCTCGCCCTGATCGCCGGCGTCGGCCTGCGGGTGGCGGCCGCCTCGGGCACCGCGATGATGGCACTTATGTGGCTGGCCGAGTTCCCGCTGGCCCGGTTCACCGCCGGTGGCGACCCGACCGGTTCCACCAACCCGGTGGTCGACTACCACCTGATCTACGCCGTGGTCCTGGTCGCGCTGGCCGCCGCGTACGCCGGGCACACCTGGGGTCTGGGTCGGCTCTGGGCCCGCCTGCCCTTCGTGCAGCGCCACCGCTGGATGATCTGAAGCCCAACCCAGTGCGGTGCCGGACCGTCACCACGGTCCGGCACCGCACTGTCGGTTGTCGCGGTACTCAGTCGGTCGCGGCGCGTCGGGCGCGGGCCCGGCGGCGGCCCTCGTGCATCGCCTGCACCCGGGGCACCGGAATAGCGCGGCCCTCCTCGACCAGGTCGCCCGGGAGCCGCTGGGGTGCCGGCATCAGGTCGCCCCACTGGTCCCGCTGCGCCACCAGTGCCGGGGCCGTACGGATGGTGAAGTCCATCGGGGTGACGGACTCCAGGTCCGGCCAGGGCACCGGAAAGGAGACCGGTACGCCGGGACGCAGCCGGGGGCTGTACACCGACACGACGGTCGCGCCACCGGTGCGGGTGGGATCGACGAAGACCTTGCCACCCCGATCCTCGCGGATGAACGCGGTGGTCGCCAGTGCCGGATCCAGTCGTTCCGCCCGAGCCGCGAGGGCCCGGGTGGCAGCGGCCAGTTCCTCGGCGTCCGGGCCGGGCTCGACCGGGACGAAGACGTGCACCCCCTTGGCACCGCTGGTCTTCACCGCGCCCGCCAGCCCGGCGTCGGCGAGAGCCTGCCGGACCAGCAGCGCGGCCGTCACTGCGGCTCCGAACCCACCGGTCTCCGGCGGATCGAGGTCCAGCACCAGGTGGGTGGGACGGCTCAGGTCGTCGACCACGGCCAGGGCGGGGTGGTACTCGACCGCCCGCTGGTTGGCGAACCAGAGCAGGGTACGGCGGTCGTCGCAGAGCGCGTACGCGATCTCCCGGCGGGACGCCTCGGCCCAGATCGACACCCGACGTACCCAGTCCGGGGTGTAACGCGGCAGGTTCTTCTGCATGAACGGCGGCTGTCCCGGACGCACCCGGACCACCGACAGCGGACGGCCGCGCAACTGGGGGACCATCCGGTCGGCCACCGCGTCGAGATAGTCGACCAGGTCGCGCTTGCTCGCCCCCGACCCGTCGAACAACGGCTGGTCGAGATTGGTCAGCGCAACCCCGTCCCCGGTCTCGTCAGCCCCGCTCATCCGATCACCATCCCGGCCGGACGCCCGGCGGTCAACCGAAACGGTGCGTCTGATCCGTCCGCGCCGTCAGTTCGACAGTGTCAGCGGAGCCGACCTGCGGGCCACCGCCTGACGGGGCAGCCACCGCTCAGGCGAGAAGTTCCCCGGCGGCGACCGTGGCGAGCAGGCGGGCGGTGTGGGCGCGGGTCGCCGCGTACAGGCCGGAGCCGTAGCTGACCCGGGCCACCCCGAGGGCGGCGGGCACGGCGGATCGCCTCGGCGAGCCGATCGGCCGGCTCCCGGTCGGGGTGGAGGAAGACGTCCACTCGGGCGTTCAGCACCACCGCCACCCCGGCGCCGTCGGCCGCCGCCCGCACTCCGGCCAGCAGGTCGGCCTGCTCCTCGGCGTCCACCAGGTCGCCGGTACGCGGGTCGGAATCCTCCAGGTTGAGCCCGACCGCACCGGCGTCGAGCAGGCGCGTGACCAGTTCGTCCGGCTTCCGGCCGTACCCCCGCTCCAGGTCGGCGGTGACCGGCACGGGGACCGCCCGGGTGATCCGCGCCACGGCGGCGAACATCTCGTCGGGCGGGGTGTGCTCCCCGTCGGCGTGGCCGAGTGACTCGGCGACGGCGGCGCTGCTGGTGGCCACAGCCGGGAAACCGGCTTCGGCCACCGCCCGCGCCGAGCCGGCGTCCCAGGCGTTGGGCAGGACCAACGGGCCACCCGACCGGTGCAGGGCACGCAGCGCCGCCGCACGTGTGCTCAGAGAAGCGGACATGGGGTCGATTCTCGGGCGTCCGAGCCTCGGTCCTCGAGTGCCAGTCGGGGGCCGGTGGCTGTGGGCAACGCCACTGATCTGACCGATCGGTCAGCTGCTGACCGATCGGTCAGGCATGCTGGGCCCCATGGCCCGCACCACCCCGCAGACCCACGGCGAGATCCTGGCCGCCGCCGCGCGCCGCTTCGGCGTCACCGGCTACCGGGGCACCTCCCTGCAGGACATCGCTGGCGAGGTGGGCTGCTCGAAGGCGGCGGTGCTCTACCACTTCGCAAACAAGGAGGCCATCCTCACCGAGTTGATGGCCCCGGCGATCGAGGTGCTGCGGTCACTCGACGAGCGGATCGCGGCGCAGTCGGAGCCGGCGTCGGCCCAACGGGTCGCCATCGAGGGATTCGTCGATCTCGCGGTCCGCTTCCGCGGCGAGATCGCGCTGCTCCGCGGCGAGTTCCCGGAGCTGCTGCAGCAGCCCGACTTCGCGCACATCCAACTGATCTCCGAGCGGCTGCTCGACGCGCTCGCCGCGCGAAGCGCACGGGCCTCGGCCCGGATCGCCGCGTTCGCACTGCTCGCCGGCATCGCCGAGACCTGCGGCGAGTTTGCCGACGTGCCCGACGAGGAACTGCGCGAAGCGCTGCTGACCCTGCTGCGGCGGGCGCTGGAGCCCGTCAACTGACCCGTTCCACCATTCACTACCGAGGGAAAGGACCTCATGGCGACCCTGCTCTACCGGCTTGGCCGGGGTTCGATGCGCCGACGGCGACTGGTCGCTGCGATCTGGCTCGTCGTGCTCGTCGGGCTCGGCCTGGCTGCGGCGACCCTGCGCGGCCCGACGGCCAGCAACTTCACCATGCCCGGAACCGAGTCGCAGCGCGCGCTCGACCTGCTCGACGAGCAGTTCCCGGCGGCGGCCGGCGCCACCGGGACCATCGCCGTCAAGGCACCGGCCCCGGGACAGCTCGGCACACCCGAGGGCCAGGCGGCGATCCAGTCGATCACCCAGGAGGCCACGACGGTCCCGGGTGTGCTCGCCGCGATCGACCCGTTCCAGGTCGGCTCGGTCTCACCCGACGGCCAGTACGCGCTGATCCAGGTGCAGTTCAACGACGGCGCCGACCAGATCACCGAGGAACAGCGGGAGGCGTACGAGCAGCTCGGCACGCAGGCCGAGGCCCAGGGTTGGCAGGTGGCGCCCGGCGGTGAGGTGCTCAACACCGAGCCTGAGGTCGGCTCCACCGAGGCGATCGGCGTCGCGGTGGCCCTCGTCGTCCTGGTGGTCACCTTCGGCTCGCTGGTGGCTGCGGGCATGACCATGCTCAACGCGCTGATCGGCGTCGGCGTCGGCATGGCCGGCCTCTTCGCACTCAGCGGCGCGGTCGAGCTGACCAGCACCGCACCCATCCTCGCGCTGATGCTCGGCCTGGCCGTCGGCATCGACTACTCGCTCTTCATCACCTCCCGGTATCGACAGAACCTGCTCGACGGGACGCCGGCGGACGAAGCGATCGGCCGGGCGGTCGGCACCGCCGGCTCGGCAGTGACCTTCGCCGGAGCCACGGTCGTCATCGCCCTGGCCGGTCTCGCCGTGGTGAACATCCCGTTCCTGACCGTGATGGGTCTGGCCGCCGCCGGCACCGTCACCGTCGCGGTGCTGGTGGCGATCACCCTGCAACCGGCCCTGCTCGGCTTCGCCGGACGCCGGGTACTGCCCCGCCGGTTGCGCTCGTCGGTGCCGGTGGCCCTGACCGCCGATGACATTCCGGACGACGCTGCCCGCCGCAGCGACGTGAGCACCCACCGCGCGGCACCGGAGGCCACCACCAACGGCAGCGAGGACACCTCCGCGTTCGGCTTCCGTTGGGCCCGGCTGATCACCCGGCTCCGGATCCCGGTGATCCTCGTCGGCCTGCTCGGCCTGGGGCTGCTCGCGCTGCCGGCACCGGACATGCGGCTGGCTCTGCCCGACGCCGGTACCGCTCCGGTCGGCTCCGCCGCCCGAGTCTCCAACGATCTGATCACGGAGGGCTTCGGCCCGGGCTTCACCGGCCGTCTCGCGGTGGTTGTCGCCGGCGACGACGCCGGCGCGACCGCCGCAGCGGTTCCGCAGGTCACCGCCCTGGTCCAGCGCACCGACAACGTGCTCGCCGTGGCCCCGCCGCAGCTCAGCCCGGACGGCCGAACCGCGCTGCTCGGGGTGATCCCACAGACCGGCCCGACCGACCCGGCCACCGAGACGATGGTGCACGACATCCGCACCGCGGTCGGCGGCATCCAGGGCGCCGATGTGCTGCTCACCGGCGTGACCGCGATCGGCATCGACATCTCGGAGAAACTCTCCGACGCGTTGCCGATCTACCTGGCGTTGGTGGTCGGCCTGTCGATCCTGCTGCTGATGCTGGTGTTCCGCTCGGTGCTGGTGCCGGTCAAGGCCGCGCTGGGTTTCCTGCTCACCGTCGCCGCCACCTTCGGCATCACGGTCGCCGTCTTCCAGCAGGGGCACCTCGCCGACCTGGTCGGCCTGGACACCCCCGGCCCATTGATCAGCTTCCTGCCGATCCTGCTGATCGGCATTCTGTTCGGCCTGGCCATGGACTACGAGGTGTTCCTGGTCTCCCGGATGCGGGAGGACTTCGTCCACGGTGACACCGCCCAGCAGGCCACGATCAACGGAATGGGGCACGGTGCACGCGTGGTCACCGCCGCCGCCCTGATCATGACCTCGGTCTTCGGCGGCTTCATCTTCCTCGACGACCCGGTGATCAAGTCGATGGGCTTCGCGCTCGCCATCGGCGTGGCCATCGACGCCTTCGTGGTCCGGATGACCATCGTCCCGGCGGTGATGTCGCTGCTCGGCAAGGTGGCCTGGTGGCTGCCCCGCTGGCTGGACCGGGCGCTGCCGAACGTCGACATCGAGGGCGAGAAGCTGCGCGCCAAGCTCGACGACAAGGTCGGCGCCGACGCCTGACGGGTGGTACGGAGGGCCCCTGGTCGACGCCTCGTGCGCGGCCGGGGGCCCTTCGTGACATCCGAGCCCCGGTCCGGGGCGGCGCAACTCAGACCCCGGCCGGGTAGGTCTCCATCTCGCCCGGAGCGGCCAGGGCGGGCAACGGGTGCAGCGCGGTGGTCTCGTCGCACCAGATGAAGGCGTCGTAGCGTTCCCCCAGCCGGGTCGGCACGTAGTTGCCCCACGACTCGAACGACGGGTCGTACACCACCCCGATCGCCCGGTGGTCGAGCGTGTCGGTGACCCAGCCCGGCTGGTCCGCCCCGCCGAAGACAAGCACCGCCCGCTCCGGCATCAGCTCGTGCAGCCGGTGCTCCACCGAACCCGGCCGGGCCGGCGGCACCACCATCGCCTCCGCAGGCGAACCCCAGCGCGGCGCGGCGATCACCGTGCCCCGCCAACTGCCGAAACCGATCAACACGACCTGGTCCGCGCCGTGGCGTTCCCGGGCCAACTGGCCGATGTTCACCATCCCGTCAGCGGCCATGTCGGTCGCCCGTGCGTCACCGACGTGCGTGTTGTGCGCCCACACGACGCCCCGGGCCCCCGGCCCGTAGCGGTCGAGCAGCCGGTCCAGGGTGTCGGTCATGTGGATGTCCCGGACGTTCCACGAGCCGGGCCCACCGGCGACCATCTCCCGGTAGTAGCGCTCGGCGCCGGCCACCACCTCCGCGTTCTGCCAGGCCGAGAAGGCACCCGGCCCGTCGGTGGCGGCATGTTCGCGGGTACGCGCCAGCAGCCGGATCACCTCCTGCTCGCACCGGGCGGAGACGAACCGGCTCGCCGCGCCGTACTCCTCGACCCGCTTGCCGTACGGCTCGAAGCACCGGTACGCGTCCTGGGCGACCTCCAGCGACGCCGGTTCCTCCTCGCCGAGGTAGTCGAAGATCGCCTGCATCGACTCCCAGAGGCTGTAGACGTCGAGACCGTGGAAGCCAACCCGAGCCGCCTCGGCCCGCTCCATGTTCCAGGCCCGCAGCCAACGGCAGAAGCGGGCCACCTCGGCGTTGGCCCACATCCACGTCGGCCATCGTTCGAAGCCCTCCAGTGCGGTCTGCGGTTCGGCCACCGCGCCCGGGGCACCGGTCACCGAACGGTGCACCCGGTCGCAGTCCGGCCAGTCGCCCTCCACCGCCACGAAGGAGAAACCGCACTCGGCGACCAGCCGCCGGGTCAGCTGCTCCCGGATGCGGTAGTAGTCGTAGCTGCCGTGCGTCGCCTCCCCGATCATCACCACCCGCGCGTCCCGGGCACGCTCCAGCAACGGATCGAGGTCGCTCGGCGCGCCGAGCCGCTGTACCAGCATGCCTGCGGCTACCCGGCACCCCGACGGGCAAACGCGGCGGCCCGCCGGGGGTGTGCCGGGGCACCTGCGCGGGTAGGTCGGACAGCATGACCGACAGCGGTGCCGCCCTGCAGGAGTACCTCGCCGGGCTCGACTATCCCGTCTCCCGGGAGGATCTGATCCGCTGGTGCCAGGAGAACGGCGCGAGCACCGAGCAGTTGCAGGCCGTACGGGCGCTGCCGGTGGAGCAGTTCAGCTCCCCCACCGAGCTGACCGAGGCGCTGCGCATGCTTCCCTGAACAACTCAGCGGGCGTGCAGCAGGCGGTACAGCACCAGCCACTGCTCCGGCCAAACCTGTCCGACCGGAATGTCCGGGTCGAGCCGGCTGGCACGCAACGCCGCCGCCAGCCGGGCCCGCGGATACTCGCGGGCCAGCGAGGCCGCGAGCGAGCCGCCGACCCCGCCGAACCCCAGCTCGACCATCCGCCGGTACGCCGGCATTCCCCGAGGCGGCAGTAGCGGCGCTGCCCGCCGCTCGATGCGCAGGATGCCCGCGTCGACCCGGGGCACCGGGCGGAACGCGGTACGCGGGACCCGCCCGGCCAGCCGCCAGTCGAACTCCGGCCAGCTCAGCATCGTCAGCCGGGTCCACCGGCCGTAGTCACCGGCCCGCCGCCGGGCGTATTCCAGCTGGGTGAGCAGGGTGGCCGTGCGCAGCCTCGGGGCGGCCAGGCTCCACCGCACCACGGCCGCGGTCAGCGACCACGGGATGTTGCCGACCACGGCGAATTCCTCCGCGGGTGCCGCGGTGGCGAGGAAGTCTGCCTGGCGATGTGTGGCGTTCGGCAGGGTCGCGCAGACCCGGGCCAGTTCCGTTCCGGCGACGGGATCCACCTCGTACGCCGTCAGTCGGCCGCAGCGGGCGGCCAGCAGGCGGGTCAGCTGCCCCCGCCCGGCGCCCACCTCCAGCACCAGACCGTGCGGGTCGGGGCGGGCGGCGTCGACGAACCGCGCGACGGCGGCCGGGTCGGCGAGAAAATTCTGGGAGAGCACGCGACGGGACCGGTCGCGTTCGGTCGTGCGGGTACGGCGGCGGGGCGCCATGGCGTCGTCCTTGTCTGTCGCCGGGTGGCGACGAGAGCGGACAGGCGACCGTCGACGGGGCCTGTCCGAGCGATCGGGACTCGGACGGCCCTGGTGAGATGGCGCGAGAGAGCGGCACCGCGATACGGGACGGTGCCGGAGACGTACGCGGGAGAGGCGTCAGTCGCGGGTCGCGCCGGCCAGGGCCGGACGCCGGACGCGCGGGCGGGCCACCAGCAGGGGCCCGAACGCGGCCGGCGTGGCGACCGCGTTGATCAGGGCATGCACGCACATGCCGGCGACCCTACCGACCCTCCCGGCCGGCGGCCATCGGTTTAGGCCCGGTGCCAGGTGACCGCGCTCAGACCGGTACGTCGATCACGGTGCCCTGCGCGCGGGCCGTCTCGGCGGCGGCGAGGACCGTCACCACCTCGCGGCCGAAGCGCACATCGCAGCGGTGATCGCGGGTGCCGGCGTCGACCTCGGCCAGCAACTGGTCGATCGCCACCCCGAAAGCCGTGGCCGAGCTGGCACCACCGTTCGGGAGTCGCTCGATGCCGCTCTCGCCGTAGAAGACGAACTCCGCGGCGACCGAGCGGGGCGGTGCGTCCAGGGTCAGCGACACGGTGCTGGTGGCACCGTCGGCATGGCTGAGCAGCAGGTGCACCAGGCCACCCGGACCGTCGGTGGCGGCCACCCGGGCTACCCGGCCGAGCACCGGCAGCAGGACGGCCAGCGCGTGCGGGCCGACGTCCCACAGCGCGCCGTGCTCCCGGCGCCACGGCGACTGCCCGTACGGGCTGCCGGGCTGGAAGATCGAGGCGAACCGGATCACGTTGGCGGTGTGCCAGCCTCCGGCCGCGGCGGTCGCGGCGATGAAGCCGGCGACGTCGGGTTGGTATCGGCCGGTGAAGAAGACCACCGACGCCACCTGCGAACCCGTGGCCGCCTCGACCACCCGGTCGGCGTCGGCGACGGTCAACGCGAGCGGCTTGTCCAGCAACAGGTGCCGCCCGGCGGTGGCGGCCCGGACGGCGATGTCCGCCTGGATGTCGGGTGGAAGTGCGACGGCAACCGCGTCGCACGCCGAAATCAGCGAGTCGACCTCTTCGTACGCCGGTGCCCCATAACGGGTGGCCAGCGCGGCGGCCTTGTCGGGGTTGCGCCCCCACACGCCGACCAGTTCCGCCCTCGGGTGCGCCTCGAGTGCCGCCGCATGCGTCTCCGCCGCCCAGTGCCCGGTGCCGAACAACCCGAACCGCATCCCGTACCTCCGCCGTTCCCGCCTGGCCACGGCCGACCCGCGACAGTGATCACGCTAGTCTCCCGCGACCGCCCGTGCCCGGCGTCCCGCCGCGCCACGACCGAGCCGACGCGGCGCCGCGGCCCTGCCCGGGGCCGGGACGACGGGTGCGCAGTCGCCTCGCCAGGGCGGCGTGTGCGGTGGCCTGCCCGCTCGGCGGTCGCTCTTACTACGGGGGTTAGTAGAGTGGGCCGGTGATCGGAACGAGCACCGGGCGGACCAGGTGAACATCGCCGCGACCACCATCGGATCTCCGGCCGACGGGGCGCTGGCCGTCGCCGCCATCGTGCTGTCGCTGCTGGTCGCCGTCTGGGCGCTGGTGGCGGCGCTGCGCCACCGGCCGCCGGACCGGATGCAGTTGATCGGGCTGGCCGTGCTGGAGTTGCTGCTGCTCGGCCTGGTGCTGGTGACCGCCGTGGCACTGGCCGGCGGCGACCGTCCGGGTGAACCGGGATCGTTCTTCGGTTACCTGGTCACGTTGGTCTGCCTGCCGCCGCTGGCGGCGGTGCTGGCCCGGATGGAACCGACCCGTTGGGGGTCGGCGATCGTGTGCGCGGTGTGCCTGGTGACGCCGGTGGTGGTGGTCCGGCTCCAGCAGACCTGGCAGGTGCTCGGTGGCTGAGCCGAGCGCCGCCCGACCCCGGACCAACGCCGGCCCGGGACGGTTGCTGATCGCGGTCTACCTGCTCTTCGCCATCGCCGCCAGCAGCCGCGCCGCCCTCCAGATCGCCACCAGGTTCGACGAGGCGCCGTTGGCGTACCTGCTCTCCGCGCTCGCCGCGGTGGTCTACATCGTGGCCGCGGCCGGTCTGGCGCGGGCCGGTCACGCGGGCCGCCAGGTCGCCCTGGCCTGCTGCGCGCTGGAACTGGTCGGCGTCGTCGGTGTCGGCGTCTTCAGCCTGGCCCGCCCGGACCTCTTCCCCGACGAGACGGTCTGGTCCGGCTTCGGCAGCGGCTACGGCTACATCCCCCTGGTGCTGCCGATCCTCGGCCTCGCCTGGCTCCGGCACACCCGCCGCCGGGCGGTTCGGGCCCCCTCCTGACAGCGAGCACAATGGGAGGGGGCCCGCCGAACGATTGTCAGTCCCGGGGCCCGCCGGCGACGTAGACGACCTGGCCGGACACGAAGGACGCCCCTTCGCTGACCAGGAACGAGATGGTGTGCGCCACATCGTCGGGCCGGCCCACCCGGCGGACCGGGATCTCCGACTCGGCGTGCTTCTGCATCGCCTCGAAGTCCACCTTCATCCGGGCGGCGGTGGCCGCGGTCATGTCGGTGACGATGAATCCGGGCGCGACCGCGTTGACGGTCACCCCGAACGGGCCCAGCTCGATGGCCAGGGTCTTGGTGAAGCCCTGCATACCGGCCTTGGCGGCCGAGTAGTTGGCCTGGCCCCGGTTGCCCAGCGCGGAAGTGCTGGAGAGGTTGACGATGCGTCCCCACCGGGCCTCGACCATGTGCTTCTGCGTGGCCTGGCTGAACAGGAACGCCCCGCGCAGGTGTACGCCCAGGACGGTGTCCCAGTCGGCGTCGGTCATCTTGAACAGCAGGTTGTCGCGGAGCACGCCGGCGTTGTTGACCAGCACGGTCGGCGTGCCCAACTCGGCGGCCACCCGTTCCACGGCCGCCTCCACCTGGGCCCGGTCCGCCACGTCCGCACCGACGCCGAGCGCCCGGCCCCCGGCCGCCGCGATCGCGTCCACGGTTTCCTTCGTCGCCGACTCCTCGATGTCGACCACCGCGACGGCCAGCCCGTCGGCGGCCAACCGCCTGGCGGTGGCCGCGCCGATTCCCCGTGCCGCCCCGGTCACGATGGCGACCCGCTGCCCCTCCGACATACCTACCTCCCGGTAACTTGGCTCGACGGCAGGAGCCTAACGCACGCCGGATCGGCATGACCCCCGTCGATCCCGACCTCCGGACCGGGCACGCCGGCCCGGAGGTCACCGATCCACGGACCGGCCAGCCCAGTCGGAGGTCACCTGGCCACGGACCGGCCAGCCCGGCTCCGGGTCAGTGCGACCAGGATCGACAGAGCCGGATCCAGCGGTAGCCGTGACCCGACAGTTGCAGTTTGTCCAGCTTGCCGACGTCGTCGTAGTTGCGGTCGGCGAGCACGTCGATGGGCAGGTCCGCCTCGGGCTGAAGCTGGCTGAGGTCCACCTCGGCGTCGGTGGTGCCGAGGTTGTGCAGGAAGACCATCGTCCCCGTCGGCCCGTCGGCCCGGTGCGCCAACACCCCCGGCGGCATCGGCACGTCGATGTGCGTGGTGGAGCCGCAGCCGACCTCCGGCGCCTCCCGCAGCGTACGGATCATCCGCTCGAACCAGGCCAGCAGCGAGGTACGGTCCCGACGCTGGAGGGTCACGTTGACCTTCTCGTACCCGAACTCGCCCTTGTCGATGACCGGGCGGACGAGCTTCTCCGACTCCGCGGTGGAGAAGCCGGCGTTGACCTGGTTCGACCACTGCATCGGGGTACGGATCGCCTCCCGCCCGTCCAGCGACAGGTCCTCCCCCATGCCGATCTCCTCGCCGTAGCGCAGCACCGGCGTGCCGCGCAGGGAGAACTGTAGGGAGTACGCCAACTCGATGCGCCGACGGTCGTTGCCCAGCATCGGCGCCAACCGGCGACGGATGCCCCGGTCGTAGATGCGCATGTGCTCCTCGGGACCGAACTGCTCGTACACCTCGTTGCGCTGTTCGGCGGTGAGCCGGGACAGGTCGATCTCGTCGTGGTTACGCAGGAACGTCGCCCACTGCCCGCCCTCGGGCAGCGCCGGGGTGTCCCGCAGCGCCTCGATCACCGGTTCCGGGTCCCGCCGGGCCAGAGCCAGCATCAGCCGGCCGTTGAGCATGAAGTCGAAGAGCATGTGCAGCCGGTTGGCCGAGCCGCCGCTGTCGCCGAAGAAAGCGGGAAGGTTGTCGGGTTCGACGTTCGCCTCGGCCAGCAGGACCCCGTCCCCGCGCCGCCATTGCACGTGCTGGCGCAGCTCGGTGAGGAATTCGAAGTCCAGTTCCGGGCTCGGGTCCCCGGGCTCGGTGCGCTCGATGATGAACGGCACCGCGTCCATCCGGAAGCCGGCGACGCCGAGTTGGATCCAGAACGACATGATCTTCTTGATCTCGGCGCGTACCGCCGGGTTCTTGGTGTTGAGGTCCGGCTGGAACCTGTAGAAACGGTGGTAGTACCAGGCCTTCGCGGTCCGGTCGTAGGTCCAGGTCTCATGCTGTTCGCCGGGGAAGACCATGCCCTGATGCCGGTCGGCCGGCTCCTGGTCGGACCAGACGTACCAGTCGCGGTACGGCGAGTCCGGCGACGACCGGGCGGAGACGAACCACGGGTGCTGGTCGGAGGTGTGGTTCACCACCAGGTCGATGATCACTCGGATGCCCCGGTTGTTGGCCTGGTGCAGCAACTCGGCGAAGTCTCCCAGGGTGCCGAAACGTGGGTCGACGTTGTAGAAGTCGGTCACGTCGTAGCCGTCGTCGTCATTCGGCGACGGATGGATGGGGTGCAGCCAGAGGCAGGTCACGCCGAGCCGGGCGAGGTAGTCCAGCCGGCCGATCAGGCCCCGGATGTCACCGACCCCGTCACCGTCGGAGTCCGCGTACGTGTCGATGTCGAGGCAGTAGACGACCGCCTCCGAATACCACCTGTCAGACATGCCCCCGTACCTTCTCCCGGTCGGGACGTCGGCAAACCCGACCCGGTACGGTGCCGGGATGCGGAGCATCGATTGGTCCGGCGGCGACTGGCACGGCCGGCCGGTCCGGGTGACCGAGGAACCGGACGGCACGCTGAGCGTCGAGCCGGGCCAGGGCAGCGACCTGTGGCGGCACACCAGTTACGGCTTCGTGCACGACGATGCCCCGGCCCTGCTCGCGCCGTTCCCGGCCGGCACCGCCGTGGAGGTCGATTTCCGGCTGGGCTGGACCGGGCAGTTCGACCAGGCCGGCGTCCTGGTCCGGGTGGACGACCGGAACTGGGTGAAGGCCGGCGTGGAGGTCAGCGACGGCCAGCCCCAGGTGGGCGCGGTGGTGACCCGCGACGTCTCCGACTGGTCCGTGGCGCCGGTTCCGGACTGGGCCGGCCGGGAGGTGAGCGTACGCGTCAGCCGCGCCGGTGATGCGCTGACCGTACGCGCCCGGGTCGCCGGTGAGCCGTGGCGGCTGGTCCGGCTCGCCCCGTTGGCTCCCGACGCGGTGGCGACGGCCGGGCCGTACTGCTGCTCGCCCAGCCGGGGCGGGCTGATCGTACGTTTCACCGGATGGCGCCAGGGCCCGGCCGACGAGGCGCTGCACCCGCAGGAGTGAGCCATCCGGCCCGGTGTGCGGGGCGGTTCGGCGGGTAAGAGCCTCTTTACGCCCGACCGCGAAAGGCATCATCATGGCGCTCGCCCAGGACGTCGACCCCGCTCAGGTCGGCGGGCTGACCGGCTGGGTCGCCGGGGTGATCGAGGCGGGCGGGGCCGCGGGGGTGGCCCTGCTGGTGGCCCTGGAGAGCATCATCCCGCCCATTCCGAGCGAGATCGTCCTGGCGATGGCCGGATACCTGGCCGGCGAGGGCCGGTTCAACGTGGTCGTGGTGACCGTCGCGGCCACCATCGGCTCGGTGCTCGGCGCGCTGGTCCTCTACTGGCTCGGTGCGGTCGTCGGCGAGGACCGCCTGAAACGGTGGCTCGACCGGTTGCCCCTGGTGGACCTGGAGGACCTGGAGAAGGCCGACCGGTGGTTCGAGCGGTACGGCCGCTGGGCGGTGTTCTTCGGCCGGATGGCACCGGTGGTCCGCAGCCTGGTATCGGTGCCGGCCGGGGCGAACCGGATGCCGCTTGTCGAGTTCGTCACGCTCACCACGCTGGGCAGCGGCATCTGGAACGGGATCTTCATCGGTCTCGGCTACGCCCTCGGCTCCCGCTGGCAGCAGATCGACCGCTACAGCTCCTGGCTCGACTACGGAATCCTCGCCCTGATCATCCTCATGCTCGCCACCTGGGCCCTCAAAAAAATCCGCCGCCGCAACACCCGCACCCCACCCACTAACCCCGCCCCACCCCCACCCGGGCCCACCCCACCCGGGCCCGTCCCACCCGGGCCCGTCCCACCCGGGCCGGTTGATCATGAAGTTGTTGTCGCGCCACGCCGGGCGGAGCAACAACAACTTCATGATCAACGCGGCGGGACCGGGGTCAGGGGAGGGTGCGGAGGTGGGGGGAGACGGTGCGGGCGAAGGTGTTGTTGTTGGTGACGTCCCAGTTGATGGACCAGGTCATCGCGCCGCGTAGGCCGGGGTAGGTGCGCGGGGGGCGGAAGCTGCCGCAGTTGGTGCCCCGGGTCAGGCAGTCGAGTGCCGCGTTGACCACGCTGGGCGGGACGATGCCGCCACCGGCCGCGCCGGAACCGGCCGGCAGGCCGAGCCCGACCTGGTCGGGCCGCAGCCCCGCCTCCAACTGGATGCAGGCCAGCGCGACGATGAAGTTGACCGTCCCCTGGGCGTACGCGGCGTTGTTGTCGCAGCCGAGCATCGCTCCGGAGTTGTAGAACTGGGTGTTCACCACGGTCAGGATGTCCTTGATGTCCAACGCCAGCTTGAAATAGCTGCCCGCCGGGTTCTGCATGTCGATGGTCTGCGGCGCCATTGCGATGATCAGCCCGCTGCCCACCTTCGCCCGCAGTGACCGCAGGGCCTGCGCCATGTACGTCGGGTTCAACCCGTTCTCCAGGTCGATGTCCACGCCGTCGAAGCCGTAGCGCTGGATCAGGGCGTACACGCTGTCGGCGAAGGCCACCGCGGACGCCGCACTGTCGACCACGACCCGGCCGGTCTCGCCACCCACCGAGATGATCACCTTCTTGCCGCGACTCTGGAGGGTCCGCACGTCGGCGGAGAAGTCGGCGTCGGTGTACCCGCCGAGCGAGGCGGACAGGCCGGGGTCGATTGCGAAGCCGACCGCGCCGGGCGTACCGGTCGCGTCGGCGAAAGCGACCGCCACCAGGTCGTACTCGGTGGGTACGTCACGCAGCCGCAGCTCGACGGCCGGATTGTCGAAGTTGTGCCAGTAGCCGGTCAGGATGTGCTTCGGCAGCCCGGTGACCGGCGGCGGACTGGTCGGCGGCGGGGTCGTCGGAGGAGGCGTGGTGGGCGGCGGTGTGGTCGGCGTGGTACCGCCGGTGCAGGCCGCGCCGTTGAGCCGGCAGTTCGCCGGTACGCCGGAACCGCTGCCGAGGAAGCCGAAGGAGACCGATCCGCCGGGTGCGATGATGCCGTTCCAGGAACGGTTGGTGAAGGTGTACCGCTGGCCGCTGGAGGTCAGCAGCGCGTCCCAGTAGGTGCCGACTGTGGTGCCGGCGGGCAGGTCGAAGGCGAGACTCCAGCCGTTGACCGTGGTGCCGCCCCCGTTGGTGATCGTGTACTTCCCCTCCCAGCCCGAGCCCCAGTCGGATGTCTTGACGAAGTTCGCGGTGACTCCCGCGGCGTACGCGGCCGGCGCCAGCCCGACCGCCCCGATCGCGGCGGCCAGCGCGCCGATCACCGCCAGCACCAGCGTTCTGGACCGTTTCATGTGCCCCTCCAGCCCGGACGTAGATTCATCAACGTCAACCTGGCGCCCATTATTAAGACTGTTAACTGTTTCTGTCCAGGGCTGGCCTGCGGCGAATCGGCACGGCCCCCTGTCCGCCGGCGGCGACGTCAGGGGGCCGTGCCGCAGCCTCAGCGGCGGAAGTGGAACCAGTTGACGTTTACGAAGTCGTTGGGCTGGCCGCTGGTGAAGGTGAGGTAGACGGTGCGCCGTCCGGTGACGCCGGAGACGTTGCCCGGCACGGAGCGCCAGCTCTGCCAGCCACCGGTGTTGGCGATGGCGAAGCTACCGATTGGTGTGCTGGTCGGGCTGTCCACCCGTACCTCCACCAGGCCGCTGACGCCGGCCGCCGCGCCGGAGGCGACCCGGGCCACGAAGTCACGTGGCCCGCCGGAGCCGAACTCCACGTTGTCGAAGCGGACCCAGTCGCCGTTGCGCAGTGCCCCGATGTTCTGCCCGCCCTCGGAACACGCCTCGACGATCACGCCGTTCTGGGCGTTGAAGGACTCAGCCTGGATGGTCGCGTACGCGTCCCGCGTCCCGCCCGGCGGCGGCGTGGTCGGCGGTGGCGTGGTGGGCGGCGGGTTACTGCCGCCACCGCGGCTGTAGACGGCCACGTAGTCGACGAGCATCGGCCGGCCGGGCACGGTGGCCGAGGTCGGCGTGGCGATGCCGGCGACCCCGTTCGGGAAGGCCCCGCCCATCGCCACGTTCAGCAGCAGGAAGTAGCCGGCGTGGCTGGTCATCTGCGACCAGTACGGCTCACCGACCCGGGTCTGGCTGACCGTGTGGTAGAGCTGCCCGTCGACGTACCAGCGCAGTTGCTGCGGGCTGACCGAGGCGTCCCACTCGAAGCGGTAGGTGTGGAACGCCGACTGGCAGGTGCTGCCGGGGCAGGCCCGGGAGGCGCCGATGCCGTTGAATTCGTCGCAGGGTCCGCCGGGGGCGACGCCGCAGTGCAGCACGCCCCAGACCGAGTTGAGCCCGTTGACGTTCTCCATCACGTCGAACTCGCCGATGCCCGGCCAGTTCTGGTAGTTGCCCCGGTAGGGCGAACCGAGCGCCCAGAACGCCGGCCAGTATCCCGACGCGGCGGCGCCGGTGACGTTTGGCATCTGGAGGCGGCCCTCGATGGCCAGCACCCCGCCGGCCGGGGCCTTGAAGTTGCTGCGGACGGTCTCGATGCGCGCCGAGGTCCAGCGGCCGGTGCTGTCGCGCAGCGGGGTGATCCGCAGGTTGCCGGCGCCGTCGTGGCTGACGTTGGCGGAGCTGTTCGTGTACGTCTGGATCTCGCCAGTGCCCCAGTTGGGTGGGCCACCCGGGTAGCTGGTGCCGGTGTCGATGATCCAGTTGCCGGCGGATGGCAGGGTGCCGGCGGCGCCGGTGAAGTCGTCGCTCCACACCAGGCTCCAGCCGGACGGGGGCGGCGGCACGGCGGCGTCCGCGGTCGTGCCGAGCCCGGCCAGGACGGTGGTGACGGCGGTGAGCAGGGTCAACGCCAGCGGCAGCCGGCGTCGCGCAGGCGGGGCGGCGGGTGCCGCCGGGGCAGTTGTCATGACGTGCCTCTCTGCGGGGACGGGTGAGAGAGCGCTCTCTCAGGAGTTGTACGTCTCCCTCGCGCAGTTGTCAATGTCGATCGATGCGGTCTGCCCGGCGGTCGGTGACGCGCCGCCACGCCGGTCGGCGTTTCCCGGTGCCACCACAGGGGGTAATTGCCGGCCGACCCGGTGCGGACGGACCGCCCGGCGGGATTGGACGGTGGTAGCGATGGTCAGGCAGGCGGCAACCGCCCCGAGTCCCCCGGTCGAGGCAACCCACCTGCTCACCGTGGGTGTCGAGGAGGAGTTCCTGCTCGTCGACCCGGACACCGGGGTCGCGGTGCCCGCGGTCGAGGCGGTGATGGAGCAGGTCCCCGCCGAGTTGCGGGGACAGGTCGAGCGCGAGTTCCAGACCAGTCAGATCGAGATCGGCAGCCCGCCCGGGTTGGAACTCTCCTCCATCCGGCACTCCCTCGGCCTGCTCCGCGCCTCGCTGGCCGACGCCGCCGAGCGGGCCGGCGCCCGGTTGCTCGCGATCGGCACCGGGCCGATCGACGGGCCGGTGCCCGCGGTGGTCGACAAGCCCCGCTTCGACCGGATGCTCGCCCGGTTCCATGTGCTGGTGCCCGGGCCCGGCAACAACGGCATGCACGTCCACGTCGGGGTGTCGGACCCCGACGCGGGCGTGCAGGTGCTCAACCACGTGCGACCGTGGCTGCCGATCCTGCACGCGGTCACCGCCAACTCGCCGTTCTCCCGTGGGGCGGACACCGGCTACGCCAGCTGGCGGTCGGTCGAGTGGGAACGCTGGCCCTCGGTCGCGCCGACGCCCTACCTGGTCAACCACGAGCACTACCAACGACTGATCCGTCAGCTGATTGCCAGCGGCGTCATGCTCGACGAGGGGATGCTCTACTGGTACGCCCGGCTGTCGGCCAAGTACCCGACGGTGGAGCTGCGCATCGGTGACGTCTGCCCGACCGTCGACGACGCGGTCCTGATCGCCGCGTTGGTCCGTGGGCTGGTGGCGACCGCGCTCGACGACATCGCGGCCGGGCGGCCACCGCTGCCGACCGACCATCACCTGCTGGTCGGCGCGCACTGGCGGGCCGCCCACGACGGGCTGGAGGGAGAGGCGGTCGACCTGTCCAGCGGTGAGCTGCGGCCGGCGTGGGATCTGCTGCACCAACTCGTCGGACGCCTCGGTCCGGCCCTCGAACGACACGGCGACCTCGCCGAGGTTACCGGCCTGCTGGAGGGGCTGCGCCGGCACGGCAGCGGTGCCGCACGGCAGCGTTCGGTGTACGCCCGGACCGGACGGTTGGAAGATGTGGTGAAGGACGTGGCACGCCAGACCCGGGGCGAGGACCCGGCCTGACGGAGGGGATGATGGCGTGACGGAACGGTTGATCGTCGTCGGCGGAGACGCCGCCGGCATGTCGGCCGCCGCTCAGGCGCGCCGCCGCCGGGGCCCGGACGACCTGGAGATCGTCGTGTTCGAACGGGGGCACTTCACCTCGTACTCGGCCTGCGGGATCCCGTACTGGATCAGCGGCCTGGTGACCGACCGGGAACAACTGGTGGCCCGGTCACCGAAGACGCACCGCGAGGACTACGCCATCGACGTGCGGATCCGGCACGAGGTGGTCGGGATCGACCTGGTCCGCCGCGAGGTGGTCGCCCGTGACCTGGACGGCGGCGGCGAGGTCCGGGAACCGTTCGACACCCTGATGTACGCCGCCGGAGCGGTGCCGAAGAAGCCGGCCTGGGCGGGTACCGATGCCGCCGGGGTGTTCGGGGTGCAGACCCTCGACGACGGTTCGGCGCTACGCGGTTGGCTGGAGGCCGAACCGCGGCCCCGGCGGGCGGTGGTGGTCGGCGGCGGCTACATCGGTGTCGAGATGGCCGAGGCACTCGTCCGCCGCGGCCTGTCGGTCACCCTGGTCGAGCGCGACGAGCAGCCGATGTCGACCGTCGACCCCGACATGGCCCGGCTGGTCACCGACGCGATGCACGGGCTGGGCGTGGACATCCGCACCGGCGTACGCGTGACCGGCCTGTCGGAGCGCGACGGCCGGGTCAGCGAGGTGCTCACCGACAACGGACCGGTCCCGGCCGACGTGGTGGTCCTCGGTCTCGGCGTACGTCCCAACACCGAGCTGGCCGCGGCCGCGGGCCTGCCGCTGGGGCCGACCGGCGGGATCCGGGTGGACCGCCAGATGCGGGTGTCCGGGGTGCCCGGGGTGTGGTCCGCCGGAGACTGCGTGGAGACCCTGCACAAGGTCAGCGGAATGCCGGTGCACGTACCACTCGGCACCCACGCCAACAAGCAGGGCCGGGTCGCTGGCATCAACATCGGCGGCGGGTACGCCACCTTCGCCGGGGTGATCGGCACCGCGGTGACCAAAGTGTGCGACCTGGAGGTGGGTCGCACCGGCCTGCGGGAACGCGAGGCCCGGATGGCCGGCTTCGAATTCGTCTCGGTGATCGCCGAGTCGACGAACCGCGCTGGCTACTACCCCGGCGCCCGGCAGATGACGGTGAAGCTGATCGCCGAGCGGCCGAGCGGGCGACTGCTCGGCGCCCAGATCGTCGGCTGGTCCGAGGCGGCGAAGCGGATCGACCCCCTCGCCGTGGCACTGTGGAACAAGATGACGGTGGACGACATGACCGCACTCGACCTCGGCTATGCCCCGCCGTACTCCCCGGTCTGGGATCCGGTGCTGGTCGCCGCCCGCAAGGCCGTGGACGCGCTCGCCCGCTGACGGCTCCGGGGCGGGTTTCTGTCGGTGCCGGGGGTTAGCGTAGGCGCGCCGCCCGGTCAGGGCCGACGCGAACCCCTCGGAGGAACCCCCATGTCGCAGGAGACGACCTACCTCGAACTGTCCGAAGTGGACGGTGCCGCGCACAAGTTCTACGAGGTGGCGGTCGACGACACCACGATGACCGTGCGCTACGGGCGGATCGGCGACCAGGGTCAGGTGAAGACCACCGGCTACCCCGACAACGCACGGGCCCGCGCCGCCGCGGCAAAGAAGATCGGCGAGAAGATCCGCAAGGGGTACGCTCCGGCGGTACCCGGGGTACGCCAGAAGCGGGCCGTCTCCCGGCGGCAGATCGTCAGCACCCGCTCGACCGCCCGCACCGCCCCGGTGCTCTGGCGGTACGACTCCGGTGCCCCGGCCTTCGGCATCTTCGTCGACGGGCGCACCTGCATGGTGGGCAACGAGCGGGGTGTGATCACCACTCTCGATCACGACGCCCGGGTGCTGGACCAGGTGCGGCTTCCCGACGGCGTCAAGTGCATCGTCGCCGACGACGCCTGGATCTACGCCGGCTGCGACGACGGCAATGTCTACGACCTCTCCGGCAAGATCCCTCGGGTGGCGTACGCGATCGTGCCCGACATCGACATCTACTGGCTCGACATCCACGACGGCGTGCTGGGCGTCTCCGACGCCGACGGCGGGGTCGCCGCCATCGACCACGAGGACGAGTTCCTCTGGCGGCGGGCCGGACGCGGCCGGTCCGCCTGGATGGTGCGCTGCGACGCCGACGCCGTCTACCACGGCGACTCGACGGGGGTGAGCGGCTACGACTGGCGTACCGGCCGGGAGCTGTGGCACACGCGCACCGGCTCGGTGCTCTTCGGCTGGCAGGAACGCGACGCCGTGTTCGCCGGCACCGGCACCCGCGAGGTGGTACGCCTCGGCAAGAACGGCGGGTCGGCAATGCGCACCTACCGCGCCGATGCCCCGGTCTTCTCCTGCGCCACCGCCGCCGACGGCCGTTACGTCTTCGCCGGGGACAGCCAGTCCTCGATCTACTGCTTCGCCGCCGACGGCACCCGGCTGTGGAAGCTCGGCACCGGCTGCGGGTCGGCCTACTCCATGCAGTACCACGACGAGCGCCTCTACGTGGTGACCACCAGCGGCCACCTGGCCTGCATCGACGCCAGCGAGCCCGCGATCCGGGCGGCGGAGGCCGGCAGCGTGCCCGACGTCGTCGACGTGAAGGCCCCGGCCCGGCTGCCCGAGCCGGCCGCGGTCACCGAGGTCGAGGTCGTCGGCGACACCGGTGACGGGGTGATCGTCGAGTGCGTCGAACAGGGCGGTCGGCTGCGGGTGCACGTGCTGTCCGCCGGCTACCACCGGAACTGGTCGGTGCAGTTCCCCAAGGGCATCCGCCAGCCGGGCGTCCGGTACCTGGTCACCGAGGTCCGCGAGTCTGGCCGGGGCGGCTTCTACCGGGCGTACGGCGACATCCGCCGGCTCCGCTGACCTCTGCCGTCCGCCCGGCCAGGTGCCGGACGGCCAGGTGCCGGGCGGGCGGCCCGTCTGGTGGTGGGAGCCGGGTTGTGGTGGTTGGTGGGGCTCGGCCACCATGAGCCGGTGAGCGACGTGCTGCGCATCCCCGACGGGTTGACCTGGCTGCACGGCATGCCGGGTGGTCCGGAATGGTTGGCCGAGCTGCCGGGCCGGCTGGCCACCTGCGCCCGGCGCTGGTCGCTGCGGCTCGGGCCACCCTTCGGGTACGCCTGCGCGTCCCTGGCGGTGCCGGCCGACCTGCCGGACGGCACCCGCACGGTGCTCAAGGTGCAGTTCCCCGACGCGGAGAGCGAACACGAGGCGACGGCGCTGCGCCGCTGGGAGGGCGACGGGGCCATCCGGCTACTCGCCCACGACCCCGACCTGCGGGCACTGCTGGTGGAGCGTTGCGACCCCGGCACACCGCTGCACGCGTTACCGCTCGACGCGGCGCTCGACGTCGTGGTGGCGCTACTCCCCCGTCTCTGGGTACCGGCTGGTCAGCCGTTCACGTCGTTGGCGGAGGCCGCCGCCGGATGGGCGTCCCGGCTCCCGGCCAAGTGGGAACGGGCCGGGCGGCCGTTCGAGCGGCGGCTGGTCGACGCCGCGCTCGACCTGCTCGGCGGGCTTGCCGGCAGCCAGGGTGAGCAGGTCCTGGTCAACCAGGACCTGCATGCCGCCAACGTGCTGCGCGCCGAACGCGAGCCCTGGCTGGTGATCGACCCCAAGCCGCTGGTCGGCGAGCGGGAGTTCTCGGCCGTACCGATGGTGCGCGGCACCGAGTTGGGCCACTCCCGGGCGGCCGTCCGCCACCGGCTGGACCGGCTCAGCGCTGAGCTGGGGCTGGACCGCGACCGGGTCCTGGGCTGGACGATCGGTCAGACGATGGCCTGGAGCATCGACGGCGACCGGGTCTTCACCGACCACGCCGAGGTGGTCCGCTGGCTTCTCGACTGAGGCGCGGCAAGGGTCGCCGCCCGAGATGCCCGGCGGTTGTGTCGATGATCGGAGCCAGTCGAGCCGGGAAGCGGCGCCGGCCTCAGGACTGGCAGGTGGGGCACCAGTAGAGGTTGCGGGCGGTGATGGTGCCTCGGCTGATCGGGGTGCGGCAGACGTGGCAGGGTTGGCCGGGACGGCGGTAGACGTAGACCTCTCCCCCGTGCCGGTCGACGCGGGCCGGACGACCCATCGCCTCGGGTAGGTGCGCGGCACGCACGGTGTCGATCCGGCCGGTGGCGACCGCGAGCGTCATCAGCTCGACCAGGTCGGCCCAGAGCACCTGCCAACCGGCCGGGGTCAGCTCCCGGCCGGGCAGCCTCGGCGACAGACCGGCGCGAAACAGCGCCTCGGTCAGGAAGATCAGACCCGTACCGGCCACCACCGTCTGGTCCAGCAACAGCGCCGCCAGCGGCGTCACGCTCCGCGAGATCCGAGCGTACGCCCGCTCCGGATCGGCGTCGGCGCGCAGCGGATCCGGACCGAGTCGGGCCCGCAGTGCGGCCACCTCGGGCGGTCTGAGCAGTTCACAGGCGGTCGGCCCACGCAGGTCGAGCCAGTGCCGGTCGCTGGTCAGCCGTAGACGGATCTGCCCCACCGGCTCCGGCGGCTCACCGTCCCCGTCGGTGACCTTCCCGTAGAGGCCGAGGTGCACGTGCAGCGTCAGCTCATCGGCGTAGTGGTGCAGCAGGTGCTTGCCGTACGCCTCGGTGGCGTCCAGCACCGTCCCGGAGATCCGGGCGGCACCGTCGGCGAAGCGACCCTGAGGGCTGGCGGCGAGCACCTTGTCCCCGACGAACAGCTCGGCGTGCCGGGCCGCCAGGCGATGAATGGTGTGTCCCTCTGGCACGACGCCAAGCGTAGCCAGCGGGCCGGTGAGCAGCGGTCGGACCCGGCTGCCGCGCCGCGACTACCGGCCGGGACGTGCCACGCGCCCCCGACCCGTCCCCCGTCACCGCGCAGCGCTGCTACTCGACGGTAAGGGATCGCCCTCGGCGTCTGGTTCAATTGCCGGTCGGGCCGCCGGCACGGCGGGCACCACGTCGACTCGATGGGGGCGGTGGGTCATGACGGATCGGATACGCCGTGCGGTGGTGGTCGGCAACAGCGACGGGATCGGGCTGGCGTTCACCCGCAGACTGCTCGCCGACGGCTGGCGGGTCACCGGGCTGTCCCGGCGGGACAACGTCATCATCGTGCCCACGTACGCCCACCACACCGTCGATGTCACCGCGCCGGACTATCCGGACGTGCTGGGCAAGGCGATCGACGAACTCGGCGGGGTGGACCTGTGTGTCTACGCCGCCGGCATCGGCGAACCCGTCGACCGGGCCGACCTGGACGGGCAGACGCGCACCTTCGAGGTCAACCTGATGGGCGCGGTACGGACCGCTGCCGTGGTGGTGCCGAGAATGCTCGCCACCGGCGACGGGCACCTGATCGGGATCTCCAGTCTCGCCGACCGGCTGGTCTCCGGCGAGGCGCCCGGCTACGCCGGTTCGAAGGCGGGGCTGTCGTCGTACCTGATGGGTCTGTCGGCGGCGCTGCGCCGGCACGGCGTGCACGTGACCACCGTGCGGTTCGGGTTCGTGGACACCAAGATGGCCAAGGGCTCGTTCCGACCGTTGATGATCTCGGTCGACCGGGCTGTGGAGATCCTCGTGCGCTGTGTCCGCAACCGCCCCGTCCGGGTCTCCCGCCCCCGCCGCCTGGCCCTCCTCACCTCCGCCCTGGCCCCCCTCACCCGCCCCCACTAACACCCACCCCCACCGTCACCGTCACCGTCGATCTTGCAGATACGGTCGCCGACATGCCCCATTGGGATGCTTTTGTCGCGACCACAACTGCAAGATCGACGGGGAGGGGGCGGAAGGGCGGGCGGGGCGGGGTGTCGGTTGGGTGAGGGGTGGGTACCTGCGGGGTGTTGTGGCGTGGTTGGCGATACGGGGCTGATGCCGTCATCCACGCATCGATCAGGAGGTGAACCTCATGAAGTTTCCTTCGCTGTTGCGCCGGGAGGAACCGGCGCCGACGGCAGCCGACGACGGCCGGACCGGGACGGTCGCCACTGACACCCGTCCCACCGAGCAGACCTCCACCCGCGGAACCGCCGCGGACCGGGTCGCCGGCAAGACCGTCACCGACCGAGCCGCCACCAGCCAGACCGCTGGCACCGACACCGACCGGGCGGATCGCCAGCCCGACGCGCAACGGAGCGCCGAGGCCCGAGCCGCCACCGCACGATCCACTGTTCACGGTTCCCGCCGCGCTCGTACCGCCACCACCGAGACCGTCAACGGCCACCGCGCCACCGGCGTCGACCGCGCCCTCGACGGCGACCGCACCACCGACCGCGACCGCACCACCGACCGCGACCGGACCGTCGACCATGACCGCATCACCGGCCATGACCGGACCGTCGACAGCCACGGGACTATGGACAGCCACCGGACCAGGGACGGCGACCGGGCCGTCGACGGCCACCGGACCGTGGACGGCGACCGGGCCGGCGACGCGGACCGGGGCGCCGACCGAGAGCGGATCCCCGGCACCCGCGAGCGGGACGACTCGGTCGACGACGACCGGACGCCCGACGGCGAGGCCGGCCGGGACGTGCCGCCGGCACCGGTCGGGCCGCGACCCCGGGCCAGCCTGCTGGCCACGATCGGCCTGATCGTCGGCGTCGGCGGCCTCCTGTTCGTGCTCACCGGCGCCCTCGCCGGGTACGGCATCGCGCTGGGCGCGGTCGGGGCGGTGCTCGCCGTGCTCGGCCTGATGGCCACCCGTCGACGGCACATCGCTGGCAAGTCCGACGCGCTGCTGGGCATCGCCTTCGGCCTCGGCGCGGTGGTCCTGGGGGTGCTGGCGATGACCGGCCAGTACGACTGGCCGACCACCGACGGAGACCAGGTGGTCCGGCTCCGCGAGTGGCTTGATTCACAGTTTGTCGACCGCCTGTAGCGGGCACTTTTCGGCCCGCCGGTGGTTCACCGGTGCCGGTCGGTGCGCAACCGACCGTAGCCCGATCAGATCTGGTGGTTCACCAGCCGGGCACGCACGGCTCGTCAGGGGCGGCGGTTCGCCGCCCCTGACGTATGTCCGGCGACAGTCGGCCTCGGTCATGTACCCGGCGACACTCGCTCCGGCGAGCCGGGTCACGAGCCTTACGCAACGAATCTGCGCCGCTCGGGTGCCAAACGCAATGATCTGCTGTCGAATGCAAGGGTTCGCGGTGGATCCTGCCGGTCGAGCCCGCATACCGTTGAGCCACGGCGCCAGCCCGTGGGCCGACGGTGGCCGGGCGCGCCCGAGGCTTGGAGCAGGACACATGACGATGGACGCCACCCGCCAGCGCTTTCTGATGTGCCGGCCGACGTACTTCGCCGTCGACTACGCGATCAACCCGTGGATGGATCCGACCGCACCGGTCGATGCGGACCTCGCCGTACGGCAGTGGGAGCGGCTGCGCCAGGTCTACCTGGACCTGGGCCACACCGTCGAGGAGATCGCGCCGGTTCCGGGCCTGCCCGACATGGTCTTCGCCGCCAACGGCGGCACCGTGATCGACGGCAAGGCGATGGCGGTGCAGTTCCGCGACCCGCAACGCGCCGACGAGGCGCCCGCGTACCGCGCCTGGTTCGAGGCCGCCAGCTTCGAGATGTACGACCCGAAGCACGTCAACGAGGGTGAGGGCGACGTCCTGCTGGCCGGGGACCACCTGCTCGCCGGCACCGGCTTCCGCACCGCGCACGCCTCGCACGCCCAGCTCCAGGAGGTCTTCGGTTACCCGGTGATCACCATGCAGCTGGTCGACCCGCGCTTCTACCACCTGGACACCGCACTGACCGTGCTCGACGAGCGGACCGTGGCGTACCTGCCGGAGGCGTTCTCGCCCGGCAGTCAGGCCGTGCTGCGCCGGCTCTTCCCGGACGCGGTGCACGCCACCATGGCCGACGCGGAGGTGCTCGGTCTCAACGCGGTAAGCGACGGCCGGCACGTGGTGCTGCCCGAGCAGGCCACCGGCCTGGCCGCCAAGCTGCGCGCCCGGGGCTACGAGACGATCGGCGTCGACCTGTCCGAGCTGCGTCGGGCCGGTGGCGGCCCGAAGTGCTGCACGTTGCGACTCCGTCAGGGAAAGGCGAACCGATGATCGAGGACATGCTGCGGACCCCGGCCGCGGTGCGGGACGCGGAGCGCCACACCGCGCACAACTACCACCCGCTGCCGGTGGTGATCTCCTCCGCCGAGGGCGCCTGGGTGACCGACGTGGACGGCAAGCGCTACCTCGACTGCCTGGCCGGCTACTCGGCGTTGAACTTCGGCCACCGACACCCGACGCTGATCGCCGCCGCCCACGCCCAGCTCGACAAGCTGACGCTGACCAGCCGGGCGTTCATCCACGACCAGTTCGCCGACTTCTGTCGGGAGCTGGCGGCGCTGTGCGGCAAGGACCTGGTGCTGCCGATGAACACCGGGGCCGAGGCTGTCGAGACCGGCATCAAGGTGGCCCGCAAGTGGGGCTACCAGGTCAAGGGGGTACCGGCCGACCAGGCGAACATCGTGGTCGCGGAGGGCAACTTCCACGGGCGTACGACGACCATCGTCAGCTTCTCCACCGACTCCGACGCCCGAGCGGACTTCGGGCCGTACACCCCGGGCTTCCGGATCGTCCCCTACGGCGACCTGGCCGCGCTGACCGAGGCGATCGACGAGCACACCGTCGCCGTGCTGTTGGAGCCGATCCAGGGCGAGCAGGGCGTGGTGGTGCCGCCCGAGGGCTACCTGCACGGCGTACGGCTGCTGTGCACCGAGCGCAACGTGCTGTTCATCGCCGACGAGATCCAGTCCGGCCTGGGCCGCACCGGCACCACCTTCGCGTGTGAGCAGGAAGGCGTCGTGCCGGACATGTACCTGCTGGGCAAGGCGCTCGGCGGGGGCATCGTGCCGGTCTCCGCGGTGGCCGCCGACGCCGACGTGCTCGGCGTACTCAAGCCCGGCCAGCACGGTTCCACCTTCGGCGGCAACCCCCTCGCCTGCGCCGTGGCGACCGAGGTGGTCCGGCTGCTGGCGACCGGCGAGTTCCAGCGCCGCTCCGCCGCCCTGGGCGAGCGGCTGCAAGCCGGCCTGCGCGGCCTGATCGGCAAGGGTCTGGTCGCGGTACGTGGCCGGGGTCTCTGGGCTGGCCTGGACATCGACCCGGCCCTGATGAGCGGCCGGGAGGCCTGCGAGCGGCTGATGGAGCGGGGGGTGCTGGCCAAGGACACGCACGGCTCGACCATCCGACTGGCCCCGCCGCTGGTGATCACCGAGGAGGAGATCGACCACGCGGTGGCGCAGGTGGCCGCCGTCCTGGCCGGCTGAGCGCTCGTACCATCCGCTGGGCGTCGGGACCTGGTCCCGACGCCCAGCGGCGTTCAGCGTGGCAGGCGCATCGCCATGGTCGGGGCCTCGGACATCACCGAGTCCGGGTTGTACGGCGCTCCCGCCGGGAACTCGTTCGGGCGGCCGACCTGCACCCCCGGGTACAGCTCCACCATGTCACCGGTGCCGAGCACCCGGGACTGCTGCGGGGCCAGCGGGATCCGGTCCGCCTCCGTGAGGGAGCCGCCGGGCCGTACGCCGGAGCCGTTGGTGCTGACGTCGGTGGCGACGACGTCACCGCCGCGCAGCTCCAGCCGCAGGTGGTTGCGGCTGATCCAGCGCCGCGCCTCGTCGTTGAGCCACTGGCCGAGCATGATGCCGCCGGAGCCCTCCGGTGCCCGGCCGATCACCACCGGCTGTTCCTCGGTGAGCACGAAACGACGGCGGATCAGGCCACCGACGCGTACCGCGAGGACCTCGCTGCGTGGCCGGGGCCCGGCGTCGCGCAGCCGCGCACCGTGTCGGGGGCAGGTGGGTACGCCGTTGCGCAGCGACGGTGGCGGCTGCCCGGTCGGTGCCCGGTCGATCCGGGCCAGGTCGGCGAAGGCTCCCCCGCCACCGGCACCGCCGAACAGGGTGCAGCCGGACTCCGGGCAGCGCCACTCGCGGGACAGCAGCTTGGCAGCGGCCGGTGAGGGCGGGCCGGCGACCGGTGTGTGACCGCCGCCGACGTGGGCGATGAAGACCGGACCGCCGGCGCCCGGCACCGGGGCGAGGACCCGGCCCGGCTGCTCCACCAGCCAGGGGAACCGCCCACGCAGGCCGTCGAAGCGGACCCGGCTGAGCACCGGCAGGCCGAGCAGGTCGGCCACCTCGAGCATCCGGTCACCGGGGTTGTCGAGCACCTCCACCAGGCCGTCATCGGCCCACCTGCGCACCACCATGCGCTCGTTGGAGGTGAGGTCGGCGTCGGAGAGCATTCCCCGGTGCACCACCGCGTAGACCGGGACGCTGTCCTCCTCAAGGCTGCGTGCCAGCGCGTCGATGACCATGCCGAGGCGCAGTGAACTGGCCGGCCGCCCACCGTCGAGATCCTGGTAGCGGATGATTTCGGCCAGGTCGAGCACCGCGCGGGCCAGCTGCGGGTCGGTGCAGACCCGCCCCTCGATGGCGTCCAGCACCTTGCTGATCTCGAACCTCATCGGGCACCTTCCACGATCTCGTCGATCCGGCGAGCCAGCCGGATGTCACGCATGGTGACCCCGCCGACCGAGTGGGTCACGCAGTGGAAGGTCACCGTGCGCCACCGGATGTCGATGTCGGGGTGGTGATCCAGTTCCTCTGCCGCCACGGCGACCCGGTCGACCACTGCGATGGCGTCCGGGAAACTGGCCAGCTCCACGGTTCGGGTGATCCCGGCGGGGTCTCCCGACCAGCCCGCCAGCCCACCCAGCTCGTCTCGCACCGCCTCGGCGGTGAGCACCTCTGCCATGGCCAGACCCTACCGGTGCCGGCCCGCACCACCGCCACCAGCGGCGACCGGTCTCCGGGTCCGGCAGGGGTCAGGAGCGGTGGATGGTGATGTCGCCGTAGGAGGTGCGCCCGCGCACCTCGACCGTCTCGTCGCCTTCCTCGGGCCGGCTGGCGTCCTCCAGCAGGTTGCGTACCTGCCCGAAACCGGTGTTCACCTGGAGCCAGGCGGCGGTGCCTGCGGCGATGCCGATGTCCAGGTCGCCCGCGGCGGTGCCGAGGACGACCGAACCGCGAACCACTTCGCCGAGGCGAACGCTTCCGTTGGAGGTCTTCACGTCGACGCCGGCACCGGCCCGCTCGATGCCGATGGCACCGTTGGCGTTGCGTACCCGCACGTCGCCGGCGACCGCATCGATCGAGGTGTCGCCGTTGGAGTTCTTGACCTCCGCGGCGCCCTCGATCTGACCGATCTGGATCTTGCCGGAGCCGGTGGAGACCTCGGCGTCGCCGATGATGCCGTCGGCGGTGACGTGCCCGAATCCGGTGTGCAGGCGCAGCGGGCCGGTTCGTTCGAGCCACACGTTGCCGGTGGTCTTGAGCCGGCACTCACCGAGCCGGCCGACGCAGCGGATGTCGCCCATCAGCAGATGAGCGTCCAGCTGGGAACCGCTGGGCAGTTCGATGGTCAGGTCGACCGACCTGGTTTTCCGGGAGAGGTCGAAAGCCCGCTTGGGCCCGGTGACCCGGAGGGTGCCGTCGGCGTGTTCGATACGGATCTGGGCGGCGGCGTGCACGTCCGACTCGTCGACGACGTCGCTCGGCCGGACCTCGACGGCCGTGTCGGTCCGGTCGCTGGCGACGACGCGTACGTTGCCGACGCCGAGTTCGACCGTGACGGAAATCGGTTCGGGCGTCTGGTAGACAGGCATGGTTGTCCCCCGCTTCCTGGGTAGATGGGTCGTCCCCGCAGGTCGGGGACGTGGCGTGGAAAGCCGAGCGGTGCGGTCAGCGCACCCAGCCGGTGAAGCCCTGCTTGGCCCGTTTCCCGCTGCCATGGGGCACGGGGCGCTGGTCGCGGCCGGGCCGCTGCAGAGCGGCAGCCGCCGACCGGACCAGCCAGGCGTTGACCGAGCGTCCCTCCTTGGCGGCGGCCTCCTCGATCGCCGCCTTGAGCTGCTCGGGCATGCGTACGTTGATCCGTGCCGCGGGGCCGTCCTCACCGACCAGCAGATCGTTGTCCGACGCGCCGCTGACGGTCGCCGGGGCGTCCTCCGCGTCCCCGTTCGGCTCGGCGGGTGGCACGGTCACGACGAAGCTCGGATCGCGGCCACGCAGGCGTAGTTCCACCGAACCGGGTGCCAGGTCCCGGGTGATCTCGTCGGCGGCGGCCGACAGCGCGTCCAGCAGGGTCATCCGGATCGCCGACTCGAGCGAGCCGGTCAGCCGCTCGACCAGCGCGCGCGACTCCTCTCCGCCAGCTTCGGCGAGCGTGGCGAACTCGCGTCCGAGGTTGCTCACATACGACGTCAGGTCCATGGCATCATGGTGGCACACCCATGACACACAGACAAGCCGTCATGGCTCAGCCCGACGCCATGGGTGGCACCACATGGCATCAGGTGGGGTCAGAGCCGCTCGAAACCTCAGCTCATCCGGCCGACGGCGGATCGCAGCCGGAGCAGGTCCCGCCGGCGGCGCTCGTAGGTGGTCGCCAAGCCGATCAGCGCCAACCCGGCCGTGGCCAGAAAGGCCCACCGGGGCAGCAGGTCCCAACTACGCACCAGCTCGTACAGGGCCAGCAGGGTCAGCGTGCCCCCGCCGAGCAGCACCGGCGCCTGCCAGCGGCGGACCGCACCGAGCAGCGTCGCGCCGAGCGCGGCGGCACCGAGCAGCAGTCGCCGCCAAGGGTCAGGGTCGGTGCCGAACAGCACGACGGTCAGGCTGGGCAGCAGCACGGCGGCCAGTCCCGGGCCGAGCGCAAGCCAACTGTTCAGCCCTGGCCGGGTACGCAGCCCCACCGCACCAGCGGCCAGCGCCACCGCCGCCAGCGGCACCGTGTACGCCTCCAGCACGCCCACTCCGCCGGCCGCCAACAGCAGCCAGACGGCCAGCAGTTCGCTGCCCCCGCCGATGCCGGCGAAGACCCAACGCCGCTGGATCGACTCGTCCCGACGCAACAGCCGGACGCCCATCGCGACGCCCCACAGCACGCAGATCGTCGCGGCATGCCGGAGGGCACCCAGGGTGAGCAGCAGCGCGAGCAGCGCCACCGCCTGTGCGGCGGCATCCAGCACCCGTCCCACCAGCGCTTGCGGCAGACTCCACCGGCTCGACGGCAGCGTCGCGGCGAGCGCGAGGCTGACCATGGCGATGCCGAGCACTGCGAACGCCGCCACGCGTGGCGGCTGCCCGCCTGCCAACGGGGCGGTCAATGCGAACCCGGCCGCCGCCACCACCGCGACCAGCCAGCCGAGAACGCGTACCGTGAGGTGACGCCCGCCCACTCCGACAACCGTCGCCGCCGCCACCAACAGGCCCAACCCGCCCAGAGTGCCGGCCCGACTTGCCTGGAGATTGAGCAACCCGGCCACCGCCAGCACCAGACCGACCGGCACGGCCACCCCGACGAACGGTCCGCCCGGGTGCCGCAGCGCAACGGCCAGCAACAGAACGACACCACCCAGCAGGGCCACGGCCGGCACCACCGGCCAGGGCACGGCGGCGGCGACCAGCAGCACCGGACCGGCGGCGGCCACGAAGGGCAGCACCACCCCGGCGACCCGCCAGCCACCGGCGCTGCCGGCGCGGGCCGGATCGGCACCGGTAGTACCACCAACGGGGCCGGTACCAGCGCCACCTCCGGCAGCCGAGGGTCCCGCAGGGGCGGAATGGGTGGCCGGCCAGGCGAACAGGGCCGCCGCCGCCGACAGCAGCACCAGCGCCAGGCCGACCGGTAGCGCGTCCGGCGACGGACGGGTCGCCGGAGCACCGGACCACGCGGCAGGTGGCGGCCCGTACGGGGTCAGCAGGGCGGTCACGACCACCGGCACGGCTGCCAGCACCGCCACCGCCGCCAGGCCCAGCCCAGCCACCGGCAGCAACCCCACCGGGCGGGCCCGGAACCCGGCGAGCGCGACCAGTGACGCCGCCACCGCCGCGTACACCGCCACCCGCTCCGCGCCCGGTACGACCAGGGGCGACAGTCCGGTCAGCACCCCCACCACGGCGAGGCCGGTCGAGGCGTACCCGGTCAGGTCGGGCCAGGATCGACGCAGCGCGAGCAGCGCCACCGCCGGCAGCGCGACGGCGGCAAGCGCGGCCCGGGCCTGCCACCACGGCGGGGCACCGGCGCCGATCAGCGCGACCGCCGCCCCCGCCGGCATCACGAGCACCGCGGCAGCCAGGCCACAACCCGCCACCGTCCGCCGCACCGGGTCGCCGCGTCGACCAGCGACCGCCACGCCGAGGCCGACGGCCAGGATCACCCCGCAGCCGGCACCGGCACCGATCGGGTCGGCCAACCCGACCAACAGCCCGTGCGCGAGCAACGCCGCACCGGCCGACGCCGAGGTCAGCACCGTCACCGTGGACAGTGCCGGGCGGACCATCGCCACGCCCAGCAACACCGCCCCCACCGCGAGGTCGATCGCGACCACCGCCGGCCACGGCGCGGCCCAGGCCACCGGCACGGCGAACGCGGTCGCGGCGAGACCGGCCGCCAGCATCGCCGGCCGCACCGACCGGGGCAGCAGCAACGCCACCGCCACCGAGGTCAGCGCCACCGTCACCGGCAGTTGCCAACCCCAGGCGAACACCGGGCCCGCCGTGGCCCCCCGCCACGGCGGCAACGACCGGCCCACGGCGGCACCGGCCAGCAGCAGCCCCGCCAGCGCCGTCAGCAGCCCCCCGCCACCGGCGACCAGCAAGGCCCCCGCGCGCGGACCGGCCCGCCAGCCGGGCGGGAGCAGCCGTACCGCACCGGCCAGTCCGGCCGCGACCAGCCCCGCCACCAGCAGCCACACCGAGGCGCGCAGTTCCACCACCGGGCGAATGATCGCACCGGCCAGCACCGGCACCAGCGCACCGGCTGCCAGCGCCCGTACCGGCCCGCCACCGGTAAGCAACGCCGCACCGAACGCGGTAAGCGCCACCAGCAGCATCGGCCCGCCGGCCAGCAGCGGTACGCCGGCAGCCCGACCGACCAGCAGGGGCACCAGTGCGCAGCCCACGGCGAGCACCAGCCAACCGGCGAACCACGCCCAGGTCAGGATCGCTCCGGCCAGCCGTACTGCCGGTGTCGTCGCGGCCCCCTCGTCCACGACGACACCGACGCGCTGCCGCAGCGCGACCACCACCGCCAGGTCGACAAGCGCCACCCCGACGAAGACCACCGCCCAGCCAGCCGGTTCCGGACGGGCCCCGGCGGCGAGCAACGGCAGCACCGGCTGGACGACCAGCAGCGCGGCGAACCACGGCACGGCCAGTCGGCTGAGTCGCGCGTAACCGACAGCCACCGCCGTGCTGATCGCCGCGACCAGGGCGGCGTACCGGCTGCCCGGCCAGGCGGTCACCCCGAACAGGTCGACCGACCAGGCGGCGTACCCGTCGAGCAGCACCAGCAGCAGCCCGACGGCGGCGAAGGTCTCGGCGGTGCCGCGCAGCCCCCGCCAGCGCGCGACCAGCGGCACGGCCAGCAGCAGCGCGGTGAACGCCAGCAGGATCGCCGCCCGACCGGCCACCCCGACCGACGCCCAGGCCACCGCGGTGAAGACCGTCGCCGCCGTGCCGAGCAGCAGTCCACCAAGGACGAAGAGCAGACCCTGCACGGTCCGCGTCGACGCTTCCGCACCACCCGGGCGAACCGGGACGGAAGCGGGCCGGCCGCCGAAGGCCGGCACGGGACCTGCCGGCACCGGACCTGCCGGCACCGGAGCGGGTCCCGGGTGCCCGCCGACGGCCGATGCAGCGCTGCGGCCCGGCGCTGCGGCGGGCACCGGGAACTCGGTCCGGACCGCGGCGGCCAGTTCGCCCCTCCGTCGCCGCACCGCGTCCAGCCGCCCGACCAGTCCCTCGTACGCCTGACGAGCCCGCTGCACCTCACCGCCCAGCACGGCGATCTCCCGGTCGAGCCGGATCACCTCAGCGGCGGCCGGATGCGGCGGTCGGCCGCAGCCGGTGCAGCCGGAGTTCAGATTCGCCGAGCTTCCGCAGGCCGGGCAGGGGTAGGCGTTGTCCACGCCGTCATCCTCGACGGCCGAGCACCGTCGGCGCCAGAGTGCGCGTACTCAGGTGCGGGTGTGCTCGAAGACCCAGGCGGCATACTCGGGATGGCCGCAGTCCACCCGCGTCACCAGGATTTCCGGCACCTCGTAGGGATGGTTGGCCCGCAGTTGCTCGACCAACGCGTCGACCCGGTCGGGCGCGGTCTTGAACTGCACCGACCACTCGGTGCTGGTCTCCACCCCCGACCGCCACCAGTACGTGCTGTCCACCTGGCCGCCCACCTGCGCGCAGGCCGCCAACCGCCCGGCCACCGCCGCGGCGGCCAGCAGATCGGCGACCGACCGCGCGTCGACCACCGTCGTCACCACGCTGATCTGCTCCACCTGCGCACCCTACGTCGCATCGTCGTGGTTGGTCGCGATCCACTCGTCTATCCGACTCCACCATTCGTAGAGCCAGTCGATGCGCTCCTGCCGACCGGTCGGCACCTCCTCCGGCGGCACCGACCAGAACCGCATCACCAGCCGCTTGTCCATCGGCAGTTCCCGCCACACGTCGGTGACGGTGAGCATCCGGTCCAGACCGGTGTGGGCCACGAAGATCACTCCGGCGTCGGGTGCCGCCTCCAGTGCCGCCAGCAGCCCACCCGGTTGTGGGGCGAGCACGTGTCGCATCGCCTCCGCCTTCAGCGCCATCCGCTCGTGGCCCCGGTCCCGCAGCCGCGCGATGGCCCGCTGCCGGCGTTTCGGGGTGAAGTTGCTGCCCTCGGGGAAGATCACGAAAGCGTCGTCCTCGTCCAACCCGGTGGCCAGATGCCCGACCTGCTCGGTCAGCGAGCCCCGGCCGTCGTGCCCCGGCGCGATGAACCGACTCGGCAGCCGGTTGAGCAGCACGTCGATCGCGGGATCCCACTGGAGGGTGTCCTTGAGGACGATCCGTGGCTCGCGCCGGAACCAGTTCACCAACGCGTGGATCAGGATGAACGAGTCCCCCGGACCGGCGTGCCGGCACAGCACCAGTTCCGGCCGGCCCGGCAGCGCGGTGTCCGGGTCGGTACCGACCACGTCGATGCGCAGCCGTAGCATCCACCGGGCCTGCCAGAAGAACACCCGCAGGAACCAGCCGGCCAGCACGTAGTGCGCCCGCTGGAAGGCCGGTGCGCGCACCCGCCAGCCGAACCCGGAGCCGATCCAGAGCCCGAAGAGGCTGAGCAGCGCCGCCGCGTCCCAGACCAGGTAGAAGCAGCCGAGCCAGAGCAGCCGCAGCGGACGCAGGTGCCCGGGGACGAACGGGGACACGGCGAGCGCGAGCAGGGCCCACAGCGGCACCGTGGTCACCAGCAGGATCGCCAGCAACACCACGCCGGGTGCCAGCAGCAGTCGGCGCAGCCAACGCGGCGGTAACGGCATCAGCGTTCCAGGTTGGCCAGGTAGTGCCGGGAGGCCGAGTAGGCCCGGCTGATCCGCCGGCCCACCGCCGCCATGTCCCGGTACGCCCACGGAGTGTCGTCACGCGGCTCCAGCCCGCCGGTCGGCAGCACGTGCACCTCCACCCCGTCGGGCAGGGCGGCCATCTCCCGGGCGAACCGGTGTCGGCGGGCGATCTCGAACGCGACCTGAGCGATCTCCCAGGGCCGCCGGGGCGGTGCCAGTGCCCGCTCGATCCGCCCCACCTGGAGTACGAAGATCCGGCCGGCGCCGGCGGCGACCGCCTCGCCGATCGGGATGGAGTTGACGATCCCACCGTCCACGTAGTGCTGGTCACCGATGCGGGCCGGCGGCAGCAGTCCCGGCACCGAGGCGGAGGCGAGGACGGCCGGCACCACCGGCCCGCTGACGAACCAGTGCTCGGCGGCCCGCTCGATGTTCGCCGCGCAGCAGCGGAACGGAATCTTCAGATCCGCGAAGGTGGTCTGGGCACCGAGTTCGTTCTCCAACAGCTTGCGCAACGGCCGGGGCGAGTGCAGATGGGTACGGGCGGCGAAGCGCCGCAACTGCCGGGCGACCGAGTCGCCGTACACCTCGCTGGCCTCCGGGGAAGCCCAGAGCCGTACCAGCCGGTCGGTCACCGCCTCGGACGGGTCGGCAGCCACCAGGGCGCCGTTGACCGCTCCGATGGAGGTGCCGAGCACCAGGTCGGGCCGGATCCCGGCCCGGAACAGGGCGCGCAACATGCCCACCTCGACCGCGCCCAGGACGCCCCCGCCACCGAGCACGAAAGCCACCGGTCCCCGCGCCATGCCGTTCATCCTGGCACGGCCGGCTCCGACGGTCCCGTCCCGGACGCCCCTGCGGCGTGGAACACCGCCGCGCCACGACCCCACCGGTCAGGTCGGCCCGGCCCGGGTCACATCGAGGCCCGTTGACAGGGGGGCAACATTCGCGCAACCTGATACCGCTCCCACCTATGAGGGCAGGTGCGATCCGTGAAGCCAGCGCTGCAGCCCGGCCGGTTGCTGGCCACCAGATACCGGCTGATCGACCAGATCGGCTCCGGCGGCATGTCGGTGATCTGGCGGGCCCACGACGAGGTACTCGACCGGGTGGTCGCACTGAAGGTGCTCGCCCCGTCACTGGCCGCCGACGCCAGGTTCCGCGACATGGTCCGCGAGGAGGCCCGAGCCGCAGCACAGCTGGTCCATCCGAACGTCACGTCGGTGCACGACTACGGCGAGACGGTGTCGCCGGACGGCGCCATCACCTCGTTCGTGGTAATGGAACTGCTCGCCGGTGAGGAGCTGGAGTTCCGGCTCACCGAGGGGCCACTGCCGTGGCCGCAGGCGGTGGAGATCGGCGCCCAGGTCGCCGACGCGCTGGCCGCCGCCCACCGGCTCGGCATCGTGCACCGGGACATCACCACGGCCAACGTGATGATGACGCAGGTCGGCGCGAAGGTGCTCGACTTCGGTATCGCCACCCGGATCGGCGCCCCCGACGACGATGAGGACGGTGCCACCTTCGGCACCCCCGCGTACGTGGCGCCGGAACGGCTCGACGGTGCTCCGGCCCAACCGGCGACCGACGTCTACTCGCTCGGGGTGCTGCTGCACGAGACCCTGACCGGCCGGGTCCCTTATCCGGCGGACACCTGGGACGAGCTCAGCGTCGCGCTCGCCGAGCGCCCACCCCCGTCGCTGGCCGGGGTGCCGGGGCTGCCAGCGACGGTGGCCGAGATCTGCCTGCGTTGCCTGTCGCGGGATCCCGCCGACCGCCCCACCGCCCGGCAGGTGGCCACCGTGCTGCGTGACCAGATGCTGCCCGCCGATCCGCAGGCCAACACGATGCTCGCGCCCACCGTCACGCTGCCCGCGATGGGACGGACCGACGCCGCCCCGGTCCCCGCCTGGGTTCCACCGACCGTCGGTCCCACCGCATTCCAGCCCGCCCTCACCGGCGTTGTCTCCGGCACGGTGGCGGGCACCTCGGTCGGCACCGACGGTGCCGCCGACCACGCCGCCGGACATCTGGATGGGCGCGACGCGCAGACCGGTACCGGGGTGGTCGACGATGACGGCTCCGCACCAGTCTCCGGGGCCGACCCGGGGCGGGGACGGCGGCTGCCGCGCCCGGCACCCGTCGCCGGTGAGGACGCCGGGCAGGGACGGCGGCTGCGACGCCCGCTGCTCGTCACGGCGGCCGTGGTCACGCTGATCGCTGCGGCGCTGGCGGTGCCGGCACTACTACCGGACGACGACACCGGACCGCCCGCCGTGCTACCCACGACCGGGCCGACCGCGACGTCCGAGCCGGCCCCGCCGGACGACAGCGCCAGCGTGCCGCCGACCCCCGCACCGTCGAGCACCTCGTCCACGCCGGCGGCGACAACGGGCGCACCGAACCCGCCACCGGGTGGCGACAGCCTCGTCGAGGCCGCGAACCGCCTGGACGAGGTGATCGACGCCGGCCTCGCCGACGGTGGCATCCGCGACGACGTCGGCATCGACCTGCGTAACGAGTTGCGCAACCTCACCCGGGCGGTGGCCGGTGGCGAGGGCGAGTTGGGGCCCGGCGTCGCCCGGCTCCGGGAGAAGGTCTCCATCCGGCTGCGTGAGGACGGGTTGAGCGCGGCGTACGCCCAGCAGCTGGACGCGGCGATCACCGCGCTCGGTGCCGCACAGGTCTGAGAGCGGGACCGGTCAGGCCGGGGTGACCCGCGCCGGCTCGCGTACCGCGGCACGCGGGGTCGCGGCGGCGAGGAAGCGGCGGTACACCTCCTCGTAGCCGACGGCCATCCGTTCTGTGGAGAAGGTCCGGGCCACATGTGCCACGCAGTCCTCCGGGTCGAGGTCGGCGGCCTGGCGCAGCGCCGCCGGCAACTCGTCCGGCCGCTGACAGATCAGCCCGCTCACCCCGGGACGGACCAGTTCCGGCACCGCTCCCCGGTTCAGCGCCACCACGGGCGTCCCGGTCGCCATCGCCTCCAACATCACGATGCCGAACGGCTCCTCCCACTGGATCGGCATGACCAGGCAGCGCGCCTCGACCAGCAGCGGCAGCACGGCCTTCCGGTCGGCGTCGAGCACCACCGTGACGTCCGGCCCGAGCATCGGGCGGATCACCTCGTCGTAGTAGCGCCGCTCGGCGGGCTCGTTGCACTTGCCGGCCAGCACCAGTGGCAGATCCGCCGCCCGGCAGGCGCGAATGGCCAGTTCCGGACCCTTGTCTGGGCTGAACCGGGCAAGCCACAACACCGGCCCCTGACTGGGGACGTCCTTGCGCGGAAAGTCGTCCAGGCTCATCGCGTTGTGCACGGTGCCGACCCAGGGCAGGTGCGGGTTCAATCCCCGCTGGGCGTGTGAGATGGCCACCAGGCCCACTCCCCGGTCGGTGTCGCTGAGCACCGTGCCGTACTCGCCCACCGGGTTGCCGTGCACGGTCGCCACCGTGGGCACCTCCCGCCGGCCGGCCACCAGCGGACCGATCGTGCTGTGGTCGTGCACGATGTCGAAGTCGGCCGCACTGAGCAGATGGTTGACCCGGGCCAGGTGGGCCAGTTCGGGCAGCGCCTCACCGAGACGGTCGAACTGCAACTCGTCGAGGGTGGCGAGGAAGTCGGCGGCGGTGCCGTGCGCCGCACCGGCCCCCATCAGTGTCACCGCGTGCCCCCGGGCGATCAGGGCGTCGACCAGGCCGGCGACCACCTGTTCCAGTCCGCCGTAGCCCGGCGGCGGTACCGAGAGCCACGGCGGCACGACCATGGCGATCCGCAGCCGCTGCTCACGCGCTAGGTTGTCGGCCACGTACCCTCCCCGTCGCTGTCCGCAGGCGTCGGCCCGGATCGGCTGCCGTGCTGAGATCGAGCGTCTTCCCGGTCCCGGCAGGGACAAACCGGGCCCCAAGTCGCCGATTCAGCCGCCTACTAGCAGTTGGTCCCGTACCATGCACACGCCCTCGGCCGACCACGCGATCCGTTCCGCCTGATCCCGCTCCCACCAGGACCGCACCACCCCGCTCAGGGTCACCGTGTCGTCGCGCACCTGGACGGTCACCCGTTCCGTGCCGATCCCCCGCATCAAGGCCCGTTGCACGTCACTGCGGATCCGGTCGCTGTCGGGCGGGGCCGCGGGCCGCACCTCGACCAGATTGGTGACACCGCGTACGCCCCGCAGCCGGCGCAGCTCCCGCTCGGCGATGCGCCGCTGCCAACCGAACTCCACCGCACCGCGCAGCATGAGCCAACCGTCGGCGACGGTGAGATCCAGCCGTTCGGCCGGTACGAAACTGTTCCACTCCAGCGCTCGGCTGGCCGCGATCGCCAGGTCGCCGTCGGTGATGTCGACCGGACCGGTGGGGCGTACCTCGATGTCGTCGGCGACCGCCCGCACCCCGCGTACCCGTTGGGCCCCGCGCACCGCCGCCCACCTGCGGGCGGCGCTGTCCACGCCGCCGGTGAGCGAAACCACCCCGTCGCGCACACTCACCCCGATGTCGGTCGAGCGCACCTGCGCCTCCCAGGCGAGTTCGTCGAGCACGTCGCGCTGGATCCGGTCATCGCTGTGGGCCACCGTCGCCGTGGTCATGGCACCCCCGTCCGCCTCCAGAGTCTTCTCCCCGAGGCTGCCGGCCCGTGGGGTGAACCCGGTTCACCCGGTCGGGGTGAACCGGGCCCGGAGCGGAGGAAGGGCGGCGGGTGCCGCGGCCAACCCCCTTGGCCACGCCACCCGCCGCCCCGGAGGGAGGAAGCAGGTCCTGTCTCGTTAGGACGCTTCGGCGAGCGTCACGGTTGCCGTCGCCTCGGCTCCATTTCGCTGGTACGTCACCTCGACCTGGTCACCAACCTTGCCGGCTTGGACGGCGGCCACCAGATCGTTGGAGTCGTTGATGACCTTGTCGCCGAACCGGGTGATCACGTCACCCTGTTGAAGCCCCGCCCGCTCGGCCGCGCTGCCCGGGTTCACCGCGCCGATCAGCGCGCCACCGTCGGGCGCCGCGTTCACGCTCACCCCGAGCGACGGATGGCTGATCTTCTCGCCCCGCTGGAGCTTCTCCGCGACGTCCTTGGCCTTGTTGCTAGGGATGGCGAAGCCCACGCCGATGTTGCCGGTGTTGCCCTGTCCCGCGGTGGCGATCGCGGTGTTGATGCCGATCACCTCGCCCCGGGTGTTGACAAGTGCGCCACCCGAGTTGCCCGGGTTGATCGGCGCGTCGGTCTGCAGCAGCCCCGAGATCGAGCTGACCCCCTGACCCGGGAGCTGCTGGCCCCCACCGGCCTGAATGGTGCGGTCCCGGGCGCTGAGGATCCCCGCGGTGACCGAGCCCTGTAGGCCGAGCGGACTGCCCAGTGCGAGCACCTGGTCACCGACCTGCATGGCGTCGCTGTCGCCGAGAGTGGCCGGTTGGAGATCGGTCAACCCGTTCGCCTTCAGCACCGCGAGGTCGGTCTTCGGGTCGGTACCGACGACCTCGGCCTGGGTGCTGGTGCCGTCCGCGAAGAAGACCCGGACCGTGTCGCCGCCCCCGGCGATCACGTGGTTGTTGGTCAACACGTAGCCGTCGGCACTGAGCACCACACCGGAGCCCTCACCACTACCGGTGCTGATGGACACGACGCTGTCCTGCACCGACGCGGCGATGCGCGGCAGGTCGGCGCCGTCGATCACGGGTGCGGCGTTGTAGGTGCGGGTGACCCCGCCACCGTCGCTCAGCGCGAGGGTGAGTGCGCCACCGGCGACGCCGCTGCCAAGCATCAGCGCGAACACCGCCACGCCGGCTCCGGCCAGCTTGGCGATCTTGCCAGCGCGGGGCCCGCTCGGCGGAGTGGGTGCCCACGGGGCCGGCTGCCCCGGGTAGCCGCCCGGCGTTCCGGTCTGCCCCGGGTAGCCGTCCGGCGTTCCGGTCTGCCCCGGGTAGCCGCCCGGCGTTCCCGCGGCCTGCCCCGGATACCCGGACTGGGCGGCGCCGGGCCCGGTCGGCTGGGCGCCGCTCCAGGCGGGCTGGCCGGGATACCACGGGTTTGCGGGGTAGCGGGCGCCCGGCTGGTGCGGGTGCTGGTACGGATGTTGGTGCTGGTGACCGCCGGTCGGCGCCCAGGTGGGCTGACCGGAAACCGGCTGTGCCGCCGGGGTCGAGCCGGCGGCGTCGGCCGGGACCGGCCGGCTCGGCGCGACGTCCGGGCCGGCCGAGGACGGGTCGACGGCCCGGACCGGTACGGTCGGCGCCTCGACCGTCGGGTCGGCGTCGGGACGGGCGGGGGACGGGGAGTCGGACCGCGCGTACTCGGCGCGGGACAGCTCGGGATGCGACGGCTCGGCGTCGGTAGGGGCCGGCCGGCGCGGGTCGGACTCGTACTCGGTCATGCCCCTACCTTCTCCCATCGCTCTGCGTCCCGCCTTGGGCTGAACTGAGGATTGGCTGAAAATCACTCGTCATCGATGTCGGTGGCCGGTGCGAGCGGCAGCCGTACCCGGAAGGTGGCACCGCCACCCGGCGTCCCGGTCACCTCGACCGCACCCTGGTGCACGGTCACCAGCGCGGCCACGATGGCCAGGCCGAGACCGGTGCCGGTGTTGCCGTCGGTCCGGCGGGTACGCGAGGCGTCCACCCGATAGAAGCGCTCGAAGACCCGCTCCGCCTGCTCGGCGGTGAGGCCCGGCCCGGTGTCGGCCACCTCGATCACCGCGAGGTTGCCGGGCTCGGCGCGCAGCCGCAACGTCACCGCCGCACCGGGCGGGGTGTGCCGCAGCGCGTTGGTCATCAGGTTGCCGATCACCTGCCGCAGCCGGGCGTCGTCGCCGCGTACCACCAGGGGCCCGGAGCCGGGCTCGATCTCCAGCTCGATCCGCCGGTCCGGCGCCATCGCGCGGGCAGCCGCCACCGCGTCCGCGGCCAGCACCGGCAGCTCCACCGGGGCGAGCGAGAGCGGTCGTTCGCGATCCAGCCGGGCCAGCAGCAGCAGGTCCTCCACCAGCAGGCCCATCCGGGCCGCCTCGTCCTCGATGCGGCGCAGCAGGTCGGAGGTCTGCTCCGGGGCGCGGGCCGCACCCTGGCGGTACAGCTCGGCGAAGCCCCGAATGGTGGTCAGCGGGGTACGCAGCTCGTGTGAGGCGTCCGCCACGAACTGGCGCATCCGTTCCTCGGAGCGGCGGGCCCGGGCCTCGGAGGCGCGGGCACCCTCGGCGGCCTCCCGGGCGGCCACCTCGGCGGCCCGGGCCGCGGACTCGGACGCCGCCCGGGCGGTGAAGGCCATCTCGATCTGACTGAGCATCGCGTTCAGGGCCCGGGAGAGCCGCCCCAACTCGGAGGTCGGGCAGGGCTGGCCGTCTTCGGGGTCGGGCACCCGTCGGCTGAGGTCCCCGCCGGCGATGGCGGCGGCGGTACGTTCGATCTCCACCAGCGGCTTGAGGCTGGTGCGGACGATCGCCGCCCCGATCGAGGCGAGCAGCACCAGCACCGCCCCACCGACCAGCAGGTCGATCCAGATGAGCCGCTTGACCGCCTGATCCACGTCGGTCAGGTGCTGCGCGATCGCCGTCCACTGACCGTTGGGCAGCTCGGTGTACAGCACTCGCCAGCGCATGTCGCTGGCCCGCGCCCGGGCGGGGAACGGTTTACCGGCCGCCTGTTCGAAGCCGGCGGCGTTCTCCGGCCAGGGCGGTAGGTCGTTGACGTCGAACCGCTTGGTGTCGAAGTAGACCCAGGAGACCGCACCGGACCGGCTGTCGGTGAAGACCACCAGGTAGTCGGTGGGCAGGTCGGTACCGAACCGCTCGGCGCCGGCCACCGCTTCGAGGTTGTCGGCCGCGGTCGTCAGTTCCGCGTCCACCTGGTCGACCAGGTAGCTACGGAGAAAGATCGTGGTCAGCGAGGCGATCACCAGCAGCGCGGCGGCGACCAGGGTCAGCACGGCCGCGACCAGCTTGACCCGCAGCGGTACCGCGCGGAGCCGGAGCTTGCCCTGCTGTAGGGCGTTCACGCCGCCGGCTTGCGCAGGACGTACCCGACGCCGCGCAGGGTGTGGATCAGCCGGGGATCGGTCGTGTCGACCTTGCGGCGCAGGTACGAGATGTACGACTCGACGATGTTGTCGTCGCCCCGGAAGTCGTAGTTCCACACGTGGTCGAGGATCTGCGCCTTGGACAGCACCCGGTTGGCGTTGAGCATCAGGTAGCGCAGCAGTTTGAACTCGGTCGGCGAGAGCTGCACCCGCTGACCGGCCCGGTAGACCTCGTGGGTCTCCTCGTCCAGCTCCAGGTCGGCGAAGGTGAGCCGGGCGGGTGCCTGCTCGCCGGTGCTGGTGCGGCGCAGCACCGCCCGGATCCGGGCGGTCAGCTCCTCCAGGCTGAACGGCTTGGTCACGTAATCGTCGCCGCCCAGGGTGAGCCCGCGGATCTTGTCGTCGGTGGCGTCGCGGGCGGTGAGGAAGACCACCGGCGTACGCGTGCCGCCCTCGCGCATCATCCGGATCACCTCGAACCCGTCGAGGTCCGGCAGCATCACGTCGAGCACCACGAGGTCGGGGCGATGGTCCCGGGCCGCGCTCAGCGCGGCGCTGCCGCTGGTGGCGGTGGCCACGTCGAATCCCGCGAAGCGCAGGCTCGCGGAGAGCAGCTCGAGGATGTTGGGATCGTCCTCGACGACGAGCAGTCGCGCCTCGGTCTGGGTAGCGGCCATGCCGCCATCATCCGCGCAGACGCTGCGCCTCCGCTGGGCGGATCCTGGAAAAACCCTGTGAGCGGCGGGTGTCGCTGCTCCAGCGACCGGGCCACCGCGTCACCCGGCATCGACGGTCAGGCGGCCAGGGGCAACTCCCGCGCCGGCTCCCCGGCCAGCGAGCCCTCCGCCACCCCGGCGGCGGACGTGTCGACCGGAGAGGGGCTCGGTACCGGTAGCAGTGTCGCTCCCGGCCGCGCCGGCACGCGCACCGACTGCCCGGGCACCGCTGCCACCGACGTCGGCTGCGCGGTCGGCGTCGACGGTACGAGGTGCACCGCCGATTCGGCGACCCGGGCCAGCGCCCGCCGATCGGCGGATCGTCCCGGGTGCAGCGGCGCGGCGATCTCGACGCGGACCGTCAGCCTCCGGACCGCGAGCATCCGCCGCACCGACCGCACCAGGGTCTCGTCGCCGACGAAGGCCGGTGCCGTGGTGGTCTCGCCGGTCACCCCGCAGCGGTAACCGATTCGCAGTGGTACGACGGGAGCACCGGCGTCGATCGCGGCCTGGAACATCGCCGGCCGGAAACCGGTCGACGGACGGCAGGTGGCTGCCGCACCGCACCAGGTGGTGCCCTCCGGGAACACCGCGACCGAGCGGCCCGACTGCAACGCCGAGGCGACCCGGCCTACCGTCGCGGGCAGCGCACGAGGACGGGCGCGGTCCACGAAGACGGTGCCGCCCGCGCGGGCGAGCAGGCCGATCAGTGGCCACCGCCGGACCTCCTGCTTGGCCACCAGCCGGGCCGGCGCCACCGCGAGCAGCGCCAGGACGTCCCACCAGGAGACGTGGTTGGCGACCAGCAGGGCCCGCCGCCGAGGCAACCGCCCGCGCACTTCGAGGCGTACGCCGCAGGCGCGGGCCGTGGACCGGGCCCAACCGCGCAGCGCGGCCTGACGTTCCCGGGTCGGCAGCGCCGGGAGCAGGGCCGCCAGCCCGACGCCGAGCCCGAGCATGCCGAGCAGGCCGGCGGCGCGACCCAGTTGTCGAACCGCCGAGACGGCAGGAGCATCACCGGGACCGGGCAGGCAGTCCGGACCGCAGCCGGAACTGGGCCGCCACAGCGGGTTCACGGCTGCCCACCGAGGAAGTGCCGCAGGTAACGCGGGTTGATCCGATCCATGGAGAGCAGCACGTAGAAGTCGGCCACCCCGAAGTCCGGGTCGTACGCCGGCTCCCCGCAGACCTGGGCGCCGAGCCGCAGGTAGCCGCGCAGCAGCGGCGGGACCAGCCGGGCCGATCCGGCGACGGTCTCGGTCGGCACGCCCGGTTCGGCGAACCAGGGTCGCAGCGGCCGGACCCGCAGCGGCGGCGGTGACAGGTGCTTCGCCCGCGCCTGGGCCCAGACCTCGGCGGCGGCAAGGCCACCGTCGGTCACCGGCACGGAGGCGCACCCGCCGAGCCAACGCAGCCCGCGCAGGTGCAGGTAGCGGGCGATGCCCGCCCACATCAGGTTGATCACCGCTCCGCTGCGGTGCGCGGGGTGCACGCACGAGCGGCCGGCCTCGACAAGCTGGGTATTCAACGGGTCGAGCGCGGTCAGGTCGAACTCGCCCTCGGCGTAGCGGCGGTTGGTGCGCCCCGGCGGCAGCAGCCGGTACGTACCGACCACCTCGCCGGTGCTCTCCTGGCGCACCACCAGGTGGTCGCAGTACGGGTCGAAGATGTCGCGGTCGAGGCCCGCCGCGTCGGTGGACACGGTGGCGCCCAACTCGCCGGCGAACACCTGATGACGCAGGCGTTGCGCGGCCTCGACCTGGCTGGGGTTGTCGGCGATCGAGAGGGTGTAGCCGCTGGTCGTCAGTGCGACGTCCACGGCTGGCAGAACGGCCATGCCCTCTGTGTAGCGCCCGGTCGGTTGCCAGCCATGGTGACCAGCGGTGTCGATCCGGTGAACGCCGGTCGGCGACCGGTGGCCGACCCGCCACTGCGGCCGTCAGCGGGGGCGTGCGAGGCTGGCTGCCGGTGTTCTGGCGACGAAGCCGGGCAGCGGGGCGGAGGGGGCTTGATGATCATCGAGGGACGCTTCAATGGGCCGCCCGGCTCGGGCAACGGCGGTTGGAGCGCCGGGGTCTTCGCCGCCGCGTACGGCGGGGACGGTCCGGTCGAGGTCACCCTGCGCCGACCGCCGCCGCTGGACACCCCGCTGACGCTCGTCGACGCGCAGGTGCGCGACCCGACCGGCGAGGTGATCGCACAGTTGCGCCCGGCGGGCGATCTCGGCGAGGCCGTCCCGCCGGTGGACCTGGCGACCGCCCGGGCCGCCTCCGCGGCGTACCCGGGGCTGGTGGAGCACCCGTTCCCCGGCTGCTACGTCTGTGGCCCGGAGCGCGCCGACGGCCTGCGGATCTTTCCGGGTCTACTGCCGGACGGCCGGACGGCCGCGCCGGTGCGGGCACCCCGCCAGGTCGAGGACGCCACGGTCTGGGCGGCCCTGGACTGCCCCGGCGGCTGGGCGGTGATCGGTGCCGGCCGCCCGTACGTGCTCGGCCGGATCACGGCCCGGATCGAGACGCTGCCCCGTCCGGGCGACGATTGCGTGGTGACCGGTGCGTTGATCGGCACCGAGGGCCGCAAGGCGTTCGTGCACACCAGCCTCTACACCCCGGACGGCCGCCCACTCGGCCACGCCCGGGCGACCTGGATCGCCGTGTAGGCACGGCGGTCGATCGGCTCGTACCTGGGGATGAGACGGCTCATGCCTGAGGCGGACCACGATTTCCCGAACGAGCCCGATTGAATTGCTTGACCATTAACGTCACGCTGTGCAACGGCGCACCCCGGCGCCGACACGGGAGGAGAACGATGACCGACGGGCAACCAAGCCCCACCAACGACGCACAGATCGTGGTTTCCGGTCTGACCAAGCGGTACCGCAACGTGCTCGCGGTCAACAACCTGTCGTTCACGGTCGAACCGGGTCGGGTCACCGGCTTCCTCGGCCCGAACGGTGCGGGTAAGACCACCACCCTGCGCATGCTGCTGAACCTGGTCACCCCGACCGCCGGAGGGGCGACCATCGGCGGTCAGCGGTATCCGGATCTGGCCGACCCGCTGCGGCACGTCGGCGCGGTTCTGGAGGCGTCCAGCGCACACAAGGGCCGTACCGGCATCAACCACCTGCGGGTGATCTGCGCGGCGGCCGGGCTGCCGAAGGAGCGGGCCGACCAGGCGTTGGACCTGGTCGGGCTGACCCCGGCGGCCAAGCGCAAGTTCAAGGGTTACTCGCTGGGCATGAAGCAGCGGCTCGGCATCGCCGCAGCGATGCTCGGCGACCCGCGGGTGCTGATCCTCGACGAGCCGGCCAACGGTCTGGACCCGGAGGGCATCCGGTGGATGCGCGGGTTCCTCAAGGGCCTGGCCGCCGAGGGCCGCACCGTGCTCGTCTCCAGCCACCTGCTCTCGGAGATGCAGTTGCTGGCCGACGACGTGGTGATCATCGCGGCCGGGCAGCTGGTCCGGCAGGGCCCCGTGGAACAGGTGATCGGGTCGATGGCGCAGGGCGTCCGGGTCCGGGTCCGCACCCCGCAGGCCGACGCGCTGACCGCCGCGCTGAAGGACGGGCCGGCCACGGTGGAGAACGACGGGCAGGGTGCCCTCCTGATCGGCGGGGTCGACGCTCCGACGGTGGGCCGGGCGGCCCTAGCCGCCGGGGTGGAACTGCACGAACTGACCACTGAACGACCCGATCTGGAACGCGTGTTCCTGGAACTGACGGCCGGAAAGGCGGGCATCCGATGAGCAACCTTGTCCGCTCCGAACTGCTCAAGATCCGTACGACCAGCACCTGGTGGTGGCTGGCCATCGGGGCGTTCCTGTCGATCGCCCTGGCCTTCGCCTTCAACGCCTGGCTGGCCAGCGAGACCCTCAGTGGCGGTGGCGAGGAGTTCGGCTACACCGGCGACGCCGCCTCCGCGCCCGCCCAGGCCGCGAACCTCTACACCTCGGGGCAGTACCTGGGCCTGATGTTCGTGATGCTCATCGGCATCCTCATGGTCACCAACGAGTTCTTCCACCAGACCGCGACCACGACGTTCCTGGCCACCCCGCGACGCACCTCGGTGATCGCCAGCAAGCTCGTCGCGGCCAGCCTGCTCGGCTTCGCGTTCTGGCTGGTGACCACGCTTATCGACCTCGCCGCCGGTGCGACGTTCCTGTCGCTGAACGACTACGGCACGCAGCTCGGCGAGTGGGAGGTCCAGCGGGCCCTGCTGCTCAACCTGATGGCGTACGCGATCTGGACCGTGCTCGGCGTGGGCATCGGCACGCTGATCACCAACCAGTTGGGCGCGGTGATCACCGCCTCGGTGCTCTACCTGATCGGTACCCAGGTGGTGGGCCTGCTCTTCCTGCTGCTGGCCAACGTGCTGGACAACATGGCCGTGATCAAGTGGCAGGTGGTCTGGCCGGCCGCCGCCTCCCAGATCATGATCACGCCAGGCGAGAACGAGATGCTGCCCGCCTGGTGGGTCGGTGCGCTCGTGCTGGTGGGCTACGCCGTGGTCAGCGGCGTCGCCGGAATCCTCATCACCCGGCGCCGCGACATCTCCTGACACCCGGGCGGCCCGACTCGGGTCGCCTCCGCCCCGACGGGCCCGGTACACCGGTGGACAGCCGGCGTACCGGGCCCGTCGGCCATAGCAGCGATCAAGGGAATACGCAGCGCTAACCGAACTTCTGGCATCTTCTGTGAATCCGACCACGCGACGGAGGCGGAAATGCCCCGGGGTTCGCTACGGCGTAGCCTGGAACCGTCCTGTGCGTCCGTCCCGGCGCATCGGGCACCGCGTGACACACAAACCCGCGTGAAAGAGGCGATTACCGGCCGTGTCGACCCAGCAGACTTCGCAGGAGAACCCACTGGCGGGTTTCGGCCCGAACGAGTGGATCGTCGAGGAGATGTACCAGCGCTACCTCGCCGATCCCAGCAGCGTCGACCCGGCCTGGCACGACTTCTTCGCCGACTACCGGCCCGGCCAGAGCACAGCGGGCACCGGTGACGGCCGGCCGGCCACCACCGCCGCGGCCAAGGACGCCACCCCGGCCAGGACCGAGGCGGCCCCGAAGAGCGAACCGGCGGCCAAGGCCGAGCCGGCGGGCAAGGGGGAACGCCGCACCACGACGGCGACGTCGAAGCCGGCGCCCGCTGCGTCGAAGCCGACCACCGCGAAGCCGGCCGCCACCAAGGCGGAGCCGACGAAGAGCCAGCCGACCCGGACCGCGCCCACCGCCAACGGGCCACAGACCACGCCGCTGCGCGGAGTGGCTGCCAAGATCGTCCAGAACATGGACGCGTCGCTGGCCGTACCGACCGCCACCAGCGTCCGAGCCGTGCCGGCAAAGCTCCTGGTCGACAACCGCATCGTGATCAACAATCACCTCGCCCGGGGGCGCGGCGGCAAGGTCAGCTTCACCCACCTGATCGGCTACGCCCTGGTGCGGGCACTGGTCGCGCACCCCGAGATGAACAACTCCTTCGCCGAGGTCGACGGCAAGCCGGTGATGGTCCGCCCCGAGCACGTCAACCTGGGCATCGCCATCGACCTGACCAAGCCCGACGGCAGCCGCAACCTGGTGGTTCCCTCCATCAAGGCCTGCGAGCAGATGGACTTCCGGCAGTTCTGGCAGGCGTACGAGGACGTCGTCCGGCGTGCCCGCCGCAACGAGCTGACCATGGAGGACTACTCCGGCACCACGATCTCGCTCACCAACCCCGGCGGCATCGGCACGGTGCACTCCATGCCGCGGCTGATGCAGGGCCAGAGCGCGATCATCGGGGTCGGCGCCATGGAGTACCCGGCGCCGTACCAGGGCATGAGCGAGGCCACCCTGGCCGAGCTGGCGGTCAGCAAGGTCATCACGCTGACCAGCACGTACGACCACCGGATCATCCAGGGCGCGCAGTCCGGCGAGTTCCTCAAGGTCATGCACGAGCTGATGCTCGGCGAGCACGGCTTCTACGACCAGATCTTCACCTCGCTGCGGATCCCCTACGAGCCGGTGCGCTGGATGCGCGACGTGGCGGTCGACAGCGAGGGTCAGATCAACAAGACCGCCCGGGTCCACGAGCTGATCCACTCCTACCGGGTGCGTGGCCACCTGATGGCCGACACCGACCCGCTGGAGTTCAAGATCCGTAAGCATCCGGATCTGGACGTCCTCCAGCACGGGCTGACCCTGTGGGACCTGGACCGCACCTTCCCGGTCAACGGCTTCGCCGGCCGGCAGCGGATGAAGCTGCGGGAGATCCTCGGCGTACTGCGCGACTCGTACTGCCGCCGGGTCGGCATCGAGTACATGCACATCCAGGATCCGGCCGAGCGTCGCTGGATCCAGGAGCGGGTCGAGCGCAAGTACGAGAAGCCGCCGGCCGGCGAGCAGAAGCACGTGCTCAACCGGCTCAACGCGGCCGAGGCGTTCGAGACCTTCCTACAGACCAAGTACGTCGGCCAGAAGCGCTTCTCGTTGGAGGGCGGCGAGTCGCTCATCCCGCTGCTCGGTGAGGTGCTGGAGGCCTCCGCCGAGGGCGGGCTGGACGAGGTGGTCATCGGCATGGCCCACCGGGGCCGGCTCAACGTGCTTGCCAACATCGTCGGCAAGCCGTACGAGAAGATCTTCTCCGAGTTCGAGGGGCACCTGGACCCACGCTCCACCCAGGGCTCGGGCGACGTGAAGTACCACCTGGGCCAGAACGGCAAGTTCACCACCCCCGACGGCGACCACGCCGTGAAGGTCTCGGTGGTGGCGAACCCGTCGCACCTGGAGGCCGTCGACCCGGTGCTGGAAGGGATCGTCCGGGCCAAGCAGGACCGCATCGACCTCAAGCTGGAGGGCTACACCGTGCTGCCGCTGGCGGTGCACGGCGACGCTGCCTTCGCCGGCCAGGGCGTGGTGGCTGAGACGCTCAACCTCTCCCAGCTACGTGGTTACCGCACCGGCGGGACGGTCCACGTGGTGGTCAACAACCAGGTCGGCTTCACCACCGCCCCGGAGTACAGCCGCTCCAGCCTCTACAGCACCGACGTGGCCCGGATGATCCAGGCCCCGATCTTCCACGTCAACGGCGACGACCCGGAGGCCGTGGTCCGGGTCGCCCGGCTCGCCTTCGAGTACCGCCAGGCGTTCAACAAGGACGTCGTCATCGACCTGGTCTGCTACCGGCGGCGCGGGCACAACGAGGGCGACGACCCCTCGATGTCCAACCCCCAGATGTACCGGATCATCGACTCGAAGCGCTCGGTCCGCAAGCTCTACACCGAGGAGCTGATCGGGCGGGGTGACATCACCGTGGAAGACGCCGAGGAGTTGCTGCGCGACTACCAGGCACAGTTGGAGCGGGTCTTCAAGGCCACCCGCGACGCGGCCAGCACGCCACGCCAGCTGAGCCGCCCGCCCCGGCAGGACGAGCCCGAGCCGCAGGTGGAGACCGCGACCGAGGCGTCGGTCATCAAGGCCATCGGTGCGGCGCACGTCAACCTGCCCGACGGCTTCACCCCGCACAAGCGGATCCAACAGCTGCTCGACCGGCGGGCCCGGATGGCCGTCGAGGGCAACATCGACTGGGGCTTCGGCGAGATCATCGCCCTCGGTGCGCTGCTGCACGACGGGGTCACCGTGCGGCTCGCCGGGCAGGACTCGCGTCGCGGCACCTTCGTGCAGCGGCACGCCTCGATCGTCGATGCGGAGACCGGCGACGACTACCTGCCGCTGAAGTCGCTCACCGCCGACGGCGAGCGCTCCCGGTTCTTCGTGCACGACTCGCTGTTGAGCGAGTACGCGGCGATGGGCTTCGAGTACGGCTACTCGGTGGAGAACGTCGACGCGCTGGTCTGCTGGGAGGCGCAGTTCGGCGACTTCGTCAACGGGGCCCAGACGGTGATCGACGAGTTCATCTCCTCCGGCGAGGTGAAGTGGGGCCAGCGCTCCGCGGTCACCCTGCTGCTGCCGCACGGCCACGAGGGTCAGGGGCCGGACCACACCTCCGGTCGCCCGGAGCGCTTCCTTCAGCTCTGCGCCGAGGACAACATGCGGGTGGCGAACCCGACCACCCCGGCGAACTACTTCCACCTGCTGCGCCGCCAGGCCCTCTCGCCCAAGCGCAAGCCGCTTGTGGTGTTCACGCCGAAGTCGCTGCTGCGGCACAAGCTCTGCGTCTCCTCGGTCGAGGACTTCACCACCGGCACCTTCTCCCCGGTGCTGGCCGACCCGGCGGCCGGCAACCCCGAGCGGGTCAAGCGGGTGCTGCTCTGCTCGGGCAAGGTCTACTACGACCTGTTCCAGGCCCGGCAGGAGCGCGGCATCACCAACACGGCGATCATCCGGCTGGAGCAGCTCTACCCGATGCCGGTGGAGGAGATCCGGGCCGCGCTCGCGCAGTTCCCGAACGCGGAGGACTTCGCCTGGGTGCAGGAGGAGCCGGCCAACCAGGGCTCCTGGTCGTTCGTCGCACTCAACCTGCTGGAGCACCTCGACGGTGTCCGGCTGCGCCGCATCTCCCGTCCGGCCGCCGCGGCTCCGGCCGTCGGGTCGGCGAAGATGCACGAGGTCGAGCAGAACGCGCTGATCGAGGCGGCACTTCCCCGCCCCTGACGAGAACTGACCCGGTCCCGTCCCGCCCACTGGTGGGGCGGGACCGGCCGGCTTCACCGGGTTCCGGTGAGGAAGCGAGCAGATCCATGTACTTCACCGACCGGGGCATCGAGGAACTGGTCGAGCGGCGCGGCGACGAGCAGGTCAGCCTGGAGTGGCTGGGTGCCCGGCTGCGTGACTTCGTCGACGCGAACCCGGAGTTCGAGGTTCCGATCGAGCGGCTCGCCACCTGGCTGGCCCGGCTCGACGACGAAGACGACGACTGATCACCGTGCCACCACGCCGGACGGCCCGGGTGGCCGGGTCCGAGGACCTACGCGGGAACAACCCTGATCTTGTAGCGTGAGTGCCGTGGCCCGGAGCGTTTACCTGACCAGTGTCGGCTCGGGCGGGGGGAAGTCGACAATCGCCCTCGGCCTCGCCGAGTTGTTGTCCCGGCAGGTCGGCGGGATCGGCGTGTTCCGTCCGCTGGTCGCGCAGGATCGCCCCGATCCGATCCTCACCCTGCTCAGCGAGCGTTACCGGGTGGGGTTACCGGTGGCAGACCTGAACGGCACCACGTACGCCGAGGCCACCGCCCTGGTCGCCGACGGTCGTCGGGAGGAGCTGATCTCCCGGATCGTCGAGCGCTACCGGGACGTGGAACGGCGGTTCGCGGCGATGGTCGTGGTCGGCAGTGACTTCGCTGCCGCCGGTGACACCGCCGGCCCGCGCGAGCTGGCCTTCAACGCCCGGCTGGCCACGGAGTTCGGCAGCGTCGTGGTACCGGTGGTCGACGGGTACGGGCAGCAGCCGTCGGCGATCGCCGCCGCCGCCCGGGGCGCCTACCACGACCTCGCCGACCTCGGCGCGACCGTACTCGCGGTGCTGGCCAACCGGGTCCCCGGGGCGATGGCGCTGCCCCGGCTGCCGGTCCCCGCGTACGCCATCCCGGAGGTGCCGAGCGTCTCCGCGCCGACGGTGGCGGAGGTGGCGGGGGCGCTGGGCGCCACGCTGCTGGCCGGTGACGAGACCGCGCTCGCCCGCGACGTGCTCGACTACGTCGTCGGTGCGGCCCACGTGCCGACCCTGCTGGAGCACCTGACCGAGGGCGCGCTGCTGATCATGCCGGGTGACCGGGACGACCTGCTGGTGGCGGCGAGCGCCGCGCACGTCGCCGGTCAGGTGTCGCTGGCCGGGTTGGTGCTCACCCTCGGCGTGCCGCCCGACCCCCGGGCGATGCGCCTGGTGGAGGCGCTGAACGCCCGGCTCGCGGTGCTCTCGGTGACCAGCGACAGCTACCACACGGTGGCCGCGTCGAGCCGGATCGAGGGCCGACCCAGCGCCGGAAACCCCCGGAAGGTGGAGGCCGCGCTCGGTGCCTTCGAGGCGCACGTGGACACCGTCGAGCTGGCTGGCCGGCTACGCGTCAGCCGGTCCGCGCGGGTCACCCCGTTGATGTTCGAGTACGACCTGATCGACCGGGCCCGGGCCCGACGTCGGCACCTGGTCCTGCCGGAGGGGACCGAGGAGCGGATCCTGCGCGCCACCGAGATCCTGTTACGCCGGGGGGTGGCCGATCTGACCCTGCTCGGCCGGCCCGAGGAGGTCGCCCGGCGGGCCCGGGAGTTGGGAGTGGACATCGGCGAGGCCCGGGTGGCGGACCCGGCGAGCAGCCCGTGGCGCGACGAGTTCGCCGAGGCGTACGCGAAGTTGCGCGCACACCGGGGGGTCACCGCCGAACTGGCGCACGACATCGTCGCTCAACCCAACTACTTCGGCACCATGATGGTGTGGGCGGGCCACGCTGACGGCATGGTTTCCGGTGCCACGCACACCACGGCGGCGACCATCCGGCCGGCCTTCGAGATCGTCAAGACGATGCCGGAGGTCTCCGTTGCCTCCAGCGTCTTCTTCATGCTGCTCGCCGACCGGGTGCTGGTCTACGGCGACTGCGCGGTCAACCGCGATCCGGACGCCGCCCAACTCGCCGACATCGCCATCAGCTCGGCGGACACCGCAGCCCGGTTCGGCATCGAGCCCCGGGTGGCGATGCTGTCGTACTCGACCGGCAGTTCGGGCGCGGGCGAGGACGTGGAGAAGGTCGCGGCGGCCACCGCGCTGGTCCGCAAGCGCCGACCCGAACTGGCCGTCGAGGGCCCGATCCAGTACGACGCGGCCATCGACCCGGCCGTGGCCGCCACCAAGTTGCCGGGCAGCGCGGTCGCCGGCCGCGCGACGGTCTTCATCTTCCCCGACCTGAACACCGGCAACAACACGTACAAGGCGGTGCAGCGCTCCGCCGGAGCGGTGGCCGTCGGGCCGGTCATGCAGGGCCTGCGCCGGCCGGTAAACGACCTGTCCCGGGGGGCAACCGTGCCGGACATCGTCAACACCGTGGCGATCACCGCCATCCAGGCCGCCGCGCTCGCCGAGGTGCACCCGTGAGCAAGGTGCTGGTGCTCAACAGCGGATCATCGTCGATCAAGTACCGGCTGTACGACGGCGACCGCGTGCTGGACAAGGGCACCGTCGAACGGATCGGTGAGCCGGGCGGTGGGCCGAGCGACCACACCGGTGCGATCCGGCAGATCCTGGACGGACTGGACCTGACCGGCCTCGCCGCCGTGGGGCACCGGGTGGTGCACGGCGGCCTGCGGTTCACCGCACCGACGCTTGTCGACGACGAGGTGCTGGCCGCCATCACCGACCTGGTGCCGCTGGCGCCCCTGCACAACCCGGCGAACCTCGCCGGCATCGAGGTGGCCCGCGAGGCCCTGCCCGGGGTGCCGCAGGTAGCGGTCTTCGACACCGCATTCCACCACACGCTGCCCGACTCCGCCGCCACGTACGCGATCGACCGCGAGGTCGCCCAGCGGTACGGGATCCGGCGGTACGGCTTCCACGGCACCTCCCACGCGTACGTGTCCCGGCGCACGGCGGAACTGCTGGACCGCCCGTACGAGGAGATCAACACCATCACGCTGCACCTGGGCAACGGCGCCAGCGCGTGTGCGGTGGCCGGCGGACGAAGCGTCGCCACCTCGATGGGCATGTCGCCGCTGGAGGGCCTGGTGATGGGCACCCGCAGTGGTGACCTCGATCCGACGATCGTGTTCCACCTGCGCCGCGAGGGCGGACTGGGCGTCGACGAGATCGATGACCTGCTCAACCACCGCAGCGGCCTGCTCGGGCTGAGCGGGGTCAACGACGTACGCGAGCTGCTCGCCCACCGGGCGGCCGGCGACGAGGCCGCAGCGCTCGCCTTCGACGTCTACTGCCGCCGGATCACCGGCTACGTGGGGGCGTACTACGCGCTGCTCGGTCGGGTGGACGCGGTCACCTTCACCGCCGGGGTCGGCGAGCACGCGGCACCGGTACGCGCGGCGGCGCTGGCCGGGCTGGACCGGCTCGGCATCACGGTCGACCCGGACCGCAACGCGGGCAGCGGCGACCGGCTCGTCTCGCCGGACGGCGCGGAGGTAGCCGTCTGCGTCATCGGTACCGACGAGGAGCGGGAGATCGCCCGCGCCGCCCGGGCCGTGGTCACGGGCGGCAGCTGACACCCATCGGGCACGGCGCCGTCCTACTGGCGACCGTCGCCGCAGTCTTCGCCTTCGGACCGTCGGCGCACGCCGACCAGCCGGTGGGCCGGCCGATCAGCCGAAGGCGAGCCAGGTGGCGAGAGCGAGCAGCACCGCGGCGACCACGGCCGCCCCGATGATCAAACCGGTACGCGACGCCGCCTCCGCCGGGGCGGCGTCCGTGTTGGCGAAGGCACGGAACGCCTCGGTGTTGCCGCTCGGGTCGGTGTAGTTCTCAGCCATGCCGGGAACCTTAGCGAAACCCGTCCAGCCGCCATGCCCTGAACCACCCACGATCTTGCATTTCTTGTCTCGACAATCATCATCAAAACCGACATTCCCGTGACCAAAAGTGCAAGATCGACGCGACCGGGACGGCGGTTTCGGAGATCGGTGCGGGCACAATCGGAGCCATGTCCCGTCGTGCCGCTCCCGCTCTGGTCGCCATCACCCTCTTCGTCAGCGCCCTGGTCGGGTGTTCCGCCGACCGTGAGCCCGCCGAGCGGGTGGATGTGCCCACGCCGCAGGCCACCGCCTCCGTTGCGCCACCGGTCTCGCCGGCGGCCCCTGCCGGCAGCGCCCCGGAAGACACCTTCGCGCTCGGCGTACGGCAGCTGAAGCTGAACCGCGACGGCGACCGGCCGCTGCCGGTGACCGTCTGGTACCCGGCGGCCGGCCGGGCCGGCGGGGAGCCGGCCAGCGGTGCCGACGCCGCCGACGGGAAGTTCCCCGTGATCATGTTCAGCCACGGCCTGGGCGGCCGTCCCGACGACTACGAGTCGCTGTTGACCCGGTGGGCCTCGGCCGGTTTCGTGGTGGCCGCGCCGACCTTCCCGAAGACCTCCCGAGGTGGCGGCGAGAACAACGTGCTGGATGTGCTCAACCAGCCGGCCGACGTGTCGTACGCGCTGACCCGGGTGCTCGCCCTCGACGCCCGGGACGGTGATCCGCTACGCGGCCGGCTGGCCACCGACCGGGTGGCCGCGGCCGGTCACTCGGCGGGTGCGGTGACCACCATCGGGCTGTTCACCGCCGGCCGCGACGAGCGACTGGCCGCCGGAGTCGTCTTCGCCGGCACCGCCCTCGGGGTGGGCACCGCGTTCGCCGGTGCCGCCGCGCCGCAGCTGTTCGTGCACGGCCAGGCCGACGAGGTGGTGCAGTACGCCGCCGGCAAGGCCGTGTACGACAAGGTGCCGTGGCCGAAGGCGATGCTGAGCCTGCCCGACGGCGACCACGGCCGTGCCCTGCTGCGCGGCGAGGGGGCCGCGCTGCGGGTGGTCGCCGACACCACCACCGAGTTCCTGCGCTGGACGCTCTACGGCGACGCCGAAGCCAAGAAGCGCATCCCCACCGCCGCCTCCCGCGACGACATCGCCACCCTGGACGACAACCTGTAAGCGACCGCCTCACCCGGCTGGCGTGGCGGCAGCCTCCGTCGACGGCACGGATCCGGGCGGTCCGGATGCTCACGCGGCGTGGTCGACGACCACCTTGCCGAAGACGTCACCGGAGTGCAGCCGGGCGAAAGCGTCGCCGACGCGGCTGAACGGCACCACGCTGTCGATCACCGGACGCACCCCCCGCTCGGCGCAGAACGTCAGCAGGGCGGCCAACTCGTCCGGCGTGCCCATCGAGGTGCCCAGGATCTCCAACTGCATGGCGAAGACCCGGCGCAGGTTGACAGTCGGCTCGTGGCCGGCGGTCGCGCCGGAGACCACGATCCGGGCACCCAGGGCGGCCGACTTCATGGAGTGGTCGAAGGTGGCCGCACCGACCGTCTCGATCACCAGGTCGACCCGCTCGGGCAGCCGCGCGCCCGGTTCCACGGCGGTCGCGCCCAGCTCGGCGATGCGTTCGCGCTTGGCGGCGTCGCGGCTGGTCGCGTACACCCGCTTGCCGAGCGCGACGGCCAGCGCGACGGCTGCGGTGGCCACGCCGCCGCCGGCGCCCTGGACCAGGATGGCCTCGGCGTCGTCGACCCGACCCTTCGTGGTGAGCATCCGCCAGGCCGTCAACCAGGCCGTCGGCAGGCACGCGGCGTCGGCCGCCGCCAGCCCCGCCGGCAGCGGCAGCAGGTTCGACCGGGGTACGGCCACCCGCTCCGCCAGCGTGCCGGGGAAGTGCTCGGAGAGGATGGACATCCCGCGTGGGTCCCCCGGTGTCGGCACGACGGGGTACACGACCACCTCGTTGCCGTCCGGGTCCACTCCGGCCGCGTCACAGCCGAGGATCATCGGCAGTTGTTCGGCGCGGAGCCCGACGCCGCGGAGGGACCACAGGTCGTGGTGGTTGAGCGAACTGGCCGTGACGCGCAGCGTCACCCAGTCGTCGTCGGGCAGGCTCGGCTCGGGCTGCTCACCGACGGTGAGCGCCGCGAGCGGGTCGGCGTCGTCGAAACGGGAGGCGAAGGCGGCACGCATGATCCGCACCGTAACAAGCTGAGCGCCCGTTAAGAAGGGCCCTGTCCACGCGCGGACAGGGCCCTTTCGCGAACCTCAGGCGCGAGCCACGCCGTCCCGGCGGGCCGCCTCGGCGACCGCGTCGGCCACCGCCGGTGCCACCCGCGGGTCGAGCGGCGAGGGCACGATGGCCTCGGGCGTCAGCGTCTCGGCGACCACCGAGGCGATCGCGTCGGCGGCGGCGACCTTCATCGCGTCGGTGATCCGGGTGGCTCGGGCGTCGAGTGCGCCGCGGAACACGCCCGGGAAGGCCAACACGTTGTTGATCTGGTTCGGGTAGTCGCTGCGGCCGGTGGCGACCACCGCGACGTGCCGGGCGGCCACCTCCGGATCCACCTCCGGGGTGGGGTTGGCCAGCGCGAACACGATGCCGCCCGGCGCCATGCCGGCCACCGCCCGCTCGGGGATCAGCCCGCCGGAGACCCCGATCAGCACGTCGGCGTCGCGCAGCGCCTCGGCGACGTCGCCCTGCCGACCGTCGGCGTTGGTCAGCTCGGCGAGTTCGGCCTTCGTCCCGGTGAGGCCGGTGCGCTGCCGGGAGATGATGCCCCGGGAGTCGCAGACCACCACCCGCTCCGGGTCCACGCCGCCGGCCACCAGCATCCTGGTCACCGCCACGCCGGCCGCTCCCGCGCCGCTCACCGCCACCCGCAGGTCGCCGAGTTTGCGGTTGAGCAGCGTCGCGGCGTTGCGCAACGCGGCCAGCACGACGATCGCGGTGCCGTGCTGGTCGTCGTGGAAGACGGGGATGTCCAACGCCTCGTCGAGCCGCCGCTCCACCTCGAAGCACCGTGGTGCGCTGATGTCCTCCAGGTTGATGCCACCGAACGACGGCGCGAGCGCGGTGACCACCGCGACGATCTCGTCGACGTCCTGGGTGGCCAGGCAGACCGGTACCGCGTCGACCCCGCCGAACTGCTTGAACAGCACGGCCTTGCCCTCCATCACCGGCAGCGCGGCGCTCGGGCCGATGTTGCCGAGACCGAGTACGGCCGAGCCGTCGGTGACGACCGCGACGGCGCGCGAGGCCCAGGTGTAGTCGTGGGCGAGGGCCGGGTCGGCGGCGATCGCCTCGCAGACCCGGGCCACACCCGGGGTGTACGCGAGGGAGAGATCGTCCCGGCTGGTCAGCGGCACGGTCGAGACGACGGCCATCTTGCCGCCTCGGTGCAGTTGGAAGACGGGATCAGCAGGGTCCACGGTGGACGAAGACATGGTGACTCCAGAATGATCGAGCAACTGGGCCGGCCGGTCGGGCGCACGGTGAGGCGAGCGAGCGGCGGCGGTGCGGGGGGTCACCCGGGCACTTCCGAGCATAGTCAGGCCCAGGGGTCCAGTATGTGAGCAGGTTCATAACGGTCTTGGCGGCACCCGGCCGGGTCGGGGCCAGTACCGGACGATCACCCGACCCTGCACGTCCGCCACGCCGTACGCCCGGGAGTCGTCGGTGACCAGGCCGTTGTCACCGGACAGCCACCAGCCGCCGTCGACCGGGCGGACCGCGCGTTTGACCACCAGCAGGTCGGGTCGGCTGCGGAAAACCGCGATCACCACGTCACCGGGCCGGGTCTCCCGGCCGCCCCGGCGTACCAGCACCGCGTCGCCGTGACGCAGCGTGGGTGCCATGGAGGGCCCGGTCACCAGCACGGCCGACAGCGGCCACTGCAGCCGGGGGGCGGGCACGGGTTTCACCTCCAGCCGCCTCGGGGACCACCGTCCAGGAGTAATGTCGTCTTGGATCATCGCAAACTTCCCATGGAGGATCCCGATGCGACTTCCACGCATCCTTACGCCCCGCGTGAGCGCCAGCGCCCACTGCGACCTGCCCTGCGGCGTCTACGACCCCGCGCAGGCCCGCATCGAGGCCGAGTCGGTGAAAATGATCTGCGAGAAGTACCAGGCCAACACCGACCCGGAATTCCGCACCAGGGCCATCCTGATCAAGGAGCAGCGGGCGGAACTGGTCAAGCACCACCTCTGGGTGCTGTGGACCGACTACTTCAAGCCCCCGCACTTCGAGAAGTACCCGCACCTGCACCAGTTGTTCAACGAGGCCACCAAGCTGGCCGGCGCCGCCGGTGCCAAGGGCGCCACGGACCCGACCAAGGCGGACGAGCTGCTTCAGAAGATCGACGAGATTTCCAAGATCTTCTGGGAGACCAAGCAGGCGTGAGGTCGTCCGCGTACGGCACCTGAAGCTGTTCACCGCGTCGGCGGTCGGCGTGTCCCATTGCGGACGCGCCGACCGCCGACGCGTTGCGGCCCTCGATTGCCGTCAGGCGGTCTCGTTCGGAGTGGGCCACCCGGGCCGTCCGGCCGCCGTACCTACCGTCATCAGACGCGTGGCGGCCCGAGCGGGTAGAGTCCCCGACCGGGGGGATGAGTGGTGACTCAACTGACCGGCCAGCCGACGACCGATGACGACATCGTGCACCTCACCGTGCCTGCGGACGGCGGATATCTGAGCGTTCTCCGCACCGCCACGGCCGGCCTCGCGGCCCGTCTCCAGTTCGCCCTGGACGAGATCGAGGATCTGCGCATCGCGGTCGACGAGGCGTGCGCGATGCTGCTCGCCATCGCCGCCACGGATGCCGAACTGGACTGTCGCTTCTCCGTCACCGAGGACGCACTGACCGTCGAGGTGACCGTGCCGACGATGTCCGGCGCCCGGCTGCCGGCGGAGTCGTCGTTCGCCTGGAAGGTACTCACCGCGCTGACCACCTCGGCGGGGGCGCGGGCGACCGACGGCCGGGCGACCATCTCGCTGCTCACCCGGCGCGCCTCCGGTTGGTGACCGGCCGCCCGGGTCAGCTCACTCGAAGCCCAGAGCGCGGGTGGTCGGCGGGCTCACCAGCAACCAGGTGACCCCGACGCCGAGCGCGATCAGCGGCACGCCGAGCCAACCGAGCCCGCCCTGGATCATGAACCAGCCGATCGGCAACAGCATGAGCTGAAGCACGATGGCCGGCGCGCGGGCACCGGCTCGCCGTCGGAGCAGGGCGCCGCCCAGCGCCCAGAGAGCGACTGCGGCACCGACGGCGAAGGCCGTCACCAGCAGCGCCGACGTCAGGTGGGTGGTGGTGGCGGTCAGATCCGCGAAGATCAGCCAGGCGGCGACCAGCCCGACGGCGACCGCCTGGCCGCGCAGCAGCCGGACCGCCCAACGGAGCGTGACGGGGGTCGGGTCGGGGTCGATGGTCACGCGGTCACGATACCGGTGACGGCTCGGAGTACAGTGCCGCCCATGCGGGCCGTCCTGCTGGTCAATCCGAAGGCCACCACCACCAGTGAGCGCGCGCGTGACGTGCTCGTCCGAGCGCTGCGCAGCGAGGTCGACCTCTCCGTGCGCTACACCCGCCAGCGCGGCCACGCCACCACGCTGGCCCGGGAGGCCGCCGAGGAGGGTGTCGACGCGGTGGTCACCCTCGGTGGCGACGGCACGGTGAACGAGGTGGTCAACGGGCTGATGACAGCGACCACCGCGGGTGGCGCCGAACCGACCGCCGACCGGTTGCCGGCCCTGGCCACCGTGCCGGGCGGCTCGACAAACGTCTTCGCCCGGGCGCTCGGCCTGCCCCGGGAATGGCCGGAGGGCGCCAGCATGATCATGGAGGGGCTGCGGCTGGGCCGGCGCCGCACGATCGGCCTCGGTCGGGCCGACGACCGCTACTTCACCTTCTGCGCCGGCTTCGGGCTCGACGCGTCGGTGATCCACCGGGTCGAGGAGGCTCGCCGCCGTGGCCGGGTCTCCTCCCCCTCGCTCTACTTCCGGGCGTTCACCGCGCAGTTCCTGCTGGGCAACGAGCGGCGGCACCCGGCCATCCAGCTGGAGCGGCCGGGCGAGGCGACCGAGGGCGAACTGGCCACGATCATCGTGCAGAACACCGCACCATGGACGTACGTCGGGGACCGGGAGGTCAACCCGAATCCGGCCGCATCGTTCGATCTGGGGCTCGACGTGCTGGCCCTGCGCCAGCTCGGCGTCGCCAGCACGACACGCACCGTGACGCAATTCTTCTCTCCGACGCCCGATCCGCATGGTCGTCAGGTCCTGCGGCTGCATGACGTGGCCGAGTTCACGCTGGTCGCGAGCCGTCCGCAGGCATTTCAGCTCGACGGCGACTATCTTGGCGAGCGGGAAAAAATCAGATTCACAAGCGTTCCCGCCGCACTCAGAGTAATCTGTTAGGTCTCCGGTACCACCGGGGTGAGGTAGTCGGCGGCACCCCCGGCGCGACGGCTGCGACACCCGGGACGGATGCCGGAAATGTCAGCAATGCGCGGCGGACTGTACTATATTGATCCTCGACTGTGATACGACGGGTAGCCGGAGAGATCTGGAACCCGGACAAATGGGTTGTGGGCTTGCTCACCGTCCGGAGTTTTTCCGAGCGCCACCCTTGACATCGCGTGAGTTCGTGAAAGTATTCACAAGCGAACTTGAGTTACCGGGACATTGCCTGGACATGCTCGGCAAGTTGAGCTTTTCCAGCAGGCTTCCGGGGCCAACAGCCTGCTCACGCATTGCCGAAATGGCGGACGCGAAGCGTCACCATCGGCAATGCGGATGCATATAGGAAAAGCACCAACAAGCAACATCTGCCACCCATCCAGAATGAGGAGTGTTGCCGCCATGGACTGGCGTCACCATGCTGTCTGCCGCGACGAGGACCCGGAGCTGTTCTTCCCGATCGGGACGTCCGGTCCGGCTCTCCTGCAGGTCGAGCAGGCCAAGGCCGTCTGCCGGCGCTGCTCCGTGACCGACCAGTGCCTGCAGTGGGCGCTGGAATCCGGTCAGGACGCTGGCGTCTGGGGCGGGATGAGCGAGGAGGAGCGGCGCGCCGTCAAGCGTCGCGGCGGCCTCCGGGTGCTGCGCGCTCACTCCGCCTGACCACTACACACGTACGAAGCGAAACGCCCCGGCCGGCTCAGCCCGCCGGGGCGTTCTGCTGCCCAACCTGAATCACCGTTCATGTTCCCCGCAATATCATCGCTAGTGCTGCGTCGGCGAAAATTGCGGCCGCAACACGCCTGACGTTGCGCGGTTCTTCGGTCGGTACGGAGAGTCAGGGGTGAGTCGGCGTGGTGGTTACCCGGCGGATTATCAGGTCCACCAGATCCGGTACGTCGGTGAGCGGGGATGCCACGGCGACCGCACCCGCGTCCCGGGCAGACGCCGTCACCGAGTCGTGGAACAACCCGGGGGCCAGGAAGTAAGCCGCCACGGCCACCCGTCGCGCGCCAGCCGCCCGCAGCCGGTTCACCGCCGCACCGGCATCCGGCGGCGCCGCCGAGGCGTACGACACCCGGGTCGGGATGTTCAGGGCCGCGCCCAACGCGGCAGCCACCCGGCCGACGGATCCCCGGGCCGCGGCGTCCCGGGTGCCCGCAGCGGCCAGCACCACGGCGTCGCACCGACCCGGCCGCGCCTCGCCCAGCCGCCGCCGCAACCCGGCCAGCAGCGCCGGGTCCACCTCACCCCGCACCGGCCCGAGCACGTCGGTGACCCGCACCTGGATCGGTGGGCCGGATCGCTGGGCCGCCGCCACCGCCGCCGGAATGTCGACCCGGCGGTGGTAGGCGGCGGTCAGCAGCAGCGGCACCAGAACCGCTCGGGAGTAGCCGGCCGCGACCAGCCCGCGCAGCGCCTCGGTCGGGTCGGGCTCGGTATGGTCGAGCCAGCTCGCCAGCACCGGGGTACCCGGGCGAGCGGCGGCGACCGCCCGGGCCAGAGCCCTGGTCGCCTCGGCCGCCCGGGGATCGCGACTGCCGTGGGCGACCAGCAGCAGCGGATCGCCGTCCGACCGGGGCTCGCCGGTCGGGCCGGCACCTGGGCCGACGCCTCCGGTCAGACGTGCAGCCCGCACTCGGTCTTCTCGAACATCGCCCAGCGACCGGCCCGTGGGTCCTCACCGGCTCCGGTCCGCCGGGTGCACGGCCAGCAACCGATCGAGCCGTAGCCGCGCCGGAACAGCTCGTTGACCGGCACGTTCCACCGCGCGATGTACGTGTCGACGTCCGCCTGCGTCCAGGCCGCGATCGGATTGACCTTCACCTTGCCCCGACGCGCGTCGAAGGTCACCACCGGCGTGTTGGCGCGGGTCGGCGACTCGTCGCGACGCAGGCCGGCGGCCCACGCGTCATAGTCGGTAAGTGCCCGCTCCAGCGGCTCCACCTTGCGCAGCTGGCAGCATTCGTCCGGGGACCTGTTGAACAGCCGCGGTCCGTACTCGCCGTCCTGTTGACCCACGGTGAGTCGCGGCCGGATGGACCGGACGTTCACCGGGAGCGTGCGGGCCACCTCGTCGCGGACCGCGAGAGTCTCCGGGAAGTGCAGCCCGGTGTCGAGAAAGACCACGTCCACCCCGGGTGCGACCCGGGAGACCAGGTGGGCGAGGACGGCGTCGGCCATCGAGCTGGTCACGCAGAACCGGTTTCCGAAGGTCTCCGCCGCCCACCGTGCGATCTCCGACGCGGGCGCGCCCTCCAGCTCCCGGCCGGCCCGTTCGGCCAGCACCCGCAGTTCGTCGGGGTCGCGTCGGGACGGATCGGCGGTGGCCACGGCGGCGGTGCCGACCAGGCCCAGGCCGGCGGCGGAGACCAGGGCGCTCACCGGTTCACCGCCCGGGAGAGCAGGCCGCTGAACCTGACCGTGAAGACCCGCGCGCAGGCGTGGCACTCCCATGCACCGTGCCCGGTCTCACTCGGCCGCAGATCCTCCTCGCCGCAGTACGGGCAGTACAGCGGCACGGAACGAGTCTCACCACTCATCGCAGTTCCTCCTCGTCGACCCGAATCACCCAGTTGGCGAACGTCTCGCCCTCGGTCCGGCCGGCCAGGTAGCGAACGGCCAGCCGCTCGACGTACCCGGGCAGCTCCTCGGCGGTCGTCTTCAGGCCACGGAGCTTGCGCCCGAAGCCTGCGGTGCGCCCCTCGGCCATGCCGAGCCCACCGCCGAGATGCACCTGGAAGCCCTCCACCTGACGGCCGTCCGGCCCGGTCACCAACTGCCCCTTGAGGCCGATGTCGGCGACCTGGGTGCGGGCGCAGGCGTTGGGGCAGCCGTTGATGTGGATGGAGATGTCCGCGTCGAAGTCGCGCAGTCGCTGCTCCAGCCGGTCCACCAGTTCCTCGCCGCGCGCCTTGGTCTCGACGATGGCGAGCTTGCAGTACTCGATGCCGGTGCAGGCCATGGTGCCGCGCCGCCAGGCCGACGGCTGGGCCTCCAGGCCGATCTCGCGCAGGCCCCCGATCAGCGACTCCGTCCGCTCCGGCGGCACGTCGAGCACCAGCAGCTTCTGGTACGCGGTGAGTCGCACCCGCTCGCTGCCGTGCGCCTCGACCACGTCCGCGAGCTGGGCGAGCTGGGTTCCGGAGACCCGCCCCACCACCGGGGCGGCACCGACGTAGTTGCGGCCGTCGCGCTGCCGGTGCACACCGATGTGGTCGATCGGCCGCTCCGGCAGTGCCGGGGCGGGGCCGTCGAGCAGCGTCCGACCGAGGTACTCCTTCTCCAGCACCTCCCGGAACTTCGCCAAACCCCAGTCGGCGACCAGGAACTTCAGCCGGGCGCGGTTGCGCAGCCGGCGGTAGCCGTAGTCGCGGAAGATGCCGACCACGCCGGCCCAGACGTCGGGTACCTCGGCCAGCGGTACCCAGGCACCGAGCCGCTGGGCCAGCATCGGGTTGGTGGACAGGCCCCCGCCGACCCACAGGTCGAAGCCCGGGCCGTGCTCCGGGTGATCGACACCGAGGAAGGCGATGTCGTTCGCCTCGTACGGGGTGTCCACCAGCCAGGAGATCGACGACTTGAACTTGCGCGGCAGGTTGGAGAACTGCTTGTCGCCGACGTACCGCTTGACGATCTCGTCGATGGCGGGAGTGGGGTCGACCCGCTCGGTCTCGGCCACCCCGGCCACCGGGCTGCCCAGCACGATCCGGGGACAGTCGCCGCACGCCTCGGTGGTCTGCAACCCGACCGACTCCAGCCGCCGCCAGATCTCCGGCATGTCCTCGACCCGGATCCAGTGGTATTGGATGTTCTGCCGGTCGGTGATGTCCGCGGTGTCCCGGGCGAACTCCCGCGAGATCTCGGCGATCGTCCGCAACTGGGTCAGGTCGAGCTGGCCGCCGTCGACGCGTACCCGCAGCATGAAGAACTCGTCTTCCAACTCGTGCGGTTCCAGCACGGCGGTACGCCCGCCGTCGATGCCCGCCTTCCGCTGGGTGTACAGGCCCCACCACCGGAACCGGCCGCGCAGATCCTGCGGGTCGATGGAGGCGAATCCACGGTGGGCGTAGATGTTCTCGATGCGGGCGCGGACGTTCAGCGGATCGTCGTCCTTCTTGATCCGCTCATTGGGGTTGAGGGGCTCCCGGTGCCCGAGCGCCCACTGGCCCTCACCACGGGGGCGCCGGGGCGCCCGCGGCGGGCGGGCCGGGATCTCGCTGACTGCCATCGCGGCGTCCTCCGTTGTCTGCTGCGCCTCGGTGGGGCTGCGCGGGCGCGACGACCGGTTCCCGGAGGGACCGTGGACAGCGATGTCTCTGCACGGCCGGCGCGCTGCGTGCCCGAGGCAGGAATGGTCGGGCGTCGTCAGTAAGCCGGACAGATGGCGCTGCGCACGCGGCCGTAATCGACGTGGCGACGAGCCACGAAGCGGCGCACGACAGCGGCAGTCATGGACGTCATGCTGCCATACCTCGGGCGGGGCGGCCAATGGTCACGTGCGTGATCCCACATCACGGGCGGTCGCTGCCGGCTCCCCCGAGCGTCACCGTGTGGCAGGCTCGCGACGTGGGGGATTTGTCCGATAGGTCGATTCCGGCGGCTGGGATCGGCGTCCGGCTGAGCGGAGGACGCCTGCGCTCGGTACCGGTGTGGCTGGCGCCGGCGACCGTCACCCTGCTGGCAACGCTTGTGGGTCTGGACGCCGCTCAACTGTGGCGCGACGAGTTGGCGACCTGGAGTGCCGCCACCCGAGGACTTACCGGCCTGTTCCGGCTGGCCGGCACCATCGACGCCGCCACCGGCCCCTACTACCTGTTCATGCACGCCTGGTTGGCGGCGGCCGGCGACTCGGTGGCCGCGCTGCGCCTGCCCTCCGCCCTGGCCATGGCCGCGACCGCCGGTCTGACCGCCGTACTTGGACACCGGCTGTGGGACACCCGCGTCGGCACCCTCGCCGGCCTACTGTTCGCGGTGCTCCCCGGCACCTCCCGGTACGGGCAGGAGGCGCGGCCGTACGCTCTGGCCAGCGCGCTCGCCGTGCTGAGTACGCTGCTGCTTGTCGACGCGTTGCGGCGGCCCGCTCGGCGACGCTGGCTCGGCTACGCGGCGGCGACCACCGCTCTCGGGCTCACCCACCTGGTGGCCCTGACCCTCCTCGCCGCCCACGCGGTCGCCGTGCTGACCAGGACGGTCCACGCCGATCCCGCCGATGTCGAGGGCCGGGGTGACGGGTCGAGCGGTGCTGGGAAACGGGAGTCGCCGGGCCGGATGGTCGGATACTGGCTGGCCGCCCTGGTGCCGGTGGCGGTGACGGTGGTGCCGCTGGCCCTGGTCGCCCGGGGACAGCGGGCCCGGCAGCTCGACTGGGTGGACGCCGCCCGACCTGGAGACCTGGCCGCGCTGGCCGGCGGGGTGGCGCAGAGCGGCGTGGTCGGCGGCGTGCTGCTCGGACTCGCCGCGCTCGGCGCGGCCCGGGCGGGCCGCCGGGGGCTGCTGCCGGTGAGCTGCGTCCTGGCGCCGGTGCTGCTGCTCTTTCTCGCCGGGCTGGTCGTCCCCCTCTGGGTGCCCCGCTACCTGGTCTTCGTGGTGCCCTTCGGCTGCCTGCTGGCCGGCGCGGCGCTCGCCGCCGCCCGGCTGCCCGCCGCACTCGCGGTGGTGGCCCTGGCCGGCCTGCTCGGCCTGCCCGACCAGGCCGCGCTACGCCGCACCCACGAGTGGCCACGCAGCGCGACTGTGGACTACCGGGCGGTGGCCGAGATCGTCGCGAGGGATCGGCAGCCCGGTGACGCGGTGGTCTACTCGCCCCGGGGCAGCTGGCTCTTTCTCGATCTCGGCCTGCGCTATCACCTCGGCGGTCGGACCCCGCGGGACGCGCTGCTGGCCGAGGGGCAGCAACGTCGGGGTGACCTGTGGGCCGCCGAGTGCGACCGGCCAGCGGAGTGCCTGGCCGGGGTCGACCGGATATGGCTGGTGCTGGCCGGACGACGATCCGATCCACTGGCCGCCGTGCCCGGCGCCAAGGGCGACGCGCTACGCGACCGCTTCGCGGTGACCCAGGTGTGGCCGCACCCCGGCATCACCCTCGCCCTGCTGACCGCGCCCTGACCGATGGGCGGAAGATCATCCGCCGCCGCGCCCCTCGGGTGCGCTGCGCGCCAGCGGAAGGGCCAGAAACGCCTCGGTGCCACCGTCGGCGCCGGGGCGCAACTCGATGGTGCCGCGCAGTTCCCCGGTGACCAGCGCCCGGACGATCTGCAACCCGAGCTTGGCACCGCCCTCGGCGTCGAACCCCGCCGGCAGGCCCCGACCGTTGTCCGTGACCGTGACGTTCAGCATCTTGCGGAGCCGATGAGCCGAGACCACCACCTCCGGCTTCGGCGGGCCGACGATCACCGGGGCGTCGTCACCAGCCGGCGGGAAGCCGTGTTCGACGGCGTTGAGCAGCAACTCGTTGAGCACCATCACCAACGAGGTGGCGATCTCGGCCGGCAGCACGCCGAAGGTGCCCGTCCGGCGCATCGCGACGGTCACCTCGGTCGCCGCCACCTCGGTAGCCGCGTTGGCCACCCGGTCGACGATCCCGTCGAACTCCACCGCCTCGTCGCTGGACATGGCGAGCGTCTCGTGGACCAGAGCGATCGACGCCACCCGGCGTACGGACTCCTCCAAAGCCACCCGCGCCTCCGGCATGGACACCCGCCGGGCCTGTAGGCGCAGCAGCGCCGCCACCGTCTGCAGGTTGTTCTTCACCCGGTGGTGGATCTCCCGGATGGTGGCGTCCTTCGTGATCAGCGCACGGTCGCGTCGGCGTACCTCGGTGATGTCGCGGACCAGCACCAGCGCGCCGATCGGCACACCGGCGGGCATCAGTGGCAGGGCCCGGGTGAGCATCGTCGCCCCGCGCGCGTCGATCTCCCGCCGCGGCGGGGCCTCGCCGCGCAACGCGGCGAGGATGCCGTTCGCGGCGTCCGTGCCCTCCAGGGGGTCACCGGCCAGCCGCCGGTGCAGCACCGCGAGATCCTCACCGACCAGCAGCGAGGCGTGACCCAGGCGGCGGTACGCCGACTGCGCGTTGGGGCTGGCGTAGGTGACCTTGCCACCCGCGTCCAGCCGCACCAGCCCGTCACCGACCCGCGGCGCCGAGGTGGTCTCGCCCGGGTGCCGGGGCGGCGGGAAGGTGCCGTCGGCGATCATCTGCGCGAGGTCGTCGGCGGTGGTCAGGTAGTTCAACTCCAACTGGCTGGGCGTACGGGCGGTGGAGAGGTTGGTGTCCCGGCCCACCACGGCGATCACCACGCCGGATTCGCCGTCGGCCGCACGCAGCCGGACCGGGATCGCCTCGTGCCGGGCGGGCACGTCGCCGTACCAGACCGGGTCGCCCTCCCGCCAGATGCGCCCCTGCCGGTAGGCGACCTCCAGGTGCGCCACCTCCGGGCCGCCCACGATCCGTCCCACCTGGTCGTCCTGGTACGCGGTGGGCGCGGTGGTCGGGCGGACCTGGGCCACGCAGAGGTAGCTGCCCTCGCCGTCCACCGGAACCCAGAGCAGCAGGTCGGCGAAGGAGAGGTCGGACAGCAACTGCCAGTCACCGGCGATGCGGTGCAGGTGGTCGATGTCGACCCGGCGCAGGCGGGTGTGCTCCTCGGCGAGATCACGCAGCGTTGACACGCCGACCAGCGTGCCACGCCGACCGTCACCTCGTCGCGGTGACCTTCTTCAACCCGCGCGGCGCGTCCGGATCCTCGCCCCGGGTCAGGGCGAGCGCCAACGCCAGCCGCTGCAACGGCAGGATGTCCAGCAGCGGGGCGTACCGCTCGTCGACCTCGGGGACGGCGAGGCGGGTGGCACCGTCGATCTCGGCGGAGCCGACCACCACCACGTCGGCGCGGCGCTCACCGAGCCGGGGCAGCACCTCGCCCATCGACCGCCCGCCCGGCCCCGAGCCGACCACCGCCAGCACCGGCACGTCCGGGTCGGTCATGGCCAGCGGCCCGTGCAGCAGGTCGGCGCCGGAGAACGCCAGCGCCGGCAGGTACGACGTCTCCATCAGCTTCAGCGCCGCCTCCCGGGCGGTCGGGTACGCGTACCCCCGGCCGGTGGTGACGATCTGGGCGGCGAAGCGGTAGCGCGGCGCGAGCTGAGCCGCGACGGGGTCGGTGAGGGTGCGGGCGGCCAGCTCGGGCAGGTCGGCCAGCGCCCGGCGCTCCTCGGCGGGCAGCGCGCCGTCACCGGCCCGGATCCCCTCCACAAGCATCAGCAGGGCGAGCAGTTCGGCCGTGTAGGTCTTGGTGGCGGCCACCGCCCGCTCGTGTCCCGCCGCGATGTCCACGGACAGCTCCGCGGTCGTGGCCAGCGGGGAGTCCGGTGCGTTGGTGACGGCGAGGGTGAGGGCACCGGAGTCGCGGGCGGCCCGGAGCACCTCCGTCAGGTCGGGCGATCCGCCGCTCTGGCTGACCCCGACGACCAGGGCGTCGGAAAGGTCGGGCCGGGCGCCGAAGAGGGTGACCGCGCTGGGCGAGGCCAGGCCGGCCGGCAGGCCGAGGCGGATCTCGCTGAGGTAGGCGCCGTAGAGCGCGGCATGGTCCGAGGTGCCGCGTGCGGTGAACACCACGTGCCGGGGTCGGCGCTCGGCGACGGTCGCGGCCACCCGGGCGATGGCTGTGGCGTGCTCGGTGGAGAGCAACCGCTCGTAACCGGCCGGCTGCTCGTCGATGTCGGCGGCCATGCCGCTACCTGGGCGCGTCACGGAAACTCCTCCCCTGCGCGATATCCGCGCGATTGCTGCTCAGTCTTGCACCGTAAAGACGGCCTGAGCAATCAAATGAGCAGAAGTGCGCAGTGGATCACCAAAACTGGCCCTCGTCACCTACGCTGACCCGACCTCACCGCGCAACCGGTACCGACGAGCGAGAGGACCACGTGGCCGAGGGAACGGACGACCGGGCGCTGCCGGCGACGGAGGAGCTGATCCTGGCCCGGCGGGCCCTGGATTCCGGCGAGCTGACGCATGCCGCCGACCACGTCGCGGCGGCGCTGGCCCGGGCACCGACGCTGCCCGAGGTGCACGAGACCCTCGCCCGGCTGGCCGCCGCCAGCGGCGACGGCGGGATCGACCTGTTCCCGTTGCAGCACCACACGTTCGTCGGCGCCGTGGTCGCCCGGGCGCATCTGCTCGCCGCGGCCGGCCGCCCGGCCGAGGGCCTTGACCTGCTGGTCGCCGCCACCGCACACGCACCCGGGGCCGACTGGGCGGGGGTGCCCTGGGTGACCTCGCCCGAGTTGGCCGAGCGTCTCGGACCCGAGCAGGCGGGCCGGGTGCTGATGCAGGTCTGCGCCGCCATTCCCGATCCGGTTCCCGCATTGGACCGCAGCGCCCTGTCGCCGTACCTCACGCTCGCCCGCAACGCGATCACCGTCCACCCGGAGCACGCTCTGCTGCTGGGCACCGCGTCCGCGCTGGCCCGGCGGATGGAGGAGGTTCCGCTCGCGGTCCGCTGGGCCAGCCGGGGCGTACGCGCGGCGCCGTCGAAGATGGGCGAGGTGTGGCTTGGGTACGCGCTGCGTAGCGCCGGCCGGACCCGCGAGGCGCTCGCCGCGCTGCGCCGCGCCGTCGAGCACGACCCGGACGATCTGGCGGTGTACGCCGACATCGCCGGCACCCTGGCCGACCACGGCCGGCTGGCGGAGGCGCTGGGCTGGATCGAGCGTGCCCTGGCCCGCAACCCGTCCTTCGACTGCGCGGTACACACCGCGCACCGCCTACGATTCCTGCGCGACGGTGCGGTGCGTCACCTGGTGGCACTGGCGGATTTCACCCGCGACCACCCGGACGACTCGCACGAGCACGGTGACCTGGCCGAATGCTGTCGCGGGCGTCCCTGGCTGGGTCAGTTGACGCCGGCCGCGCCGGTCACCGGGATCTCCGGGCAACCCGGCACCGCCAACGTCGACGGGTCGCAGCCGGCGACGCGCCCCACGCCGCCTCCGCCGTCGACGGAGGCCGCCCGCCGCCTGCGTGAGCTCGCCCACCCGGCCTGGCCGCATCCACCGGCGGCCTACGACGCGGCGGTCGGCCTGGCCACGCTCGACCTGGCCGACCTGCTCGGCCTGCTGGCCCACCCGCCGGAGACTCCGCAGACCGCGCTGGGGCGGGTGCTCTCCGGCCAGGACCCGGCGCTGTGGTTGCGCTGTGTGCAGGTCTGGACCTGCCTCGGGCTGCTGCACCACCGCACCGATGAGCCGTGGGCGGACTCGACCCGGCGGCGGGTGCTGGTGGAGTTGGCGCGCGAGGTGCCAGAGGTCACCGAGGCGGCCCTGTTCGCCCTGGTGACCGCCGCCTGGGTCGACCCGTCGATCCGCCCCGACGTGGCCGCACTGGTCAGCGAGCGGCTGGCGGCGGTGGCCGCAGCGGCCCGGCAACATCCGGTGCCCAACGCGGCCTCCCTGGCACATCTGGCGCTGGCCACGCCGGATCTCGACCCGGAGACCGTCGCCACCGCGCGGACGCTGGCCGGGGTGACCGCCGGCCAGCGTCGCGGCGCACTGCGGACCCTGCTGCGTCGTCTCCTGCCACCGTGGCGGACGCGCCCGCGCGGCACGCCCTGAACCTCCGCCTGGGTGGTGTCCGTCAGGCGGCCGGTGACCGGGCCAGGTCGGCCTCGGCCTGCTCCTGCCCGCTGCTGTCCGGCTCCGGCTCGTTGCTCGTGCGCAACGGGATCTCCCGGATGAACCAGGCCAGCACCGGGACCACGACGGCGAAGAGCACCGCCCAGAGGAACACGTGCGAGATCGCGTCGGCGAGCCCACCGAGCACCAGTTCGCGGGCCTGCGCCGGCAACTCCCGGAGCTGTTCGATGTTCATCGCCGCGCCGGCCTCACCGCCACCGCTGAACGCACTGCCGGCAGCCGAGCCGGCCAGCCGGTTGGCGAAGATGGCGCCGAACAACGAGATGCCGAACGACCCACCGATGGAGCGGAAGAAGGTGGCCGCGCCACTGGCCGCCCCCAGGTCCTTCTGGGCGACGCTGTTCTGCGCGATCAGCATGGAGGTCTGCATGAGGAAGCCCATGCCGGCACCGAGCACGAGCATGTAGAGCGACGAGGAGAACCTGCTGGTGTCCACGTCCAGCAGGCTCAGCAGGGCGAGCCCGACCGTCATCACCCCGCCGCCGACGATCGGGAAGATCCGGTACCGCCCGGTCCGGGTGATCGCCCGGCCGACGACAAGCGAGACCAGCAGCATGCCGAACATCAACGGCAGCAGCAGCAGGCCGGAGTTGGTGGCCGAGGCGCCCTGCACGGTCTGCTGGTACAGCGGCAGGAAGTTCATCGCGCCGAACATCGCGAAGCCGAGCAGGAAGCCGATCACCGAGATGAGGGCGAAGTTCCGGTTGGCGAAGAGCCGCAGCGGCAGAATCGGCTCGGGGACCCGGCGCTCGACGAACCCGAACAGCACCAGCGCCGCGACGGCCAGTACGGCGAGGCCGAGGATCTGCGGGGAGGCCCAGGCGGACTCGTTGCCGCCCCAGGTGGTGATCAACACGATCCCGGTGATGCCGACCGACAGCAGGGCGGCGCCGAGCCAGTCGATGCGGTGCTCGGTGCGGTACTTGGGCAGGTGCATGGTGGCGATCAGCAGCACCAGCGCCACACCGCCCAGTGGCAGGTTGACGTAGAACGCCCAACGCCAGGAGAGGTGATCGGTGATGAAGCCGCCGACCAGCGGACCGGCGACCATCGCGATCGCCATGATCCCGGCGATCATGCCCTGGTAGCGACCGCGCTCGCGGGGCGGCACCAGGTCGCCGATGATCGCCATGACGCCCACCATCAAGCCACCGGCGCCCAGACCCTGGACGGCCCGGAAGGCGATCAACTGGACCATGCCGTCGTCGGGACCGCCGAGGAAACCCGAGCCGGCCATGCCGCACAGCGCGGAACCGACCAGGAAGATCACCACGGCGGTGAGGAAGACCGCCTTACGGCCGTAGAGGTCGCCGAGCTTGCCCCAGATCGGGGTGGAGACGGTGGTCCCCAGCACGTACGCGGTCACCACCCAGGTGAAGTGGTTGAGCCCGCCGAACTCGCCCACGATGCGGGGCAGCGCGGTGCTGACGATCATGTTGTCGAGCATCGCCAGCATCATGGCGATCATCAGACCGAAAAGCACGACCCGCACATTGGGTCGCACGGCAGCCTGGTTCTGCTGGGCCATCGGTAAGCTCTCCCCCCGAGATGCGGCGCACTTACTTGCCGCCCGGCTAGTCACCTTACTAGCCGGACGGTAAGTTGGACAGGCAACGACGGTCAACCGGATTGGCAGGTACGGGTGAGTCAGAGCACAGGCGGCACCCGCGAGCGGATCAAGGCCGTAGCGCTGGAGCTCTTCACGGAGCAGGGCTACGAGGCGACGTCCCTGCGTGAGGTGGCCGAGCGGCTCGGGGTGACCAAGGCCGCGCTCTACTACCACTTCAAGAGCAAGGACGAGATCGTCACCAGCGTGGTGGAGGACCGGCTGGAGCGGATGGACTCTCTGATCGCCTGGGCCGAGAACCAGCCGGCCACGCTGGCCACCCGGCGGGCCGTCATCGAGCGGTACGCCGACGCCATGTTCAGCGGCGAGCAGCCCTCGGTGATGCGGTTCTTCGAGCAGAACCAGACCGCGTTGAAGAGCCTCTCCGCCGGCCGGGAGTTGCGCGGCCGGATGTTCCGGTTGGCCACCGCCCTCTGCCAGGGCGACGACTCCCCCGGTGCCCAACTCCGTGCCGTGCTGGCCCTGTTCGCCGTGCACAGCAGTTGGTTCGCCGTACGCACGCCGGACATCACCGACGCCGAGCGCAAGCGGGTGGCCCTAGAGGTCGCCGACGAACTGCTCGCCGCAATCACCGCACCCCCACCCCAACCCCCCATCCACCCACCCATCTCAGGTTGATCATGAGGTTGGCGGCGAAAATGATCTACATAGCTGCCGCTAACCTCATGATCAACGCGGTCGGGCGGGTGGATCAGGGAGGGGGAGGGGGAGGCGCAGGGCGAGCAGGTTCACGCCGGGGAAGGGGCTCCAGTCCCGCTCGGGCTGGCGGACGAAGCCACGCCTGCGGTAGAGCCGGTGGGCCGGCTCGGCGTGGCCCTCGCGTACGCAGATGGTCACTCCGGTGCAGCCCAGCTCGATCGCCCGGGTCACGCACGCCTCGACCAGAGCGGCGCCGGCTCCCCGTCCCTGCGCGGTCGGGTCCACCGCCAGCATCCGGAACTCCGCCTCCCCCGGGCCGCACATCTCGGCGTACCGGGTGCCGGGCAGCACGAAGGTGACCGAGCCGAGCAGCTGACCGCTCGCCCGGTCCACGGCCACCAGCACGTCACCGTGCTCCGCCCGGGCGGGTACGTCGGCCAGCACATCGGCGTAGCCGGTCTCGCCCTTGAGCTGCCCGTCCGCCTCGTACGCCGCGACGGTGAGTCGGGCGACCGCGGCGAAATCGGCTGGCTCGATCAGGCGGATCAGCGGGTCACTCAACCGATCACCGCGATCAGGTCACCGTCCTGCACCACGTCGCCCTCGTTCACCGCGAGCTGCTGCACGACACCGTCGGACTCGGCGATCACCGGGATCTCCATCTTCATCGACTCCAGGATCACCAGGGTGTCCCCCTCGGACACGGTGTCCCCGGCCGACGCGACGACCTTCCAGACGTTCGCCACCATCTCGGCGCGGATCTCCTCGGCCATCTTCCGGCCCCTTCCTCGCGGCTCCTGGGACGTATCCAATCATGAGCGGGCGGCGGGTGGGCGCGGAGCGGCCCCGGGAGCAGTGCACCCGCACCGCCGGCACTAGCATCAACGAGTCGGACCCGACGCCGGCAAGGGCGACAGCCGCCCGCTGACGGCGTCGTACGCAGCCCCGATCCGGCCATCACGAGGAGGTCACCATGGCGAAGAAGGCCCGTAAGAAGAAGGCCCGTAAGAAGAGCGCCGCGAACCACGGCAAGCGCCCCAACTCCTGAGCCGGCGGGCGGCTGCCCGCCGCGAACGGACGACGGACACAGCGGTGCCCGGGTCGGAAATCGACCCGGGCACCGGCGCTTGTCAATCGGCCAGCTCGCGCGACTCGCTGGTCTCGAAGACGACGAGTTCGCTGATCCGTACCCGCAGCCGTTCGCGCAGCTCGTCCGGCGCGGACTCGTTGCCGCAGCAACGGGCGACCAGCGCCTTGACCTCCTGCTCGATGCCGTACTCGCGCAGGCAGTGACCACACTCGTCGAGATGGTGCCGGATCAGCGTCCGCCGTTCCTGCGCACACTCCAGATCGAGGTAGAGGTAGACCTCGGCGAGCACCTCACGGCAGTCCGTCTCGTGCGGCTCTCCACAGCTCACGTCACACCTCCCGGCCGGTGGCGGCGGTCGAGCTCCGGGCCGGCTGGGCCGCGGAGAAACCCCGCTCCGCGGCGTACCCCTCAAGCAGCTTGCGCAGATTACGACGCCCGCGGTGCAACCGCGACATCACCGTGCCGATCGGCGTGCCCATGATGTCGGCGACCTCCTTGTAGGAGAAGCCCTCGACATCGGTGAGGTAGACCGCCAGCCGGAACTCCTCCGGCAACTGCTGGAGGGCCTCCTTGACGTCGCTGTCCGGCAGCCGGTCGAGCGCCTCGGTCTCGGCGGACCGCAGCCCGCTGGAGGTGTGCGACTCCGCCTCGGCCAGCTGCCAGTCGGTGATCTCGTCGGTGGGCGCCTGCACCGGTTGGCGCTGCCGCTTCCGGTACGAGTTGATGTAGGTGTTGGTCAGAATCCGGTAGAGCCAGGCCTTCAGGTTCGTGCCCTGCTCGAACTGGTGGAAGGCGGCGTACGCCTTCAGGTAGGTCTCCTGGACCAGGTCCTCGGCATCCGCCGGGTTACGCGTCATCCGCAGGCCGGCCGCGTACAGCTGATCGACGAATGGCATCGCGTCCCGTTCGAACCGGGCCCTGCGCTCGTCCGTCTTCTCCGTGGTCAACCGCACATCCCCTCGGGTTGGATGCTTCCCCGCCGAGGATACGCGCACCGGCCTTCCGGCAGATTCAGTTCCGACGGGTGTGCCCGTCGCCACCTCGGCCGGCGGCACCGCCGCCGGCCACTTCGGGCCGGCCAGCAGCTGCCTGAGCTGCCGTGCCTCCCGCTCGTCGTGTTCCCGGCTCCGGATCTCGGTCGGCACCGGTCACCCCCTCGCACAGTGGTTGCCCGAGGTGTTCAACACGCGCCGTGGGTCGGGACATTCCGGCTCGGCCCGGGCGTTCCTGGTCCCCGCCCCGGCGGTGCGACCGTGGCTGGGACCAGGAAGGGCCTGGGAGCCCGGTGTCGCCGCCCGGACGGGCACTGGGACACCATCGGGTGCAACGAAGCGGCGCGGCAGCCGGAAACGGCACCCGGGGCACGGTGCCCCGGCGGCATCCACCTGCCGTCAGGCCGTGGCCCAGCCGTGCTCGCGCAGCCAGTCCAGCGTCAGGGCGGCCGTACCGACCGGATCGCCCCGCAGGTCGTGCCGCTCCCCCGGCCGGACCACCACCCGGATCCCAGGGCCCGGCTCCGGCACACCGAACGGATCGCGATCCCCGTTCACCACCAGGGTCGGCACGCCGGTCAGCAGCTCACCGGCCCGACTCTGCTCCGGCCGACCGGGCGGATGCAGCGGGAAGGCGAGTGCCACCACCCCGGCGGCGCCCACCGCGGTCGCCGTCCGGCAGGCCACCCGCGCACCGCTGGAGCGACCACCGACCACAAGCGGTACGCCCGGATGCCGCTGCCGCAGCACCGTCAGCACGGCGGACCACGCCTCGTCGAGGTGCCCGGCCGGGGCCGGCGCGCGCCGGCCGGCGAGCCGGTACGGCTGGGTCACCCGCACCACCACCAGCCCGGTGGTCACCGCCGCGTCGCGCAGGGCGATGAGATCCGGGGCGTCGACGCTGCCGCCGGCCCCGTGCCCCAGCACCAGCAGGGCTCGGGGCGGGCCGGACGGCTGATCGGTGTCGACCCCAGCGGGGCCGCGCGGGGTTTCGAGGACGTCGTGTGGCACCGCCCCATTCAACCCTTGTCGACCTGGACCGCACCCCGCTGGTCAGCTCAACGGCACCAGGGTGAGCAGCCGGTCGCGTACCGGCGGACCCGGCTCACCGGCGGCCTCCGGATCGGGTTGCACCTCGCTGCGCCAGGCGACAAGCATCGCCCGCCGCTCCCGGGGCGTGGTGCCACCCCAGACGCCATGACAGTCGCCGACCTCCAGAGCCCAGGCCAGGCAGGAACCCTGCACGTCGCAGCTGCGGCACAGGGCCACCGCGGCGTCGGCCGGCTCGTTCGGCGCCGGAAAGAACGTCTCCGGGTCGACGCTCTGACAGGTGCCTCTGGTACGCCAGGCTTCGTCCTGTCGCCGCTCATGCAACGCCCGCAACAGTCGCGGATCACGTCGCGCGGCGGCCACCTCGTGCGGACGGGGCATACGCGCCCGTGTCATCCACCCACCTCCCCCGTGGGACCAGCAAGATCGATGGAGATCGTTCACCCAACGCGAACGACACCCACCACCGGCGCTGTGTTGTATCGCATTTGCGCACACCGGGACAAGACTTCGCCGGGAAGTTGGCAGAACGTGCGGGTCACCTTTCACCCGCAACCGCAGCAAATCACTCCCGACAATGTGCCGGGCGTGATCAGAAGAGCGTCATCTCCGCCGACTCGGCGGGACGGGTCAGCGGCACCCGGGCGGTCAGCCCCGGACCGTCGTTGCGCACATCGCCCACGGCCTGCCCCACCGGCCGCACCTCCAACCCGGCCAGCCAGTCCATCGGCGGCGGCACGAGCAGCTCAGCCGCGTCATCGCCGCCACCCAGCCAGGTCGCCCAGCGACCGGGTGGCAGCAGCAGGGGCATTCGATCGTGCACCTCGGCCAGTTCGCCGAGGGCCGCGGTGGTCAGCACGCTGAAGGTCAGCAGTGTCGCGTCCGGGCCGTCCCAGCGCGACCAGATGCCGGCGAAGGCGAGCACCGAGCCGTCGCGTGGGGTCATGTAGTACGGCTGCTTCGTGCCGCCGGCCAGCCGCACCCACTCGTACCAGCCGTCGGCGGGCACGAGGCACCGGCGGCGGGCAAAGGCCGGAGCGTACGCCCGGCTGGTGGCGACCGTCTCGGCACGCGCGTTGATCATGCGGGCCGCGCCGGCGGCCGACCGGGACCACGGTGGTACCAGACCCCAACGGCCCCGCGAGAGCGCCCGATGCCCCTCGGCGCTCACCCGGACCAGCGGCACCGGATCCGTCGGCGCCACGTTGTGATCGGCGACCAGCCCGTCCCCGGTCTCGTCGACGGCCTCGAACAGGCCGCTCAGGTCAGCGGCGCTCCGGGTCGTGGCGTACCTACCGCACATGCCGCCCACGCTAGCGCCCGGTCCGCCGAGCGGCTGTCCCGTTCCCCGGGAGTGGCCGGTCACGGTAGCGGCCACCGGGCCGTGGCACGGCAGAATGTAGCTGTGGGGAATATGACCGCGACCCGGCCGCTACAGCCGTGGACCGCACCGACGGCCAGTGACCCGGTGTCGGCGTCACTGCGCCTGCCCGGCTCCAAGTCGATGACCAACCGGGCCCTGGTGCTCAGCGCGCTGGCCGCCGGGCCCTCGACCCTGTCCCGGCCGTTGCGCGCCCGGGACACCGAGCTGATGGCCGCCGCGCTGCGAGCGATGGGCGCCCACGTCTCGATCGCCGACGACGACCGCTGGCTGGTCCGGCCGCACCGGTTGTTCGGCCCGGCCCACGTCGACGTGGGGCTCGCCGGCACGATCATGCGCTTCGTGCCACCGGTGGCGGGGCTGGCCGACGGGCAGGTCACGCTCGACGGTGACCCGCACGCCCGCACCCGCCCGCTCGGCCCACTGATCGAGGCGCTGCGCTCGCTCGGCGTACGCGTCGACACCCCCGCCACGGGCAGCCTGCCGCTTGTGGTGCTGGGCGCCGGCCGGGTGACCGGCGGTGAGGTCGTGATCGACGCCTCGGCCTCCAGCCAACTGGTCTCCGGTCTGCTGCTCGCCGCCCCCCGCTTCGACCGAGGGCTGGTGGTCCGGCACGTCGGTCCGCCGGTGCCCTCCGCGCCGCACCTGCGGATGACCGTGCAGATGCTGCGCGCCGCCGGTGCCGCGGTCGACGACAACACCCCCGACGTCTGGGCGGTCGAGCCCGGGCCGCTGACCGGCCGTAGCTGGGAGATCGAGCCGGACCTCTCCGGTGCGGTGCCGTTCTTCGCCGCCGCCCTGGTCACCGGCGGCGAGGTGACCCTGCGCGGCTGGCCGGCGCGGGGCAGCGCCCAGCCGGTGGAGCGGCTGCGCTCACTGTTGCAGCAGATGGGGGCGGAGGTCGCCCTCACCACGGAGGGGTTGACGGTGCGCGGCACCGGCCCGGTGAAGGGGTTGCACGCCAACCTGTCCGACGTCAGCGAGCTGACCCCGGCGCTGACCGCGCTGGCCATGCTCGCCGACTCGCCCTCGGTGTTCACCGGGGTCAGCCACATCCGGGGCCACGAGACGGACCGGCTGGCCGCGCTGAACCGGGAGTTCACCGGGCTCGGCGCGGACATCACCGAGTCGCCCGACGGCCTGGAGATCCGGCCCCGACCGCTGCACGGCGGCGTGTTCCGCACCTACCATGATCACCGGTTGGCGCACGCGGCGGCGGTGACCGGGCTGGTCGTGCCGGGCATCGAGTTGGACGACGTGTCGTGCACCTCGAAGACCATGCCCGAGTTCCCGGCACTATGGTCGGCACTGGTGACCGGTAAGAGCTGAGCGGAAGAAGGGTCGGTTCTGGCGACGAGGCGGCGGGAGTACGACGAGGACGACGTCCGGGTCCGGCCCGGCAGGTCCTCCCGCCCGCGTACCCGGACCCGACCACTGCACGCCGACGCCAAGGACGGTTTCGTCATCGCGGTCGACCGCGGGCGGTACACCTGCGTCCTGCCCGGTGCCGGGCCGGACGACCCCACCGTCACCGCGATGCGCGCCCGCGAGCTGGGCCGTAAGTCGGTCGTGGTCGGCGACCGGGTCGGGCTGGTCGGCGACACCTCCGGTTCGTCCGGCGCGCTGGCCCGCATCGTTCGGATCGAACCACGCCGGTCCGTGCTGCGGCGCACCGCCGAGGACGACGCCAGCACCGCCGAGGGGCGGCTGGAACGGGTCGTGGTCGCCAACGCCGACCAGCTCGTGATCGTCAGCGCGCTGGCCGACCCGCCGCCGCGTACCGGGTTCATCGACCGGTGCCTGGTCGCCGCGTACGACGCGGGCATCGAACCGCTGCTCTGCCTGACCAAGGCCGACCTGGCCGGGCCGGAGAAGGTGCTCGACTACTACACCGAACTGGAGCTGCCGTACCTGCTCATCCGGCCGGGCTCCCCACTGGACGCGCTGCGCAGCCTGCTGACCGGCCGCGTCTCGGTGCTCGTCGGTCACTCCGGGGTGGGCAAGTCGACGCTTGTCAACCGCCTGGTGCCGGAGGCCGAACGGGCGGTCGGCACGGTCAGCGCGATCGGCCGGGGGCGGCACACCTCGACCAGCGCGGTGGCGTTGCGGCTGCCCGCGCCACCGGACGCCCAGCAGGATCCGGGCTGGATCGTGGACACTCCGGGCGTACGCAGTTTCGGGCTGGCCCACGTCTCGGCCGAGAGCCTGCTGCACGGCTTCCCGGACCTGGTCGAGGCCACCGCCGACTGCCCGGCGAACTGCCCGCACACCGCCGACGAGGCCGACTGCGCACTCGACGGCTGGGTGGCGGCGGGGCGGGCCGACCCTCGCCGGCTGGCCTCGTACCGCCGGTTGCTGGCCTCCCGGGCCGGGGAGACCGACCCCCGGACCGAGCCCGACCCGCACGGGCGCCCGGAGTGACCGGCGGGCGCGACCGCCCCGCCGTCACGGCCGCGCCACCGACGTGCCGTCGCCGGCCCCCGGCGTCGTCCCGGTGCCGACGTCGCTACGGTGTCCGGCATGACCGGGTACGCCGCTGACCTGACCCTCGCCCACCGGCTCGCCGACGCCGCCGACGCCCTGTCGACGGCCCGGTTCCGCGCTCTGGACCTGCGGGTCGAGTCGAAGCCCGACCTGACCCCGGTCTCGGACGCGGACACTGCCGTGGAGCGCGAGATCCGCGCCCTGCTCGCCGAGCACCGGCCCGACGACGGGCTGCTCGGCGAGGAGTACGGCGCGACACCGACCACCGGGACCCGCCAGTGGGTGGTGGACCCGATCGACGGCACCAAGAACTTCGTCCGGGGCGTGCCCATCTGGGCCACGCTTATCGCCCTGCTGGAGGAGGGCCGTCCGGTCGCCGGGCTGGTCTCCGCACCGGCACTGGGGCGCCGCTGGTGGGCGGCGCGGGGCACCGGGGCGTACGCAGGCCCGGACGCCGCCCACGGAACGCCCATCCGGGTCTCCGGGGTGACCCGGTTGGCCGACGCCAGCCTCTGCTACTCCTCGCTGAACGGCTGGGAGAAGGCCGGGCGGCTCGACGCCGTGCTGCAACTGATGCGGGACACCTGGCGCAGCCGGGCCTACGGCGACTTCTACGGTTACATGCTGTTGGCCGAGGGCGCGCTGGACGTGATGATCGAGCCCGAGTTGTCCCTCTGGGACGTGGCCGCGCTGGTACCCATCGTGACCGAAGCGGGCGGCACGATCACCGATCTGGCCGGCCATCCGGCCCCGGCTGGCGGCGACAACAGCACCCTGGCCAGCAACGGCGCGCTGCATCCCGACATCCTCCACCGGCTCGGTAGCCCGCCGCGCATTGACGCCCGGTAACCTCTATCCTCGCCAGGTGGCTACCTCCGGTTGGTGTTTCCTGGCGGCGATGATCGTCGCGTACGGCGTCGCCAACCTGTTGCAGTCGGTCGCCGCCGCCCGCACCACGGTGCATCACACCTTCGATCCCGGGTTGCTGCTGCGCCTGGCCGGGCACCGCACCTATCTGGTCGGGCTGGCCTGCCAGGTCGCCGGGTTCGTCCTGGCCTTCCTGTCCCGGCGGGACCTGCCACTGTTCCTGGTACAGGCGAGCGTGGCCGCCGGGCTCGGCGTCACCGCCCTGCTCGGCGTGATCCTGCTGAAGTGGCGGCTGCCGGTGGCCGAGGTCGCGCTGCTGGTGCTGCTCTTCGCCGGAATCACCGCGCTGGTCCTCTCCGCCCAACCGGCACCGTCGAAGGCGCTCGGCACCGCCGGCATGGTCGCCCTGCTGGTGGCCCTCGCGGTGATCGCGGTGCTGGGTTTCTTCGCGGTCCGGTTGCACGGCGCGCCGGGCTCGGTGGTGCTCGGCTCACTGGCCGGGCTGGCTTTCTCCGCCGCCGCGGTGGCGGCCCGACCGCTGGCCTCCGCATCGAGCTGGGACGCGTTTCTCAGCGACCCGCTGCTCTACCTGCTCGTCGGCCATTCCGTGGTCGGCCAGTTGCTGCTCGGGCTGGCGATGCAGCGCGGTTCCACCACGGCGGCCGTGGCCGCGATGGACGCGGCCGGCGCCGTGCCCGCCGCCATCGTCGGGCTGCTGCTGCTCAACGACAAGATCTGGCCGGGCCGGGAGTGGCTCGCCGGGATCGGGTTCCTGGTCACCCTCGCCGCCGTCGTCGGGCTCACCCGGTACGCGGAGCCGCAGCATCAACACGCTGTCACCCGGGCGGTGGTGGGTGTTCCGCCGCCGCTCGTGTCGCAGCCCACGGCCGGCGTCATCGCTGAGCCGCTGCCTCAGGCCGCCTCGACCGGCTTGCGCCGGCCCACCACCCGCTCGTAGAGCCGTTCCAGGGCACTGGCCGTGCGTTCCCAGGTGTAGCTGCACCGCACCCGGTCGACCGCGGCATGCCCGTACGCGAAGCGGCCGGCGTTGTCGGCGAGCAGCCGACGGAGCGTCATCCCGAGGGTACGTACGTCGCCCGGCGGCACCAGCTTGCCGGTCACCTCGTCCACCACGGCGTCGGCGATGCCACCCATGGCGTAACCCACCACCGGGACGCCACAGGCCATCGCCTCCAGCGACACCCGCCCCGCCGAGGAGTAGTGCGGGGTGCAGGCCACCACGTCGGCCGAGCGGTACCAGGTGGCCATCTGCTCGTGCGGCACCGCGCCGACCAGATGCACCTGCTCGCCGACCCCGACCCGGTCGGCCAGTTCCCGCAGCCGACGGGCCTCGGCGTGGTTGGCCAGCCGGTCCGTCGGTGGCCCACCGGCGATCACCAGCTCCGCGTCACCGACCAGGCGCATCGCTCGGATCAGGTCCTCCTGGCCGTGACCTCGCCCGAGCCCGCCCACCGAGAGTATCCGCGGGCGCTGCTCACGCGGGGCGGCCTCACCGTCGGGATGGAAGCGCTCGGTGTCGACCCCGGTCGGGACCATCGCGACCGACGTGCGTTGCAGGCCCATCCGGGTCAACTCGTCGACCTCGTCGTTGCACTGGGCGACCGCGATGTCCACGGCCCGGGTCAGCGCCCGCTCCAACGGGATGCGGTTGCCCGGCCCGTCGTACTGGGCGCCGAGGTGGCGCAGCTGTTCCATGCCGATCGAGTGGAACGTCTGCACCATCGGGATGTCGGTCTCCCGCACGGCGTGCGCGGCGGCCAGGCCACCGATCCAGTAGTGACCGTGCACCACCTCGGGGGCCCAGTCACCGGACCACCGGTCGGCCAGCCACTCACCGAACTCGGGCACGTAGGGCACCAGCTCAGCCGTGGGGATCGGCGCGACCGGGCCTACCGGTGCCCGCTCCACCCGGTAGCCGTCCACGATGTCGATCTCCGTCGCCTCGGGGTCGTCCCGACGGGTGTACACCCGCACGTCGTGACCTCGCCCGGCCAGTTCGGCCGCGACCCGTGCGATGTGCTGGTAGGTGCCGACGACGGTTCCGTCGCCGGACGGCGGCGCAGCGGCGTGGGCACAGACAAGGCCGACGCGCATGGGTCACCTCCATGCGGATGAGGCGGTGGTCTCCGGTCAGAGCGTCCCATTAACCGGGCTCCGACGAGCCGAAACCTCGCAGATCGGGGGCACGCTCGGCGGCATGACCCGGACCCGACGGGGTACCGATGAGGAATGCCCCTCGCCCGAAACCTGGCTGACGCCACAATCGTCATCACCGGTGCGTCCAGCGGCATCGGCACCGCGACCGCGTACGCCCTGGCCCGCTGCGGCAGCACCGTGGTGCTGGCCGCGCGTACCGAGCCGGCCCTGCGGGAGGTGGCCCGGCACTGTCGTGAGCTGGGCGGTCGCACCCTGGTGGTGCCCACCGACGTGACGGACGCGGACGCGATGCGAAGGCTCGCCGCGACCGCGGTGGCGGAGTTCGGCCGGATCGACGCCTGGATCAACAACGCCGCGGTCGGCACCATCGGGTTGTTCGACGAGATCCCGGTGGCCGAGTTCCGTCGGGTGCTGGACGTCAACCTGCTCGGCACGGCGAACGGGATCCGGGCCGCGCTGCCGCACCTCAGTGCGGCCGGCGGCGGCGTCGTGGTCAACAACGCCTCGGTGCTGGCCGAGGTGGCGATGCCCTACCAGTCGCCGTACAACGCCGCCAAGCACGGGGTCCGGGGGCTCTCCGACACGGTCCGCCAGGAGCTGCGGACCACCGGCCGGGGATCGGTCTCGATCTGCACCGTGCTGCCGGCCACCATCGACACGCCGTTCTTCCGGCACGCCGCCAATCACAGCGGCCGGCAGGTGCTTCCGCCGCCGCCGGTCTATCCGCCGGAGGTGGTCGCGGAGACGATCGTCCGGTTGCTGCGGCGGCCCCGCCGGGAGGCGTACGCCGGCGGTGCCGCTCGTCTGATCGGCATGCAGTGGCGGCTGGCGCCGGCACTGGCCGAACGAGTCCTCGGCTGGTACGGCCGGTACACCCAGTTCGGGCCGCCGCCGACGGCCGACACCACCGGTAACGTCTTCCGGGCCGACGCCGCAGCGACGGCGGAGGGCGGCTGGCACGGCCGGCGCCGCCAACTGGTCCGGATGTCCGCCGCGTTCGGGTTGGCCGCCGCCGGCACCGCTGTCGGCACAGTCGCCGCGCTGGCCCGCCGGCTGACCCGCTGAGCGAGCGGGACACCTGACAACCACGCCCGACCGGCCAACCACCCCGCCTGGACCGGTTACGGCGGGAGGGCAGCGGGTAGTGGTCAGTCATGCGCGACGACGAGTACCCGACCCCCGTGTCCGATCCCGAGGCCGACGGCCTGCCCGACACCGCCGACGACGATTCGACGGCTGGGGACGACGTGCTGACCGGACGGGAGGCGGACGGTCCGGCACCGGCTCAGCTGCCCGGTGACCGGACGCCGGTGGCGGTCGACGAGTTCGGCACCACCGCCGAGGAGCAACTCGACGGTGAGTCGTTGGACTACAAGCTGGGCCGGGAACGGTTTGAGCTGCCGGTCGACGATCCGCTGGCCGGGCCGGTCGATCCGGACATCGCGGCCGAAGCGGACAGCCGGGAGCAGGCGGCACAGGCCCAGCTCGACGCCGACGTGATCGATCCGGGCCCCACCTCCGACCCGAAGTCTCCGGTTTCCCTCTACGACCACGACCGGTTGGGCACCACCGCGGACGCCACCGTCGGTCGGCTTGTCGAACCGGACGAGGGGGCCCACACCGACCAGGAGACCGATTCGATCGCGTACGACGCGGGTGCCGCCGGTGGCGGAGCCAGCGCCGAGGAGTTGGCCGTGCACGAGACCCGGCCGCCGCACTCGGTCTGATCGACTGGCGCCGCCGCTCAGTCGTCCAGGCCGCGTTCGATCGCGTACCGGGTCAGCTCGACCCGGTTGTGCAACTGGAGCTTGCCGAGCGTGTTCTGCACGTGGTTCTGCACCGTACGGTGCGACAGCCCGAGCCGCTCGGCGATCTGCCGGTACGACATCCCCTTGGCCACCAGCCGCAGCACCTCGGTCTCCCGGTCGGTGAGCCGGGGTGCCGCGTCCCGGGCACCGGCCGCCGCCTGGTCGCCGCCGCCAGCGGTCAGACGGCGGTATTCGCCGAGGACCAGTCCGGCCAGGCCGGGTGTGAAGACAGGATCGCCCGCCGCGGTGCGGCGCACCGCCTCCAGAAACTCCGCCAGCCCGGCGGATTTGAGCAGGTAACCGGTGGCGCCGGCCTTCACCGCGTCGAGCACGCCCTGCTGCTCACCGCTGGCCGAGAGCATGAGCACCCGCACCCCGGGGTGTGCCGTCCGCAGTCCGTGGATCACCTCCACGCCGGAGATGTCCGGCAGTTGCAGGTCGAGCACCACCACGTCGGGACGGGCTGCGGCGACCACCCGGACCGCCTGTCGGCCCTCGCCACAGCTGGCCACCACCTCGTGGCCCGCCTCGGCCAGGTCACGGGCCACCCCTTCCCGCCACATCGGGTGGTCGTCGACGACCATCACGCGTACGCCGTTCATGGCTGCCTCCTCGGCACGGTGAGTTCCACCTCGGTGCCGGCACCCGGCGTCGAGCTGATCCGGGCGGTACCACCCAGGTCGGTCAGCCGCCCCCGGATGGCCTGGGCGACACCCAACCGTCCCTGGGCCGCCGCCTCGTTCAGCCGGTCGGGCGGGAAGCCCGGCCCCTCGTCCCGGATCGACACGGTGACCGCCGACTCCTCGTCCTCGACCAGCACCCAGGCTCGACCGCCGCCGTGCCGGGCCGCGTTGTCCAGCGCCGCTGCGACGGCCGCCGCCAGTTCGCGGGCCACCGCCGGAGGCAGCGGCACCGGGCCCGCCGGTGCGGACAACGACACGGCGGCCGAAGCGTGCCGGCCGAGCAGGGTGCGCAGGTCCACCGGTGCGTCGGCGGCACCGGCCGGAACCGGCCCGGAACCGGAGATCAGCGACCGCAACGCCATCTCCTGCTCCCCGGCCAGCCGGGCCAGCTCGCCCGCCTCCCCGTCGAGGTGGGCACCCCGCCGCTGCACCAGAGCGAGCACCTGGAGAACCGAATCGTGGATGTCCCGGGCCAGCCGTTCCCGCTCCCGGGTGGCGGCCTCCAACTCGACCGCCCGGTGCAGTCGCTCCCCGGCGGTCACCGTCAGCCGGGCGACGTGCCCGACCACCACGCCGGCGAGCAGCATCAGGATCGCTCCGTTGAACGCAGTCGGGGTGACCATGCCCCGGGTCGCCAGGTCGGTCGCGCCGAGCACAAGCGCCGCGACTGCGCCTCGCCGCCGCCCGCCGCAGACGGCCCAGGCCAGCACCGGCCCGCTCAGCCAGGCCACCGGGAGGGTCGGCAGCCCCGCGTCGAGCGCCGGCCGGCCCATCACCCACGGGGTGGCCAGCAGGATCGCCACCACCACGCCCAGATCGGCCAGGAGCAGCGGCCAACCGCGCCGGGCCGGGACCGCGTACCCGATCGCGGTGACGGCGGTCCAGAGCGCCATGAACAACACCAGCGCCGTCGCGGCGAGGGGGTGGGCGTAGCGGTCCGCGTCGCGGATCAACACCACGCAGACGTACGCCAGGGCGGCCACCCGGAAGACCGCGACGGCACGCCAGAGCGGCACCTCGAAACCACCGGCAGCAGGCACGGGCGCCACCCTGCCACAGGCCGTCGGGGCCCCCTGCGGCCGATGCACCTCGACCAACCCTGACGTACGGTGGTAAAAGCCGCGTAAACCTCTGCGATCTCTGTCGGGACGGGGCCATGACGAACGCAGGATCTCCCACACCGCGTACGGTGGTGCCCATCGAACACGCCCTCCTGATCGCCGACGCCTTCGACCAGGCCCAGGTGACCGAGCTCCGGCACTCGGTCGCCGCCTGCGCGCGCACCACCGGGCTGCGCGACGAGCGGTTGGACGACTTCGTGCTCGCCGTCAACGAGCTGATCACCAACGCGGTGCGGCACGGCGGCGGTCAGGGCTGGCTGCGGCTGTGGGAAGAGCCCGGCCTGGTGTTGTGCGAGGTCGCCGACCACGGTCCAGGCATCAGCACACAGAACCTCGACAACCGCAGCCGCCCCGCGCCTGAGACGGCCGGCGGGTGGGGGCTCTGGCTGGCCCGCGAGCTGACCGACGCGATGGACGTCGAGACCGGGTCGGCCGGCACCACGGTACGCATCATCACCGCGACCGTCCCCGCCGAGCAGCACGTCGGCCGCCACCGCAGCGGCGAATAGCGGCACGCCGGGCACGCCGGTCTGCGCCGCGCGGGCTACCAGCGCTCGCCGGTCAGCTTCTCGTAGACGTCCACATAGCGGGCCCGGGTGGCGTCGACCACATCGGCGGGCACCTCCGGTGCCGGGTTCCGCTTGTCCCAGCCGCTGCGCGCCGCCCAGTCCCGTACGTACTGCTTGTCGTAGGAGAACTGGGCACGCCCTGGCTGGTAGGACTCCGCCGGCCAGAACCGGGACGAGTCCGGGGTGAGCAGTTCGTCGCCGAGGACCAGGGTGCCGTCCGGTGCCCAACCAAGCTCGATCTTGGTGTCGGCGACCAGGATGCCCCGGTCGGCCGCCAGTTCCGCGCCCCGGCAGTACACGTCGATGGTCAGCTGCCGCAGCCGGTCGGCGGTCTCCGCGCCAACCTTGTCGACCACCTCGGCGAAGGTCATCGGCTCGTCGTGCTCGCCCACCGGCGCCTTGGTGGACGGGGTGAAGATCGGCTCCGGCAGGATGGACGCCTCGACCAGCCCGCGCGGCAGCTCGACGCCGGAGACCTTCCCGGTGCTCTCGTACTCCTTCAGGCCGCCGCCGGTGAGGAAGCCACGGGCGACGCACTCGACCGGAACCATCTCGAGCCGGCGGCACCGGATCGCCCGCCCGGCGAACTCCGGCGGCACGTCGGTGGCCGAGATGACGTGGTTGGGGACCAGGTCGGCCAGTTGCTCGAACCACCACAGCGACAACGCGGTGAGCAGCTTGCCCTTGTCCGGGATCGGGGTCGGCAGCACCACGTCGTAGACGGAGACGCGGTCGGAGGCGACCAGGATCAGGTCATCGCCCTCGGCGTAGACGTCCCTCACCTTGCCCGAGTGCAGAAGTTCCACGCGGACAAGTAGACCACGCGCCGGGCGTACCGCCGCTGGCGGTCCACGACGCGACCGCCAGGGCGCGAACGGTCTCTCGCCACGCCCGGTCAGCGCCGGCGACGGGTCATCCGGATCACCAGCAGGACGATCACGGCCACCACCGCCAGGCAGCAGAGCAGGCTCAGGAAACCGAAGACGCCGACACCACGCCCGCGCCGTCGAGCCGCCTCCACCACCAGTTCGCCGGTGCCGGTCGACGCCCACGCCGCGACCGGGACGAAGACCGTCAGCACGACCGTACCCAGGAGCGTGCCGAGCCGCCCCCACCACCTACCAAAGGAAGACATGCGCCCATCCTCGCCGAGACGCGCAACCTCGGCCGGCCGAACCACGCTCGTGTCGACGCCGGAAAACAGTGCCGGACAACGACAGCGGCCCCGGACGGATCCGGGGCCGCTGTCGTGGCAGTAGCGGGGACAGGATTTGAACCTGCGACCTCTGGGTTATGAGCCCAGCGAGCTACCGAGCTGCTCCACCCCGCGTCGGTAGGACCAGCCTACCCCACCGGCAACCGTTGCGATCACCAGCCCCACCCGTAACGCTCCGGGCCTGGTCACCGCCCCCGCTGGACCGTCGGCTGGCCCGAGGGTGCCGGCTGGTCGGCCGGCGACCGGAGCACGGCCGAGCGGCCGAATCGACCGCCGGGTGAACGAAAAGAGGCCCCGGACGTATCCGGGACCTCTTTCTCGCAGTAGCGGGGACAGGATTTGAACCTGCGACCTCTGGGTTATGAGCCCAGCGAGCTACCGAGCTGCTCCACCCCGCGTCGGTAGATCCACCGTAGCGCACCACCCCCGCTGCCCGCAAAACGACCCACGGAACGCCTCGTTTCGCCGCCGCCGTCCTGCCGATTTCCGGTCAGCGCTCAGGTCGGTCGCCCCTCAGACACGCCGCAGCCCGCGGCAGTGGCGAGGAACGCCGGGCCGCGGGCTGCACCGGTGGATCGGTCAGCCGGTGGGCGAGGGACTGCCGGTGGGCGCCGGCGGGCTCGGCGTACCGTTGGTGCCCGCCACCTGCTGAGCCTGCTGGAACGCGGTGAGCGCCTCGTCCAGTGCGGCCAGCGCGCGACCGTACCGCTCGAAGTCGCCGGATGCCTGCGCGGCACGCACCTCGGTGATCGCGGCCCGTACCCGCTCGGCGGCGGCACCGAGTTCACCGGTGAGCGGCGGAGCGTCGCCCGGCGACGGAGTGGCCGTCGGCGACGGCGGCGGCTCCTCGCCCTCGGGCGGCGGCTCCTCGCCCCCGGCGGGCGGCGGCGGATTACCAGCCGCTGCCTGCTTGCCCTGCTCGACCAGCTGCTTGATGCCGTCGGCGACGTTGTCGGCCAGGACGACGTAGGAACCACCGTCGCCGTACGACATCAGCACCTTCTGCAACAGCGGATACGCGTCCTGCTGGTTGCTCTTGACGTAGACCGGCTCGACGTAGAGCATCCCGTTGGCGAAGGGCAGCGACAGCAGGTTGCCGTACTGCACCTGGGCCTGGTTCGAGGAGAGCAGGTTCAGCTGCTGCCGGATGGTGGCGTTGGTGTTTGTCATCCGCTGGTGCACCTGCACCGGCCCGGAGATCGCCGTCTGGTCCGGCAGCTCCAGCACCTGCAACGTCGGCCTGCCGTCCTGGTACGACCCGGAGATCAGCGCGGCCAGGTTCTGCCGACCGTTGGGGGTGACCGCGCTGGTCAGCTGGAAGCGGGGCGCCTCCTGGCCCGGGAACTGCGTGTAGAGGTAGTACGGCGGCTGCTTCACCCCGCTGTCCGGCGCGTCCGGCACGTTCGGCACCTGCCAGAAGTCCTGGCCGGAGTAGAAGTCGCCGGGGGTGGTGACGTGGAACCGGGTCAGCAGGTTGCGCTGCACCTTGAACAGGTCGGCCGGGTAGCGGAAGTGCTCGACCAGCGCCGGCGGGATCTCGGCCCGCGGCTTGATCAGGTCGCCACCGAACGCCTTGTTCCACGCCTTGAGGACCGGGTCGTTCTCGTCGAACTCGTAGAGGGTGACCGTGCCGTCGTACGCGTCGACGGTCGCCTTCACCGAGTTGCGGATGTAGTTGACGTTCTCCCGGGCCAGCTGGATGGTGCCCCGGCCGGTCAGCTCGTCGGTGGTCTCCTGCTGGAGGTTGACCCGCTCGGCGTACGGGTAGGTCGCGGCGGTGGTGTAACCATCGACGATCCACTGCACCCGGCCGTCCACAAGGGCCGGGTAGGGGTCGCCGTCCAGGGTGAGGAACGGCGCGACCTTCTCCACCCGGTCCCGGGGGTTACGCACGTAGAGCAGCTTGGAGTTGTCGTTGACCGCCTCGGAGAGCAGGAAGTTCGCCTCCTGCTCTTTGATCGAGTAGAGCAGGCGACGGGCGAACGAGCCGATCTCGACGCCGCCCTCACCGGTGTAGGTGTAGTACGACTCGGGTCCCTCGCCGCCCTCGCCGCTCTCGCCGGCCGGGCGGTCGAACTCGGCCGGGTTGGCGTCCGGGTTCGGCTTGCCGACGATGGCGTAGTCGCCGGCCGCCATCCGCTCGCCGTAGTAGATCCGGGGCTGGTTCGCCGGGATCAGGTCGGTCGACGAGGCGCAGGCCTCCTGCGTCCGCTCGCCGAGTGAGCCGGAGACGAAGAACGGCTGGCCACCGCAGACCACCCGGTTCGCGGGTGCGGCCACCACTCCGTAGCCGTGGGTGTAGACGGTGTGCCGGTTGATCCAGTTGCTCTGCTGGGCGGTCAGCTCGCCATAGTTGATCTCGCGTACGCCGACCACGTAGTCCTGCGTCGCGTCATCGATCGTGTACCGGTCGATGTCGAGCTTTGGGCCGAAACTGTAGAAGCCGCGGACCTGCTGGAGCTGGGTGTAGGTCTCGCTGACCAGTTGCGGGTCGAGCAGCCGGACGTTCGGCACCACGGAGGTGTCGGTGGCCAGGCTCTCCGGCGGGTTCAGGTTGTTGGCCGCGTACGCCGAACTCTGGGCGATGTCCAGCCCGAACGACGCGCGGGTGGCGTCGATGCTGCGCTGGATGTACGGCGCTTCCTTGTCCCGGGCACTGGGCTTGACCTCGAAGGTCTGCACCGCCCACGGGTAGATGCCGCCGATCGCCACCGCGGAGACGCCGAGCAGGGCCAGCGAGATGCCCGGCCAGACCAGGTTCCGCATCCAGGCGTTGGAGAACACGATGATCGCGATCGCCACCACCACGGAGATGTAGGCGAGGATCTCCTTGGCCGGCAGCAGCGCGTTGATGTCGGCGTAGCCGGCGCCGTAGACGCCCACGCCGTCGTTGTACTCCAACAGCATCGCCCGCCGATCCAGCACGTACGCGACGGCCTTGAGCAGGACGAAGACCGCGACCAGCGTGCTCAGGTGAGCCCGGGCGGCGTTGCTCATCCGGTCGCCGACGCCCTGCAGGCGTACCCCGCCGAACAGGTAGTGCACGGCCAGCGCGCCGATCAGCGCCAGCACCACCGCGGTGAAGCCGAGCCCCAGCAGGAACCGCCAGAACGGCAACTGGAAGACGTAGAAGCCGACATCGACGCCGAACTCCGGGTCGTCCACACCGAAGTTGCCACCGTGCAGGAAGAGCAGCCACTGGTTCCAGCGGCTCTGCGCGGACAGGCCGGCGAAGAGACCGACGACGACGGCGGCCGCCGTGATCCACAGGCCCAGCCGGGGGCCGAGCAGCATCCGGTACCGCTCCAGGGTGGCCTGTTCCGGTGAATGGGGCCGCATCCGTGGGCGCAGCCGTTGCGCGAGCCAGAGGTTCCCGCCGACGATCGCCGCCATCGCCAGGCCCGCGGCCAGGAAGAGCAGCAGCCGGGTGACCAGCACGCCCCGGAAGACCTCGGTGTAGTCGACCTCGGAGAACCAGAGCCAGTCCGTCCAGGCCTGCACCCCCCAGCCGAGCAGGGTGAACAGCACGAACACCCCGATCAGGACCCCGATCGTGACGCGTCCGCGTCGGCTCATCCTCGGCATGGGGCTGCTGCTACGCATGACCACTGTTGGCTCCGCACGCTCGTTATGATCGGCTCCGACCAGGCACCCAGAGTACGGGGTGTTCCTGAAAGCGTGAGCGCAAGGTCATGCCGCGCGGCTCAGCAGTACGCCGGCTCGCTCCCGGAACGCAGCCTCTCCAGTGCGTCCAACGCCTCGTCGAGCGAGCCCACCTTGACCAACGGCAGCTCCGGCTGCCGGTTACGGACCGCCTCGGCGCAGTTGGCCGCCGGTACCAGGAACGCGGTCGCACCGGCCTGCTTCGCCCCGACCAACTTCTGGGGGATCCCGCCGATCGGGCCGACCTGCCCGGAGTCGTCGATGGTGCCGGTGCCGGCGATGATCCGACCGCCGGTCAGGTCGTCCGGGGTCAACTTGTCGATGATGCCCAGGGCGAACATCAGACCCGCGCTTGGGCCACCGATGTCCTTCAGGTCGAAGGAGAGGGTGAACGGGTGCGGCTGCTGCTGCTCGATCTCGATCCCGATCCGGGGGCGGCCGTCCTGCTCCTGACTGGTGATGGTGTCGGTGCGCGCGGTGCCGTCCCGGGTGTACCCGATCCGCAGAGCACTGCCGGCCGGGCGGGCCCGGATGAGTTCGGTCAGCCGGGAGGCGAACGGCACCGGTTCACCCTCGACCGACGTCACCACGTCGCCGGGTCGCAGCACCGAGGCCGACGGCCCGTCGGCCGCGACCGTCTTGACCACGACCTGCACCTCGTACCCGAGTTCCCGCAGCGCGGCGGTTTCCGCGCTGGTCTGCGAGACCTGGAAGTCCTCGGCGTTGCGCTGTTCCACCTCCTCCTGGGTCTCCCCCGGCGGGTAGACCAGTTCACGCGGCACCACGGCCTGATCGTCGGAGAGCCAGCCCTGGATGGCCGAGCGGAGCTTGACGCCGGGCTGCACCCCCACCGTCGTCAGCCGCAGTTGACCGGCGGAGGTGGAGGTTTCCCGGCCGGTGACCTGGATGACCTCCTTGCCGTCCGCCTGACCGAGCGTGTCGACGGTCGGGCCGGGACCGAGCACCACGTACGGGACGGGCGCGCCGAGCACCCCGATGCTGAGCAGTGCGGTGAGCAGAGCACCGAGCAGGACGGTCAGGCCGCGACGTCTCATGCGGCAGAGCGTACCGATCCCGGTCGCGGCTCCCGGCCGGCACGACGAACGACTTCGCCCTCAGCGCAACCGCGGTGGCGGCGGCCCGGGGCCGAGCGCGCGTACCGTAGACGTCGTGCCTGATATTCCGTTCGGTTTCGCGCTACCGGGTGGGCAGCCGCCCGACCCCAACGACCCTGCGCAGATGCAGCAGTTCATGTCGCAGTTGCAGCACCTGCTCTCCGCCCCGGGCAGCGGGCCGGTCAACTGGGACCTTGCCCGTCAGGTGGCGGCCAGTCAGCTCGCCGCGGCGGGCGACCCGGCGGTCTCCCCGTACGAGCGCCACGCGGTGGAGGAGGCGCTGCGCATCGCCGACCTCTGGTTGGAGCCGGCCTCCGCGCTGCCCTCGGGCATCCGTAACACGGTGTCCTGGAACCGCAACGAGTGGATCTACAAGACGCTTGACGTCTGGCGCAAGCTGTGCGACCCGGTGGCCAGCCGGATGGTCGGCGCGATGGGCGACTTGGTCCCGCCGGAGGCCCGGGCCCAACTGGGCCCGATGCAGTCGATGGTCGCCACGCTCGGTGGCGCGCTCTTCGGCGGCCAACTCGGCCAGGCCCTCGGGTCACTCGCCGCGGAGGTGCTCTCCGCCGGCGACATCGGTCTGCCGCTCGGACCGGCCGGCACGGCCGCGCTCATCCCCGCCAACATCAAGGCGTACGGCGAGGGGCTGGAACTGCCCGAGGACGAGGTCCGCCTCTACGTGGCCCTGCGCGAGGCGGCGCACCAGCGGCTCTTCGAGCACGTCCCGTGGCTGCGGGGGCACGTCCTCAACGCCGTCGAGACGTACGCCGCCGGCATCCGGGTGAATCGGGAAGCGATCGAGGAGGCGATGGGACGGGTTGACCCGACCGACCCGGAGTCGATGCAGGCAATCGCCCTGGAAGGCATCTTCACGCCGGAGGACAGCCCGACGCAGAAGGCGTCGCTGGCCCGGCTGGAGACCGCCCTCGCCCTGGTGGAGGGTTGGGTCTGCCACGTGGTCGACGGGGCGGCCGACGGCCGACTGCCGAACGTCGTGGCGCTGGGCGAGGCGTTCCGTCGCCGCCGGGCGGCCGGCGGGCCGGCCGAGCAGACCTTCGCGGCCCTGGTCGGGTTGGAGCTGCGGCCCCGTCGGCTGCGCGAGGCCGCGGCACTCTGGGCGGCGCTCACCGAGCACCGGGGGATCGCCGGCCGGGACGCGCTGTGGGGGCACCCCGATCTGCTGCCCTCCGACGACGACTTCGCCGACCCGGTCGCCTTCGCCATGGCCGACGTGGATCTGATGACCGAGTTGGAGAACTTCGACTTCTCCGCCCCGGGTGGCCCGGAGGAGAAGGCCCCGGGCGAGACGGAACGCCGCGACGACACCGAGGGTGGCGAGGGCCGCGCCTGACCGGCTCGACCGGCCGGTCGCCGCATGACGGCCGAGATGATCTCACCCGACCGGGCCCTGCCCGGCCGTCCGATCACGGTCGCGCCGAGACGGCGGGGTCAGCCGCTCCGGCCTGCACCGGACAGCAGGGACCGGGTGTGTTCCCACCCGTCAAGTGCCGGATCGAGTCGGGCCAGATCCGCCGGGCCGCGCAGCCGGTGCCAGGAGGGGGTCACCGCCAGGTCGCCGGGGCGGGGTGCCGCCGCCCGGACGGTCGCGGGCATCGTGGCGTCCATGTCCACCGGTGGCAGCCAGGACGGTACGGGTAGCCGGGCCGCCACCCCGAGCAACCCGGGAAGGCCACCCTCGGCCGGGGCGACCGCGACCGGCCGGCTGGTCAGCGGACGCAGCAACTTGCCGACGGTGAGTCCGGGCAGGTCGGGCGCATCGCCCGCGACGACCGCCACCTGCTCGTAGCGGTCGACCGGCACCGGGGTTCCGCCCGCCGGCCCGGCACCGGACTGCCGGTCCGTGCCGGCCGTCGCGTCCGGTCCACCGGCACCGGTCAGGGCGGCGAACACGGCGTTCGGGGTCGGCTCGGGCACCTCGTACACGGTCGTGCCGGGCCAGATCACCGCGTCGGCCAGCCAGCGGTCGGCGCGCGTGACCGCCACTGCGGTGTCCACCTCGTTGAGCATGGCGAGCAGGTCCACCACGTCCTCGGCGAGCGCCGTACGCCAGTCCACCGGGTCGACGCCGGGTGGCGTCCAGGCGATCGGCGCGAGCAGCGCCACCACCACACGTCGGGCCATTCACCGACCCTACCGCCGCAGCGGCGGGGCACTCAGGGGGTGCCGGCGACGGCCGCCACGCCCTCCAGGTAGCCGCGCGCCCGTTCGGTCTTCGGGTACCTGCCGACCAGTGCCCAGAACTGTGCGTTGTGACTGGAGACGATGAGGTGGACCAGTTCGTGCAGCAGCACGTAATCGATCACCCAATCCGGCATCTCCTGGATCCGGTGGGACAGTCGGATCGAACGGTCCGCCGGGGTGCAGGAGCCCCACCGCCCGTTCTGGTTGCTCACCCACCGGACGCTGGCCGGCAGGGCCTGGTTGCCGTACTCGGTGAGATAGAGCTTGATCAGCCGGTTGGCCCGGTCCAGCAGTTCGGCGTCGGAGCGGACCAGGCGCCCCTCGCGGGCCGCCAGCCGGGCGAGCATCCGGTCGACCCACTCGCTCTCCTCGGCCCGGGAGAACTGGTCGGGGATGAGGACCACGACCCGCTCCCCGTCGCGGTAGGCGGACACCGTGCGTCGCCGACGCTGGCTGCGCCGTACCTCGACGACCGGCTTCCGCGGCCCAGCCATCAGTGGACCGCGCAGCCTCGGTTTGCTGTCACGTTGGCAAGCTAATGCGTTGTGACCAGGGGTCCGCAAGAGTCAACCCCTCGACACGCGTCCGGAAAATGGGGATTGGTCGCCAGGAGTCCCGAAAAATTTCTTGCCGGACCCGGGGCAGCCGTCACGGTCACCCTTCGTGGTGACCGGCGAGGTGTCACACCTGGGCCGATCAACACGGTAAGTGATCATCGCCGCGGAGCTCAAATTGGGGTCCGCGCCCCCGTCTCGGCGGCACTACCAGCGTAATTGCGGGGTACCGGTCGGCGTGTCCCCGGCAAACTGACTGATCCGACCCAATTCGGCGTGCACACTCTCGACGTCGCCTTGCTCACAGTGGCAATGCGCAGCTGACATGGAACCGCCCACACCTGGGTAGGGTCCGCCAACCAGTGGTCACGTAGGTGGCCACCGGACAGGACCGGCGCCGGGCGCCCTGAGCGACCGCCACCGGGAGACCCACCGGGTCGTTATCGACCGGTGGACGACACGAGGAGGGCACACCGTGGCCGACCAGGCCCAGACCTACAACGGTTACTGCGTCAAGTGCAAGGAGAAGCGGGACTTCGAAGGCCGTGTCGAGGTCTCGAAGACCGGCATGAACATGGCCAAGGGCAAGTGTCCGGTATGTGGCACAACAGTGAACCGCATCCTGGGCAAGGCGAAGGTCTGACGTACGCGTACTGCGAGCGGGGGGGGGGGGGGGGGGGCCCCCCCCCCCCCCCGCCCGGGGGGGGGGGGGGCCCCCCCCCCAAAAAAACCCCCCGGGGGGGTAAAAACCCCAAAACAAGGGACCACCCCCCAGACCGGGGGGGGCCCCCCGGTGAA
>NZ_JBIAYZ010000015.1:0-151930 GCF_042898635.1 Micromonospora sp. NPDC000442 | reverse complement strand
AACGGGAAAATCCACTCCTGGCGGGCTACCGAGATCACCTGCACCCCGACATGATCCATCATGGACGGCCGACGGAGTTACGAGACGTCCCTTAGGTGGACGTTCTCGTCGCCGATTTGGACGAAGATGCTGCCGGACTCGGTGAGCAGGTCGCGCGCGATGATCAGCCGGTCGCGCAGGTACGCCAGGTAGGAGTTGATGCCCAGCTCCCAGGTGTCCCGGAACGCCTTGATCTGCTCGACCTCACGGGTGACATCGGCGAGGTTGCCGTCCTTGACGTCCCGCTTGCGGGCGGACATCTGCCAGTTGGAGCCGAACTTGATGCCGTACGGCGGGTCGATGTAGATCATCTGGACCTTGCCGCGTAGTCGCTCCTTCTCGGCGAGCGACGCCATGACGCGCAGCGAGTCGCCGAGGATCATGCGGTTGGACCAGTTGGCCTCGTGCTGGTAATACTCGACCGACTGCCAGTCGTCCAGTCCGTCGAAGTCGGCGTAGTCGTCGGCGAAGAGGCCGAGCTGCTCGTTTTCCCGAGGGCGGGACTTCTCGCTGGCCCTGCGCAACTCCTCAACCAGGGTGCGTGGGGCGATTTTCTCCTGGATGTAGATCGGCGGGGCCTCGACCAGCAGGTCTTCGGTGTCCTGTTCCTCCTTGCCGATCCAGACGAGCTGCGGGTCCAGGCTCGGGTCGCGCTCCTTCTTAACCTGTTCGATCCGGGCGGCGTCGGGCGAGACGAACTCCTGGCCGTCCGCCGTCGGGATGTGCACTCGCCGGTCCGTCGGGTGCGAGATCGCCTGGACCGGCACGTTGCTGACGGCGGGCTTGCGACTCCTCGGGGGCATCAGACCAGCTCCTCCTCGGCGGATACGGCATCGGTGAGCGCCGCCGCGCCTTGCAGGGCGAACAGCGCATCTATGGCGGGTCGAAGGTCTCGTTTGGCGGTGGTCGGGTCACGAAGTTCGCAGAAGCTCCAGCGCCCGAACCTCCCACTGTTGTTGACCGCCTGGACCCAGAGATTGCGGGCAGCCCACGCCTTCTGCGCAGCTTCGGATTGTGACTTGCGACCGCCGGACACCTCGACAATCAGGGTGCGGGCTATCCCGTCGCCGGCATCGGCCAACTTGACCAAGAAGTCCGGGTAGAACCGCCGGCTCCGCCCAGCGTGCTCGTACGGGATGAAGAAGTCGAGGTGGTCGTTGCGGACGTACGCGGTGACCTGCTCCTCCGGCAGAGACTCAATTGCCTGGGCGACCGCCCGCTCCCAGGCGTTGCCATCCTTGCCGTCGAGCGTCACGAGGTTGACCTGGCACCGTCGCGGATCCGTTGGCCAGACCTCCCTGGTCGTCCGGAAGTCCACGCTCGAAGTGGTGCCGATCGGATCCGTCGTCCGCAGCACGGGCAGCACCCAGCGTTCCCGCTGGCCACGCTGCCATGCGATCGACTGCCAGATCTTCTCCACCGCCTCGGCCTCCCGCAGCAGGATCAGACCGACCGCCTGGTCGTCCCGGATGTCGACGCAGCGGCGAAGCCACTCCTGAGCGATCTCCAGCACCTGCGGGAAATACCACGGCCGCAGGTCACCGTCCTCGGTGCGCAGCTTGCGGGTGAGTACTTCACTCGCCAGCCGATAGGCCACGAACTGTCCACGGAGGCCCTTCAACCGTTCGAGGTCGTGCACGTCCTCCTCGCCGACCTGCCCCGCCACCATGGTCTTTGTCGGCAGGTCCTGCCGAGACAGGATCATCTTCAGGTCGGGATCCGAGAAGTCGCCGACCAGGGGTGCGTCGGGTATCTCCAGGTGGTACCCGACCACCCGCGGGAAGGTGATCTCAAGCTTTGCCGCGTCGCGGTCCGGCTCGGCCCGTACGTTGCGAACCGGCTTCATCGGCAGTTCCCGCGACACGGCCACCGTGGGGATGAACTGGAACGGGACGCCGTAGACGTCCGCGTACTCGGGGCTGAACATGCCGTTCTCGTCGGCGACGTACGAGCGTCGCCTCAGGCCCCGGCCGACCACCTGCTCGCAGAGCAACTGAGTGCCGAAGGCTCGTACTCCGAGGATATGGGTGACCGTGTTGGCGTCCCAGCCCTCCGTCAGCATGGAGACGCTGACGACACACCGCACCGGCTCACCGAGCTTCCCCGGTTTGCCGACGGTGTTCATCACCTCCCGCATCAGTTCCGCGTCGCCGATGTCGTCCGCGCTCCGGCCTGGGAAGCGGTCCGCGTACTCCTGTTTGAACTCGGCGATCTCGCGGGCCGCCGTGCGGCGGAACTCCGGTGACAGGCTGCCGGACTCGAACTCTGCTGCGTCGACGAGAATCGTTCGCTGCCGGTGCAGCCACTGCCCATCCGCCACGTTGCTGAACAGGGGTAGCTGTCCGGCGGTCGGCATCAGGTGACCGGCCTGCTCACGGTCGTAGCCGCCGATCCACTCGTAGACGGCCTTCGAGATAGTCGTGTTGCTACAGACGACGATGAACACCGGAGGCGGTTGCCCGTGCGCTGCGGCCTCTGACTTCTCCCAAGCCTCATAGGCTGACACGTAGGAGCCGTAGAGGCTGTGCAGGGCGGCGGTCAGCGCGCCGGGCAGATCCGCTGCGGTGAAGTCCTGGTTGGACCGGCGTCCACCCTTGGGCAACGAATCCCGGATCTCCTGCCAGAGGTTCAGGTAGGTCACGCGGTTGGCGACCCGGTCGTCGTCGACCGGCACCCGGGGGATCTTGACGATGCCGGCCTCGATGGCGTCGATAAGCGAGAAGTCGCTGACCACCCAGGGGAAAAGAGTGCCCTCCCGGTAGCCGGATCCGGCCAGGAAGAAGGGGGTCGCGGAGAGGTCGTACACCCTCTTGATGCCGACCTTGGTCCGGATCGCCTCCAGTCCGCTGAACCAGATCCGAGCGTCCTCGGCCCGGTCAGCGGCCTCTTTTCGCTCGTCGCCGCGCAGATTCTCGACGGTGTCGGCGTCCGGTTCCGGCTCACCAGCACGTCCCCGGTAGCAATGATGTGCCTCGTCGTTGAAGACGACGATCTCAGACGAGCCGCCAAGCTCGCGTAGTACCCGGCTGACCATCTGGGCCGGGGTTTCCCGGAACGGGTCAGGTCGACCGGGGGCCACCAGGGCCTTGGTGTTTCCGGTCGCGTTGCGGCCGAAGCGGGTTTCGCGGAGTTGGAAGGCGTGGAAGTTGGTGATGACGATCTTCGCTTGGCCGAGATCGTCGGCGAACTCAGCCGGTACCAGATCGCGCTCGCGGTAGTAGTTGCCCGGATCCTCCGGCAGCAGAACCCGCAGCCGGTCACGGATGGTGAGGCCGGGAGTCACCACCAGGAAACGCTTGGCGAACGTCTTGTCGTACCGTGCATGGACCTTGTTGATCGTCTGCCAGGCGATCAACATGGCCATCACAACCGTCTTGCCGGTGCCGGTCGCCATCTTGAGGGCGACTCGTGGCAGGCCGTTGTTGTGCTCGGTGTTGTGCGCGTCCAGATCGTTGTTGATCCAGCTGCCCTGCCACTTGGTCGCGCCCTCGGCAAGGAAGATGGCCGTCTCGACCGCCTCACGCTGGCAGAACAGGATCTTGTTGTCCCGCTCCGGATCGCTCCAGTACTCCAGCAGACGGCGGGTCACAGGTGTGACGTTCGGCCAACCTGCCTCCCGCCACGCGTCCACCCGCTCACGGACATCATTGACCTGCTTGTTGGGCTTGATGTCGTCTTCGGTGAAGACCTGCAACTCAAGCTGTTGCCCCCGCTTGCGAGGTCGCGGCACCGGGATGAAGAAGCTCGACGGTCGCCGCTGCTCCTCGATCCGGTCGGTGATGCCGTCCCGGTCGAAGGCGAAATGGCGGGTGGGGCGGCCGTACGGTGAGTTGATGATCGGGTTGTCGATGACCCGGTCGCTCAACGTAGACCTCCCGGTTGAGTGGATGTTGCGGATGCGTGCGACAGCCTATACCGGGCGTTAGGAACCGAGGTTGAGGAGCCGGTCGTGGTGACCCAACGGTGAGTCGCTGCTACGCAAGGCACATAGATTGTGTCGGAGGGTGACGTTGGGTTGCCTCGTTCGTCTCACAGCACCTGGGACAGGAAGCGGCGTAGGCGGGGGTGCTGCGGCGACTCGAAGACGGCCTGCGGCTCGCCGGCCTCCAGCACCACCCCGGCGTCCATGAAGGCGACGGTGTCGGCGACCTGGCGGGCGAAACCCATCTCGTGGGTGACCACCACCATGGTCATGCCCTGAGCGGACAGCTCCGCCATCAGCGCCAGCACCCCCTTGACCAGCTCCGGGTCCAGCGCCGAGGTGGCCTCGTCGAAGAGCATCACCTGCGGCTGCATGGCCAGCGCTCGGGCGATGGCGACCCGCTGCTGCTGCCCGCCGGACAGGTGCGCCGGTCGGGCGTCGGCCTTCGCGGCCAGGCCGACCCGGTCGAGTTCGGCCCGGGCCCGGGCCACCGCCTCGTCCTCGCCGAGCTTGCGGATGCGGCGCAACGGCAGGGTGATGTTGCGCTCCACGCTCATGTGCGGGAAGAGGTTGAACTGCTGGAACACCATGCCGATCCGCTGCCGCAGGGCGTCCGGGTCGTCGCGCAGCACGCTGCGCCCGTCCAGCAGCACGTCCCCCCGGTCCGGTTCGAGGAGCCGGTTGACGGTCCGCAGCAGGGTGGATTTTCCCGACCCGGACGGGCCGATCACGCAGGCGGTGCCGCCGCGCGCCACGTCCAGGTCCACTCCGCGCAGCACCCGGTGACATCCGAAGGCCAGGTGTACGTCGCGCAGGCTCAGGCTGACCGAGGTGTTCATCGTTGGTTGCCTCCGGCGGCGCCGGGCAGCGCCAGGTCCAGGTCGTCGGGGTCGTCGGTCGGTCCGGCCGCCGGCCGGCCGTGTCGTAGCCGCCGGTCGATCCAGTTGACGACGTGGGTCAGTGGCACCGTCAGCGCCAGGTAGAACAGCCCGGCCAGCAGCAGCGCCGACTGGTTGCCGGTGTTGGCGGCGTAGTCCTGACCGATCCGGAACAGCTCGCGCTGACTGGCCAGCAGGCCGAGGAAGTAGACCAGGCTGGAGTCCTTGATCAGGGCGATGAGCTGGTTCACCCAGGCCGGCAGGATCCGCCGGATGCCCTGCGGGATGATCACCCGTCGCATCGCCTCACGCCAGGAGAACCCCAGCGCGCGGGCCGCCTCCAACTGGGTGGCCTCCACCGACTGGATGCCGGAGCGGAAGATCTCTCCGAGGTACGCCGAGGCGATCAGCGACAGCGCGAGGATGCCCAGCGGGTACGGATTCGGTCCCCACACCTGCATGCCCAGCGGGGCAAGGCCGACCCCGATCAGCAGGATGGTCGCCGCTGCCGGCAGGCCCCGGAACACGTCGGTGTACACCCGGGCCGGCCACCGCAGCCAGCGGGTACGCGAGATGCCCGCCACCGCCAGCACGATGCCCAGCGCCGAGCCGAGCAGGGCGGCGGTGACCGCCAGGATCAGCGTGTTCGGCAACCCGACGGTGAGCATCTCGGGTAGCGCCTCGCGCATCGACTCCCCGTCGAAGAACGTCTCCCACAGGGTGCGCAACGGATCCACAGGTCAACCTCCGCCCTGCTCGCTGGTGGTCCTACCGTCAGGAGGCGGCCGGGGCCGACACGTCACCGCTGCCCGGGGTGAAGTCGGCCGGGATCGGCCGGCCCGGGTAGTACTGCTCCTGTAGGCGCGTCCAGGTGCCGTCGGCGATCACCTCGTCGAGGGCCTTGTTCAGCGCCTCGCGCAGCGCGTCGTTGCCCTTGGCGAAGGCGTACGCGGTCGGGGCCGGGCTGAGTTCCTTCGCCGCCACCGTGATCTTGCCGCCGCTGTCCGCGGCGGTCTTCTCGCCGATCTCGGCGGGGGCGATCCACGCGTCCGCGGTACCGGCCTTGAGCTGGTTGATCGCGCCGTTGTAGTCGGGCACGCGGACCGGGTCGAGGCCCTTGTTCGTGGCGTAGTCGTCCTGGACGGTGCCCTGCACGACCACCACCCGCTTGCCGGGCAACTCCTCGAAGCTGGTCAGCGGCGACCCGGCGGGCACGTCGAGCCCGAAGTAGCCGAAGTCGTACCCGTTGCCGAAGTCCACAGTCTTCTTGCGCGCCTCGGTGATGGTGATCGAGGAGCTGCCGACGTCGAACTTGCGGTTGTTGACCTGGGCGAGCAGCCCCGAGAAGTCGGTGCCGACGAACTCCACCTTCAGGCCGAGCTTGTCGGCGGCGGCGACCAGCAGGTCGTTGTCGAAGCCGGTGAACGTGCCGTCCTTCAGGTAGACGTTCGGCGGGGCGTCGGTGAGTGTGCCGGCCCGCAGCACGCCCGGCTGGAGCAGGTTGTAGGGATTGTCGGCCGTACCGCCGGCGGAGTTCGAGCCGCAGGCGGTCAGGGTGGTCGCGCCGAGGATCGCGGCGACGCCGACGGCGGCGGCCCGGGTCAGGGCGGGAAGGAATCGCACAGGTGTCTCCTGGTTGAGCTACGGCGGGCACGGACGTGCCGCACCGACGGTCCGCCGCAGGACGGACCGCTGGGATGGGATCGATGACAGAGCGGAAGGACCCGGTCAGGGGTTGGTGACCGGCGGCGACGCGGTCAGCTACACGCGGCGCTACAGACCCGCATCATGTCGATGTGGCGACGCCGGGTCAGGCCCGGGCGGGCCACAGAACGATCGCGGTACGACATGGTTCTCCTCAAGGTCGTGATGACCTGGGAACCCAGGCCACGCTTGCACCGGAGAACGCTCCGATGCCTGGTCCTCACCCGGGGCACCCCTGCGCGGAGGAGGGTTGCCGGCCAGCGAGCCGGGGCTTGACGCTGGCACTCATGACCTGCCGCCGAAACTAGCAGCCAGCCCCCGCCCACCGTCCACCCGTTATGACCACCCTCACCCCAAGCCAGGTTGATCATGAGGTTAGCGGCATGTTTGATCTCTTCAACTGCCGCTAACCTCATGATCAACGCAGGCAGGGTCGGTGCGTGCACCCGTCGGGGGTGTTGCCCGTGGACGGCGTGATCCCTTACGGTCTGCTCAGCGGTGGGCGGTGCGGTCCGCATCCGAGAAGCCACCGCCGGTGCGCCGCCATGCGGGCCGGGACGGTGGAGTTCCGGGCCTTCCAGGTGTGGTGGTCGAGCCGGCGGGCGAATCCCGAGCCGTGGCGGCGCGTCGAGGCGCCGGGCCGGCGGCGTCGGGAGCGCGGACATCCACCGGGAGTACCCGTGTATCTCACTCCTCACGAGCAGGATCGCCTGCTCGTCCATGTGGCGGCCGACGTCGCCCGGCGTCGCCGCGAGCGCGGCCTGCGCCTCAACTATCCGGAAGCCGTCGCGGTGATCACCGCCTTCCTGCTCGAAGGGGCGCGCGACGGTGAGTCCGTGGTCGACCTGATGGCCGCCGGACGCACCGTGCTCAGCCGCGACGACGTCCAGGACGGCATCCCCGAGTTGCTGGGGGAGGTGCAGGTGGAGGCGACGTTCCCGGACGGCACCAAGTTGGTGACGGTGCACCACCCGATCCCGTGATCCCCGGGGAGATCCTGCCGGCGGCCGGGCCCGTCGAGATCAACGTCGGCCGGCCGGTGACGGTGCTGACGGTGGTCAACACCGGTGACCGGCCGGTGCAGGTCGGGTCGCACTACCACTTCGCCGAGGCCAACCCGGCGCTGGACTTCGACCGGGACGTCGCCTGGGGGCAGCGGCTCGCCGTACCGGCCGGCACCTCGGTGCGGTTCGAGCCGGGGGTGAGCCGCCGGGTGGACCTGGTGCCGCTGGGCGGCGCACGGATCGTGCCGGGCCTGCGCGGCGAGTGCGCCGGAGCGCTTGACGAGGGACGGCCGGAGTGAGCGGGCGAATCGGCAGATCCGGCGCGGTGGCGCGGCCGGGCGGCTGGCAACGACGGGGAGCGTGGGCATGAGCAGCGTCGAACGGGACCGCTACGTCGCCCTGTACGGACCGAGCACCGGCGACCGGATCCGGCTGGCCGACACGAACCTGCTGATCGAGATCGAGCAGGACCACTGTGCCGGCGGTGACGAGGCGGTCTTCGGCGGCGGCAAGGTGATCCGTGAGTCGATGGGCCAGTCGCGGGCCACCCGCGCCGAGGGTGCCCTGGACACCGTCATCACCGGTGCGGTCATCCTCGACCACTGGGGGGTGGTGAAGGCCGACGTCGGGCTGCGGGACGGGCGGATCGTCGCGCTGGGCCGCGCCGGCAACCCGGACACCATGGACGGTGTCCATCCGGACCTGGTCATCGGCCCGGCCACCGAGGTGATCGCCGGTAACGGCCGGATCCTCACCGCCGGGGCGGTCGACACCCACGTGCACTTCATCTGCCCGCAACTGGTCACCGAGGCCCTCGCCAGTGGGGTCACGACCCTGGTCGGCGGCGGCACCGGCCCCGCCGAGGGCACCCGGGCCACCACCGTCACCCCGAACGGCTGGCACCTGGCCCGGATGCACGAGGCCCTCGACACGTTCCCGGTCAACGTGCTGCTGCTCGGCAAGGGCAACACCGTCTCGGAGGAGGCGCTGTGGGAGCAGTTGCGGGCCGGGGCCGGCGGGTTCAAGCTGCACGAGGACTGGGGCACCACCCCGGCGGCGATCGACGCCTGCCTGCGTGTCGCCGACGCCTCCGGCGTGCAGGTCTCCATCCACACCGACACCCTGAACGAGGCCGGGTTCGTGGCCGACACGCTGCGCGCCATCGGCGGTCGGGCGATCCACTCGTACCACACCGAGGGGGCCGGCGGCGGGCACGCGCCGGACATCATCACCGTCGCCGGTGAGCCGAACGTGCTGCCCTCGTCGACCAACCCGACCCGCCCGTACACCCGCAACACGCTCGCCGAGCACCTCGACATGCTGATGGTCTGCCACCATCTCAACCCGGCCGTACCGGAGGACCTGGCTTTCGCCGAGAGCCGCATCCGGCCGTCCACGATGGCCGCCGAGGACCTGCTGCACGACCTCGGCGCGATCTCCATCATCGGCTCCGACTCGCAGGCGATGGGCCGGATCGGGGAGATCGTGCTGCGGACCTGGCAGAGCGCCCACGTGATGAAGGCCCGGGTGGGTGCCCTGCCCGGGGACGGGGCCGCCGACAACCACCGGGCCCGCCGGTACGTCGCGAAGTACACCATCTGCGCGGCGATGGCCAACGGGCTCGACCACGAGATCGGGTCGGTGGAGCCGGGCAAGCTCGCCGACCTGGTGCTGTGGGAGCCGGCGTTCTTCGGCGTACGACCGCACCTGGTCATCAAGGGCGGCATGATCGCGTACGCCCAGCTGGGTGACGCGAACGCGTCGATCCCCACCCCGCAGCCGATGCTGCCCCGGCCGATGTTCGGCGCGTACGGCGTCGCGGCGGCCGCCACCAGCCTGGCCTTCGTGGCACCCGCCGCGCTGGAGGCCGGGCTGCGGCTGGACGTGCGACGCCGGGTGGTGCCGGTGGCCGACGTACGCTCGCGCGGCAAGACCGACCTGCCGGAGAACAACGCCCTGCCGCGCATCGAGGTCGACCCGGACACCTTCACGGTCCGGATCGACGGCGTGGTGGTGGAGCCGGATCCGGTGACCGAACTGCCCATGGCCCAGCGGTACTTCCTGTTCTGATGGCCACCCCGACGATGCTGCTGCTCCTCGCCGACGGGCGGTTTCCGGCCGGTGCGCACGCCCACTCGGCCGGGTTGGAGGCCGCCGTCGCCGCCGGCCGGGTGACCGATCTGAGCACGCTGGGGGAGTACCTGCGCGGGCGACTCGCCACCGCCGGGCTGGTCGCGGCGGCCTTCGCCGCGACATCCTGCCGGGCGGCGCGCGGCTCGCCGGGGCCCTCGGCAGGCGGTCGCCCGGTCGGCGGCGACCACCCGGCGGACCCGCCCCACGTCGACCTACCGTCGCGACGTCGCGCCACGCTGGTCCGGCTCGACGCCGAACTGGACGCCCGAACCGCTTCGCCGGCCCAGCGGTCGGTGTCCCGCCGGCAGGGGCGCGCACTGCTGCGGGCCGGTCGCCGGATCTGGCCGGCGGCCACCTTCGACGACCTGCCCGCCGCGCCGGACGGGCCACACCAGCCGCTGGTGCTGGGGCTGGTCGGTGCCGCCGCCGGTCTCGACCCCGGGCAGGTGGCCACCGTCGCCGCCCACGCCACGGTGACCGGTTCGGCAAGTGCCGCCGTACGCCTGCTCGGCCTGGATCCGTACCAGGTGCAGGCCCTGCTGGTGCGGCTCGCCGGGGCCTGCGACGCCATCGCGGCGCGGGCGGCGCGGGCCGCCGAGGAACCACCGGAGCGGCTGCCCGCCGCCGCCGCTCCGCTCGCCGACATCCATGCCGAAGCTCACGCCACCTGGGAGGTGCGTCTCTTTGCGTCCTGAATTCGATCACGACGAGTCCGTTCCCCACACCCACCCCGAGCCGGGGGTCGACCCGCACGCCCCGCTGCCCGCCGCCGCGCGGGCGCTGCGGGTCGGCATCGGCGGCCCGGTCGGCTCCGGCAAGACCGCCCTGGTCGCGGCGCTGTGCCGGGCGTTCGCCGGCGAGCTGCGCCTGGGCGTGGTGACGAACGACATCTACACCACCGAGGACGCCGACTTCCTCAAACGCGCCGGTGTGCTCGACCCGGCCCGGATCCGGGCGGTGGAAACCGGCTGCTGCCCGCACACCGCCATCCGCGACGACATCGGCGCCAACCTCGACGCGGTCGACGAGCTGACCGACGCGCTGGGTCCGCTGGATCTGGTGCTGGTGGAGAGCGGCGGCGACAACCTGACCGCCACGTTCAGCCGGGGTCTGGTGGACCGGCAGATATTCGTGGTGGACGTGGCCGGCGGGGACAAGGTGCCCCGCAAGGGCGGCCCGGGGGTGACCGCCGCCGACCTGCTGGTCATCAACAAGACCGACCTGGCACCGATGGTCGGCGCCGACCTGTCCGTGATGGACCGCGACGCCCGGGCCCGCCGGGGCGACCTGCCCACGGTGTTCCAGTCCATCACCGAGGATCCCCTCGCCACCCGGGTCGCCGCGTGGATCCGCCACGAGCTGGGCCATCACCGGGGCGCGCAGTCCGCACCGGACGGGCACGCGGTGCCCGCCGGGCAGGCCTGATGCGGGCCACCGCCCGGCTGGTGGCCCGTGCCGACCGGCGCGGCCGTACCACCCTGGTCGAGCTGCGCGGCGAGAGCCCGCTGCTGCTCCGCCAGGTACCGGCGCCCGGCGGAGGTGTCACGGTGTACGTCGTCGGCGGTGCGGCCGGTCCGCTCGCCGGCGACGACCTGCGGCTGGACGTCGAGGTCGGCCCCGGCGCGGTGGTCCGCGTGCACACCGTGGCCGCCTCGGTGGCCCTGCCCGGCCGCCCCGGCGCGGTGTCCCGGACGCTGGTCCGGGCCACCGTCGCCGATGGCGCGACCCTGTACTGGCTGCCGGAGCAACTGGTCGCGGCGGCCGGCTGCGCGCACGTCGCGGACTCTCACGTGGACCTCGCCGAGGGCGGCGTCCTGCACTGGCGGGACGAGCTGATCTGCGGGCGGCACGGCGAACAGCCCGGCAACGTCGAGATCAACACCTGGGTCGACCTGGCCGAGCGACCACTGTTGCGGCAGTCCTTGGCGGTCGGGCCGAATTCCGCCGGCTGGGCCGGACCGGCGGTGTTGGCCGGCGCGTCCGCCACCGGTTCGCTGCTGATCGTGGACCCGGCCCGGCCGGCGGCGTCGCCTGCGGTGTGCGGTACGCGGGCCCGGCTGCCGCTGGCCGGTGGCCCGGCGACCCTGTGGAGCGCCACCGCGCCGGACGCCCACACCCTGCGGGAGTACCTCGAACCCGATACCGCGATGGATACCATCGCTGCCTCGGCCGGGGGAGAGGAGCGTGGGGTTGTACGAGTTGGGTGAGGTCGTCGCCGAGCGGCGGATCGCGATGGTTCTTCCTGACGACGGCACGTCGGAACTGGTCGTCCGTTTCGGCAAGCCGCACCCCGACCCATTGCTGGGCGGTGACTGGTGCTGCCCGTTCCAGATCGACGGGCTGGCAGACGGTGCGGTGGACGCCGCGTTCGGGGTGGATTCCCTACAGGCGATGCTGCTGGCCGCGTACCGCGTGCGGCTGCTGCTTACCGAACATGCCGAGCAGACCTCGGCTCGACTGGACTGGTTGGGACAGCCGGACCTCGGTCTGCGCGTCGACCCGGGCCTGGTGCCCCAGGACGTCACCACCCGGAGCGCCTACCTCGCCGCCGCCGACGTCGCCGCCGCGCTGCTGCGTACGCCGGTGCTGGCGGAGCACTGGATGATGCCGAGCGCCCTGCCGTACTACTCGACAGGTGGGCTGGCCCGGCACCTCGCCAACCAGATCACCCGGACGGCGGAACTGCTCGACGCCCGGCCCGGGCATACCGCGATCGACGTCCTGGCGCACTTCACCCGCAGCGCCTGGGTGACCACCGGCGCGGACGAGGCGGACAACACCGACATCCGCGACCGGGGTGAACGGGCCGCCGCCGAGACCGACGCCGGTCAGCTCGCCGTCGAGGTCGACGGGGTCCTGGCGAGGCTGCGCCGCGCGGTGCCGGCACAACCGCCGCACCGGATCGTCGACCTCGGCGACTGGGGTCTGGCCGTCGACGACTTCCTGCTGACCCGGCTGCTGGAGCTGGTGGTGCACACCGACGACCTGGCGGTCAGCCTGGGCCTGCCGACGCCCGAGATGCCGGCCGCCGCCACCGAGCTGACCAGTGACCTGCTCACCCGGATCGCCGCCTGGCGGCACGGTCCTCTCGCGGTGGTGCGGGCGTTGTCCCGTCGGGAACGGGCACCGGAGACCATCACTGCACTCTGATCGGCTTTTACGACGGCCACCCCTACCGGCTGCGCGGGCGAGGTGCGTCACCTCGGCCGGCTCGCGGGAGACCTCGGGGTAACCACGATCGATTGTCCTTTGTGGTCTTCTGGCAGGGTGTGTCAGGTGCCGGTGCTCGCCGGTGCCAGCGGAAACCCTGGGGAGAGGCAATGACCAAGCGGATCAGTCGTCGGGCCGCGATCGGGTTCGGTGCGGCAGCGGTGACAGTGGCGGCAACGCCGTCCGGTGCGGTGGCCGCGCCGGACGACGACGCCACAGCGGCCAACGGCAGGGTGTCGCCGCGAGAGTCGATCCGCCGGACGTACCGGCAGCAGAAGGCCCGGGCCGGCGGGGTGTGGCGCTCGCACGTCGCGATGCTCGACGCCACCGGGGCCCTCCGGACCGTGATCGCCGACGACGCCGACCGGGTGACCCACGGGTACAGCGTGCAGAAGTTGGCGGTCGCGGTCGCCGTCATGGACAAGATCGACCGGGGCGAGCTGCGGCTGGACCAGCGGCTCGACCTGAGCGCCGACATCATTCTCGGCGGCAGTGGGATCTACTTCCTCCAGACGGTCTGGGGCGACGAGGTCACGGTGGCGAACTTCCTCACCGCGATGCTGCTCGTCTCCGACAACACGGCCGTGCGGATGTGCGGTCGGGTGGTGCCGGCACTGGAGATCAACGAGATTCTGGCGGCCAAGGGCTTCACGCACACCCGGGTCGAGCCGGTGGCCAACCCGAACCGGTTCTTCCTCGGGGTGACCACCCCGCGCGAAACCCACGACCTGTTGTGGCGGCTGGCCAACAAGACCCTGCTGTCGACCCGGTCGAGTGACTTCCTGCTCGGCGTTCTGCGCTGGATCAACGGTTACCACGACGGGGTCCGCCGGGACATGTCGTCGGCCGAGCGCAGCCGGGTCGCCACCAAGTATGGTGCCGACTTCGACGCCTCCGGTGCCGCCCGGCACGAGGCCGGCGTTATCTTCGACGCGACCGGCGCACCCACCCTGACGTACGCCTTCTTCGCCGACTCCCTCGGTGACCTGGACAACTACGGCGGCACCCACCCGGCTGTGCGCGCCCACGCGGCCCTGGGCCGCACCATGTTCGACGCCATCGGCCCCACCACCAACCGCACCCCCCGCGCCCGCCACACCGTCCCCCAGTTCCACCCCGTCAACGGCGGCTGACCCCCACCCCCACCCCCACCCCCACCCCCACCCCCGCGATCTTGCACTTTCTGTCCGCGCAAAAGTCGCAAGTGGTGCATATCGACGACCGAAAGTGCAAGATCGCGGCGTGCGTGGGGGTGGGGTGGGGTGGGGTGGGCGTAGCTGCGCCGGTCAGGGGTGGTTAGGCGGGGGTGGGGGTTGGGGTGGGGTGGCCGGCGTTCAGGCGGGCGATGAGGGCTTCGAGCAGGCTGGTCAGGTCGGCGTCGGTCGACGTGTCGAACCCGGCCAGGTGGGCGCGGATCTCGGCGTCCACCCGCTCGTGCTCACGGCGGCCCCGCGCGGTCAGGTAGGCGCGGATGCGGCGGCGGTCGATCGGGTCGACCCGGCGGAAGACGAGGTTACGGTCGACGAGCTGGTCGACCAGCTTGGTCAGTGTGCCGGGCGGCAGCGACGCCTCGGCGGCGACCTCGCTCATCGGGTGCCCGAGACCGTCGGCGAGCAGGCAGAGGACCCGCCACGCCTCGATGCTCAGCGACTCGGCGGCGAGCACCCCGCCGACCCGGCGCGAGAGCAGCCGCTCGGCGCGGGTGAGCAGCGGTAGCAGGTCGGCTGCGGAACCGGGAAGGTCTGACATGGCACTCCCGCCTCGCGGTTGCGGTGTCATCGTACCGAGATGTCCCGCTGGCTGGGAGGGCTGGTCTTCCACAAGCAGCGGCGGCCACCATGTGTTCATGTCCGCGCCGGCACCGGGGTCCGGGCGCCCGCAGGCGGGGGAGAGCATCACCGCCGGGGCGTCCTGGCTGACCGTCGACAGCGGCGTGGTCAGTATCGCGCTGGTGTACCCGATGCGTGGCCCGGCGGGCATGTTCGGCCCGAGCTGCGAACTGTGCGCGCAGCTCGCGGTCGAGGAGCTGAACCGGCGCGGCGGGGTGCTCGGCCGGGAGTTGCGGCTGGTGCCGGTGGACGGCGGGGCACCGCCGGCCGAGGTGGCCGCCGAGGTGGAGGCGCTGGTGTCGGTGGGCGCGGTGCAGGGCGTCACCGGCTGGCACATCTCCTCCGTGCGTCAGGCGGTGGCGCCGCGCATCGCGCACCGGGTGCCGTACGTCTACACCGCCCTGTACGAGGGGGGCGAGCGTACCGAGGGTGTCTTCCTGACCAGCGAGACGCCGGACGCGCAGCTGTGGCCGGCGATGCGGGTGCTGGCCGGGGATCTCGGGGCGCGGCGCTGGTTCGTGGTCGGCAACGACTACGTCTGGCCGCGCCGGACGACCCGGGCGGCGCACCGGTACGCGCTGCGCAGCGGCGGGCGCGTGGTCGGTCAGCACTTCCTGCCGTTGGAGACCCACGACTACGCCGAGGTGCTGCGGCGCATCGAACGCAGCGACGCCGACGCGGTGCTCATGCTGCTTGTGGGCGCGGACGCGGTCCGGTTCAACCGGGCGTTCGCGCGGGCCGGTCTGGACCAGCGCTGTCGACGGCTGAGCACCCTGATGGACGAGAACATGCTGCTCGCCAGCGGTGCCGCCAATACCCGGGGGCTGTTCAGCACGGCGGGTTTCTTCGCCGGCCTGGTGACCCAGGAGAATCTCGACTTCCACGGGAGCTTCGGTCGCCGCTTCGGGCTGGAGGCGCCGCCGCTGGGCAGCCTGGGGGAGTCCTGCTACGAGGGTGTGATGTTGCTGGCGGCGCTGATCGCCAAGGCCGGCACGCTTGACGTACGGGCGGTGGAGGCCTCCGCCGACGTGGTGTCGTACGACGGGCCGCGTGGCGAGTTGCGGCTGCGCCGACGGCACGTCCGCCAGCGCATCTACCTGGCCGAGGCCGACGGACTGGACTTCACCGTCCTGACTGAACTGTGACCCCCGTCGGGGCGTGACCGGACCGTGCCTTGACAGGTCCGTCAGCTGGCGGCAAAGATACTTCCTACGTGAAGCATCCGGCCGTCGCGTCGGATATCACCACCGTCCGGCGATGGACGGAAAAGCGCAGCCGATTGCGGCTGAAAATCGTGTGCCGGTGTCATTCCGCCGATTCTCCCCGGCGACGCACCGGCATTTTTCGTGCCCACGATCAGGGCGGTCAGGCCAGCGGAAACAGTCTCTTGAGGACTGGGAAACATCCGTGCAATGAAACGGATCGAAGCTTTCCCTGCCCGATATTCGAATCGCCGCCCGGATCGGTGTCCACCCGCCGTACCGGGCAGCGCCAATGTTCCGACGGACCGCACCGCAGTTAGACAGATCCGCACTTCGACTCGGGGCCGACGATCGCTCCCGGGCACTGACTGACGTCACACGCGCGACGCAGGGAGAATTGATGACACTGATCCGGGGCCGCCGCATCCTGGCGGGTGCCATGACCCTGGTCGCCGCGGCCGCGCTGGCCGCGTGCGGCAGCAAGACCACCGACGGGAACACCGCTGCGGGAGTCGCCGCCGATGTCTCCGGCGACACCGTCAAGGTGGGCCTGCTCAACTCGCTGTCCGGCACGATGGCCATCAGCGAGGTCACCGTCCGAGACGCGATCATGCTGGCGATCGAGGAGATCAACGCAGCCGGGGGCGTACTCGACAAGAAGATCGAACCCGTCGGCGAGGACGGTGCCTCGGACTGGCCGACCTTCGCCGAGAAGGCCGAGAAGCTGATCCGGGAGGACCGCGTCGCGGCCGTCTTCGGCTGCTGGACCTCGGCCAGCCGCAAGGCCGTCAAGCCCGTGTTCGAGAAGAACAAGGCGCTGCTGTTCTACCCGGTGCAGTACGAGGGTCTGGAGCAGTCGCCGTACATCTTCTACACCGGGGCCACGACGAACCAGCAGATCGTCCCCGGCCTGGACTACCTCAAGGCCCAGGGCGCCACCTCGCTCTACCTGGTCGGCTCCGACTACGTCTTCCCGCGCACCGCCAACAAGATCATCAAGGCGTACGCCGAGGCCAACGGGATGAAGGTGCTGGGGGAGGACTACGCCCCGCTGGGCTCCACCGAGTTCGGCACCATCACGAACAAGGTGAAGTCCTCCGGCGCGGACGCGGTCTTCAACACGCTCAACGGCGACAGCAACGTGGCGTTCTTCAAGGAGTACAAGTCCGCCGGGCTGACCGCCGCCAGCATGCCCGTGGTGTCGGTGTCGATCGCCGAGGAGGAGGTCAAGAGCATCGGCACCCAGTACCTGGAGGGCCAGCTCACCGCCTGGAACTACTACCAGACCACGCCCGGGGCGGCGAACGAGAAGTTCGTCGCGGCGTACAAGGCCAAGTACGGGGCGGACAAGCCGACGAGCGACCCGATGGAAGCCGCGTACGTCTCGGTCTATCTGTGGAAGGCGATGGTCGAGAAGGCCGGCACCTTCGACGTGGAGAAGGTCCGTGAGGCCTCCGACGGCATCACCTTCGAGGCACCCGAAGGGCTGGTCACCGTGGACGGTGCCACCCAGCACATCGCCAAGACGGCACGCGTCGGCAAGGTCGGTGCGGACGGGCTGATCACCGAGGTCTGGAACTCCGGACAACCGATCACCCCCGACCCGTACCTCAAGAGCTACCCGTGGGCCGGCGGCCTGAGCTGACCCGGTGGGCCCGGGCGGCGCGACCGCCCGGGCCCACCCCCACCAGCAGTTCGGAGTACGCACCGTGACAGTTCTCATCGGCCAACTCTTCACCGGCGTCAGCATCGGGGCGGTGCTGCTGCTCATCGCACTCGGCCTGGCCCTGACCTTCGGCCAGATGGGCGTGATCAACATGGCCCACGGCGAGTTCATCATGGCCGGCGCCTACACCACCTACGTCCTGCAACAGATCATCACCGCGGCCGGCTGGTCGCTGCTGATCGCCCTGCCGGTCGCCTTCGTGGTGGCCGGCGCGATGGGTGTGCTGCTGGAGATCCTGCTGATCCGCCGCCTCTACGCCCGCCCGCTGGACACCCTGCTGGTCACCTGGGGCGTGTCGCTGATCCTGCAACAGCTGGCCCGGGACATCTTCGGCAGCCCCAACGTGCAGACCCGGGCACCGGAGCTGCTCACCGGCAACATCGCGCTGCCCGGCGGCATCACCGTGGCGAACAACCGGTTGTTCATCCTCGCCCTGGCCGGCGGCGCCGTCGTCGCGTTGACCCTGGCCCTGCGGGTCACCCCGCTGGGTCGCCGGATCCGGGCCGTCGTGCAGAACCGGGATCTGGCCGCCGTCTCCGGCATTCCCACCGCCCGGGTCGACCGGATGACCTTCTTCATCGGCTCCGGTCTGGCCGGCATCGCCGGAGTGGCCCTCACCCTGCTCGGGCCGATCGGTCCCACCATGGGCACCAACCTCATCATCGACGCCTTCCTGGTCGTCGTGGTCGGCGGGATCGGCCAGCTCAAGGGCACCGTCATCGTCGCCTTCGCCCTGGGTGTGCTCCAGGCGAGCGGCGAATACCTCACCACCCTCAGCGTCGCCAAGGTGATGGTCTTCATCGCCATCGTCGCGTTCCTCCAGTGGCGACCCCAGGGCCTGTTCACCCTGCGCACCAGGAGTCTGGCATGACCACCGTCGCCCGAGATCCCGTCGCCGCCGCCGACCCCGCGCCGGCACCACCGACCAGACCGGCGGCCGGACCGTCCCGCCACCGGTACCGGGCCGCCGCCGGGTTCGCCTTCGGCGCGGCCCTGCTCTTCGCCGTCGCGCCGCTGGTGCTGTCGGACTTCCGGCTCTCCCTGTTGGCGAAGTACCTCTGCGTGGCCATGGTCGCGGTCGGCATCGGCCTGGCCTGGGGGCGCGGCGGCATGCTCACCCTCGGCCAGGGCGTCTTCTTCGGCCTCGGCGGCTACGCGATGGCCATGCACCTCAAGCTCGCCGACGCGGGTCCGGGCAACATGCCCGATTTCATGCTGCTGTACGGGCAACTCGACGAGCTGCCGCTGTGGTGGCGACCGTTCGCCAGCCCGTGGTTCGCCCTGCCCGCCACGGTGCTACTGCCGATGGCGGTGGCCTTCGTGCTCGGGTCGCTTGTCTTCCGCCGTCGGGTGCGTGGTGCCTACTTCGCCATCCTCAGCCAGGCCCTCGCCGCCGCCATGGTGATCCTGCTGATCGGCCAGCAGGGCACCACCGGAGGCACCAACGGGCTCACCGACATCCAGGGCTTCTTCGGCTACGACCTGGACGACCCGGTAAACCAGCGGATGGTCTACTTCATCATCGCCGGCACGCTGCTGGCGTTGCTGGCCCTGGCCCGGCACCTGATGCAGAGCCGCTACGGCGAGCTGCTGGTGGCCGTCCGCGACTCGGAGGAACGGGTCCGCTTCCTCGGCTACGACCCGGCCACCGTGAAGCTGGTCGCGTACGTGGTCGCGGCCGGCATGGCCGGGCTGGCCGGCGCGCTGTTCGTGCCGGCGGTGGGCATCATCTCCCCGGCGCTGATCGGGATCGTGCCGTCCATCGAGTTCGTCATCGGCGTCGCCGTCGGCGGGCGGGCCACGCTGCTCGGGCCGGTACTCGGCGCGGTCGCGGTGGCGTGGGCGCGTACCGCCCTGTCGGAGCGTTTCCCGGGTACCTGGACGTACCTTCAGGGTCTGCTGTTCGTGGTGGTGGTGGCGTTCCTGCCCGGCGGCCTGGCCTCGCTGATCGGTCTGGCCCGCCGCCGCGGCGACGGCGAACCCCGCCCGAGCCGATTCGGCCGATTTCGACCACGGCGGCGGGAGGGGGCGGCATGACCGGGCGGTTGCACGGGCTCTACGTGCGTGACCTGCGGGTCAGCTTCGACGGGTTCACCGCCGTCGACGGGGTCTCCCTCGACGTCGCGCCCGGCGACATCCGGTTCCTGATCGGGCCCAACGGCGCCGGCAAGACCACTCTGGTGGACGCGGTCACCGGGCTGGTCCGGGCCACCGGCTCGGTGCGCTTCGGTGACCGGGAACTGCTCGGCAGGCCGGTGCACCGGATCAGCCGGCTCGGCGTCGGCCGCACCTTCCAGACCTCGACGGTGTTCGAGGAGCTGACCGTGTTGCAGAACCTCGACATCGCCGCCGGGGCCCGACGCGGCTGGGCGACGTTGCTGCGTCGCCGCCACGGCGTGCCGGACGAGGTGGCCGAGGCGCTCGACGTGATCGGCCTGGCGCGCTGCGCCGACCAACTCGCCGGCACCCTCGCCCACGGGCAGAAGCAGTGGCTGGAGATCGGCATGCTGCTGGTGCAGGACACCCGGCTGCTGCTGCTCGACGAGCCGGTCGCCGGCATGAGCCACGAGGAACGCGACGCCACCGGGCAACTGCTGGAGAAGGTGAGCCAGGACCGCACGGTGGTGGTGATCGAGCACGACATGGACTTCCTGCGCCGGTTCGCGCGTACCGTCACCGTGCTGCACGCCGGTCGGGTGCTAAGCGAGGGCACCGTCGCCCAGGTGCAGGCCGATCCACGCGTGCAGGAGGTCTATCTCGGTCACCCGGTCGATGCCGGGTCGGCCCCGACACAGACGGAGGCATGATGCTCGCGATGCGCGGTGTGCACGCCGGTTACGGGCGCAGCCGGGTGCTGCACGGTGTCGACGTGGCGGTGCCCGCCGACGGGGTCGCCACGGTGCTGGGCCACAACGGCGCCGGCAAGTCCACCCTGCTGCGGGTGGCCGCCGGCCTGCTCCGACCCACCGCCGGACGGGTCGAACTGGACGGCGAGGACATCACCCGGCTGGCCCCGCACGAGCGGGTCGCCCGGGGCATCGCGTACGTGCCGCAGGGGCAGCAGTGCTTCCCGCACCTGACCGCGGCGGAGAACCTGCGCCTGGTCGCCGACGGCCGGCGGGACGGAGCAGCCGCCACCTCGGAGGTGCTGGACCTGTTCCCGGCGCTGCGCCCGCTGCTGCGTCGACGGGCCGGGCTGCTCTCCGGCGGTCAGCGGCAACAGCTGGCCATCGCCCGGGCACTGATCACCCGGCCCCGGCTGCTGATGCTCGACGAACCCACCGAGGGCATCCAGCCGTCGGTGGTGACCGAGATCCAGGACCGGATCGTGGCACTGATCGCGCAGACCGGGTTCAGCGTGCTCCTGGTCGAGCAGCACCTCGGCTTCGCGCTGCGGGTGGCCGACCGCTACCACGTCCTGGAGTCCGGCCGCGTCACCTCCGCCGGCAACGGCGGCGCCACCGCCGAACACACGGTCCGCGAAGCCCTCGCGGTCTGACCACCACCCCACCACACCCACCCCTACCTCGTCGATCTTGCACTTTCGGTCGTCGATATGCGCATCCTGACCGCCTTTGCGGCGACGGAAAGTGCAAGATCGCGGAGGTTGCGGGGTGGGTCTTCCGTTGTGGGGGTTGACCGCCTAGGGTGGGCGTGGAAGCGCTCCCACGGTCCCTGGGCAGGACCGTTCTCGACGTGCTCGCTCCCTCACCCACCACCAGAGGAAGTCGCATGTCTGCACGTAGAAAACTCCAGGCCGTCGCGACGGCGGCCGTGGCTCTGCTCGGCCTGACCGCCGCCGCGCCGGCCGCCAGCGCCGCCGCACCAGCCACCGAGGTCGTCACGGCCGCCGCACCCATCGCCGACTGGCTGCACACCGACGGGAACCGGATCGTCGACGAGGCCGGCAACGAGGTCTGGCTCACCGGGGCCAACTGGTTCGGCTTCAACGCCAGCGAGCGGGTCTTCCACGGCCTGTGGTCGGGCAACCTCGAATCGATCACCCGCCAGATGGCCCAGCGCGGCATCAACATCGTCCGGGTACCCATCTCCACGCAACTGCTGCTGGAGTGGAAGGCCGGGCAGACGATCCGGCCCAACGTCAACACGTACGTCAACCCGGAGCTGGAGGGCCTGAACAACCTCCAGGTCTTCGACCACTGGCTCGCGCTGTGCGAGAAGTACGGCCTGAAGGTCATGCTCGACGTGCACAGCGCCGAGGCGGACAACTCCGGCCACGTCTATCCGGTGTGGTGGAAGGGCAGCATCACCCCGGAGCTGTTCTTCCAGGGCTGGGAGTGGATCACCACCCGCTACCGGACGAACGACACCATCGTCGCGATGGACGTCAAGAACGAGCCGCACGGGACCCCGAACGATCCCGAGCGGGCCAAGTGGGACTCCAGCACCGACCAGGACAACTTCAAGTACGCGTGTGAGACGGCGGGCCGGCGGATCCTGGCGATCAACCCGAACCTGCTGATCCTCTGTGAGGGCATCGAGATCTATCCGCGGGCCGGTGCCACCTGGGACTCGCCCAACACCAACCCGGACCGCAGCCCCAACTACCACTACAACTGGTGGGGCGGCAACCTGCGCGGCGTCGCTGAGCATCCGGTCAACCTCGGTGCCCAGCAGGACCAGCTCGTCTACTCTCCGCACGACTACGGACCGCTGGTGTACGAGCAGCCGTGGTTCGAGGGTGACTTCGACAAGGACTCGCTTACCAACGACGTGTGGCGGCCGAACTGGTTCTACATTCACGAGCAGAACATCGCGCCGCTGCTGATCGGGGAGTGGGGCGGCCGGCTGGGTCAGGACGCCCGGCAGGACCGCTGGATGGCCGCGCTGCGCGATCTGATGATCGAGAACGGCATTCACCACACGTTCTGGTGTCTCAACCCCAACTCCGGTGACACCGGGGGCCTGCTGCTGGACGACTGGGCGAGCTGGGACGAGACGAAGTACAACCAGATGCTCAAGCCTGCGCTGTGGCAGCACAACGGCAAGTTCGTCGGCCTCGACCACCAGGTCCGCCTCGGCGGCACCGACTCCACCACCGGCATGAGCCTCGCCGAGCGTTACGCCGGCGGGCCCGGCCCCGGTGACACCACCGCGCCGACCGCGCCCGGGCGGCCGACCGCCACCGACGTGACCGCCACCGCCGCCACGCTGAGCTGGTCAGCCGCCACGGACGACGTGGGCGTCACCTCGTACGAGGTGCTGCGAGCCACCGGTTCCGCAGCGGCCACTGTGGTCGGCACGGTCTCCGGGACCACCTACCGGGCGACCGGTCTGAGCGCCTCGACCAGCTACACCTTCACCGTGCGGGCCCGCGACGCGGCCGGCAACGTCTCGGCGGCGTCGCCGTCGTTGACCGTCACCACCCCGGCCGACAACGGCAACGGCGACGCCGGCTGCGCCGCGACGTACCGGGTAACGAGTTCCTGGCAGGGTGGCTACCAGGCGGAGGTGACCGTCCGCAACACCGGCACGGCGGCCATCACCGGCTGGACGGTCAGCTGGACCGCCCCCGCCGGCACCACGATCGCGTCACTGTGGAACGGCCGGCTCACCACCTCCGGAACCACGGTGACGGTGCGCAACGAGCCGTACAACGGGCAGCTCGCCGCCGGCACCAGCACCACCTTCGGGCTGACCGGCAGCGGATCGGGTACGCCGTCCGGGCTGACCTGCGCCGCGTCCTGACGCTGCGGCGCTCCTGCCCCACCCACGATCCATCGGGTGGGGCAGGGGCCGTCCGGGGGCACGACGCCACCTCGGACGGCCCCGCGCGGCCCGGGCCTGGGTGGGCCGCGTCACCGCGTTCGCATCGCCGAGCGTCGGGTCAGACCAACCGGATGGCGTCCCCGTCGACGGTCACGTTCGCCGCGGGCAGCGGAGCCCCGGCCGGGCCGCTGCGTACCGAGCCGTCGGCGATGTCGAACACACTGTTGTGGCAGGCACAGACGATGGTGCCGTCGGAGACCGAGGTGACCGTGCAGCCCTGGTGGGTGCAGGTCGCCGAGTACGCCTTGATGGTCCCCTCGGTCGGCTGGGTCACCACCACGCCGGCATCGGCGAAGATCGCGCCGCCACCGACCGGGATGTCGGCCAGTGTGGCCAGTGCCGGCGGGCCGGGGTCGGCGGCGTCGTCGCCCGGAGTGGCGGTGCCGGACGGGTCCGCCCCGGACGAGCCGGACGGATCACCGCTGGCGGCGCCGGCGGGTGGTGCGGCCGGCGGTGCCGCCGTCGGCTGACCGTACGTCGCACAACCGGTAAGCGCGGCCACGCCCACCGCGCCGGTACCGGCCAGCAGGGCTCGTCGCGACCGGCAGCAGCCAGCCTGCTCGTGGTTCATCTGAGGTGCCTTGCCTTTCCGGGGGATCAGAACTGGATGCCGAACGTGGTGAAGTACCAGACCGACGAGGTCAGGAAGACACCGATCAGGGCGACGAAAACGACCCCGCCGACCGTGGGGAGCACCCAACCGGCGAGGCCCCGCTTGGGCAGGGTCAGCATCTTGGTGGCGAAGGCCCCGAAGAAGAAGCAGCCCAGCAGGGAGTGCAGCAGCGTACGGGTGTCGTAGTCGGCGAAGCCGAGCGCGTAGAGGCAGTGCACCGCGACCGGCACGGTGAGCAGGAACGCGATCCGACCCGACCAGCGGTGCGCCGAGCCGGCCCAGGACGGGGAGAAGCCGCCGAGCCGACCCCACATCGCCAGCGCGGACAGCAGCTGGATGACGGCGAAGAACGCCGCCCCGGTGCCGAGCCACACCTTCACCGTCAGCGGCGAGGAGAAGCCGGCCACGTTTACCGCGATGCCGGTGGGGGTGTGGGTGCGTCCGTAGACACCGAGCGCCACCGCCACCCCGGCCCCGACGACCAGCGGCACCAGCAGCGAGGGCCGCCGTCGCGGTGCGCTCGGCGGCGGGGCACCGAAGTCCCGCATCACCTCGACCATGGGCTCCGGCGCCCGGCGGGGCACGGTGCGTGCCCCGCCCTGTCGGTGCTGGGACATCACCGCGCCCCGGGGACGACCGGCTCGGCGACGAGGGTCACTCCGTTGACCACGGTGCTGTTGAAGGCGGGGTCCAGCGGCGGTGCCGGAATGGGCTGGCCGTTCCAGGTGACGATGCCGATCTGGGTGCCGTCGGGCAGCATGATCCAGCCGCCGTCGTAGCCGGCCTTGCGGGTCTCGTCGGTCACCCGGTAGATCGCCGGAGCGGTCCCCGAGCCTGACTTCACCACCGCCTCGTCGGCCGACGTGTCGTCGGGTCGGGCGGTGAACTTCCAGCGCCGTACGCCGACGATCATCTCACCGCTGGCGCGGTCGCCCCGGATGACACCGGTCAGCTTCGCGTCCTTGCCGGTCAGCTCGATCTTGCCGTCGCGCACCGTGCCGGACAGCCACAGCTCCATGCTCCGGCCGTCGCAGACGTACGCCTCGGCCTTGCCGTCCTTGACGGTGATGGCGATGGTGGCCCCGTTCTCGAGTTCACCGATCCAGTTCTGTTCGACCGATGTCACCTCGGTGCCGGCCGACGAGGCGTCGGGGTCGGTCGGCGGCGACGTGCCGGCCGGTCGCCGGGCGTCGACGTCGGTGTCGCTCGGTTCCTCCCCGGGCGTAGCCGCGTCGGGGTCCACCTCGGCGTCGGCGTCCGCCTCCACGTCGGCGGGTGGGGCCGGCGCGGCGGCCGGTGCACCTCCTCCGGCGGCGGGTTGGGTGCCCGGCGGGGATGCCTGTGCACTCATTGTGAACAGCACGGCAGCCGTCACCGCCCCCGACAGGAGGGTGAGCAACGGGGTCAGGCGCTTCATGGGCCACTCCCTTCGTACTGAGGTACGGGCGGAGGTGGTGGATGGGTTCAACCGGGCGCCAGGAAACCTCTTGCGGGATGTCGCGGGTGCCCGGTTAGGCGGCGTTTTCTCGGCCCTCGCGTGGGAAAACCGCAATTAGCAACATCGTCGAATGTCACTTGCATGTCACATGCCATCCAGTGACAGGATGCATCTAAAGCGATAGGCTTCCGGTCGTTGGAGCCGCTGGCGCGGGGACTGCGGAGCCAATGTCTTGCCTGGTAGTCGAGCTGTCCGGCACGCCATCCGAAGGTTGGAGGGCGGACCGGCGCCCGCGCCGTGGGTCGGGATTCGTGCCACGGAAAGCCCGTTTTGGGCGCTGCTTCGTTCACGCGACGGCAACATCAAGGCATGACTGGGGGAATCACGTGCTTGTCGTACGGGCGTTGGTGCGTGGCGTCGGACACCCTTGGCCACTTCGGACAGCGGTGACCGCTGCGGTGGGCGGCACCCTGGGCATCGGTGCGGTGGGCTCCGTCGCACTGCTGGCCGGCACGCCCCTGCTGATCGCCCCACTCGGCTCCACCTGCATGATGATTTTCGGCGCACCCCAGGCGCCGTTCGCCCAACCGCGAAACGTCCTCGGCGGACACACGATCTGCACCCTCGTCGGCCTGCTCGGGGTACGCGTGCTGGGAAACGCCCCGTGGCTGATCGCCGCCGCGGTCGGCCTGGCCATGGCCCTGATGGGACTGACCCGGTCGTTCCACCCACCGGCCGGCGGCGACACCGTGCTGGTGATGCTGGCGCAACCCGGCTGGCTGTTCCTCTTCGTACCGGTACTGCTCGGCTGCGTGATCCTGCTCGGCATCGCGATGGCCTTCCACAACACGCACTCCGCCGGGTCCTATCCGGTGTCCTCGGTACCGACCCCGCCGGGACGGGTGGTGATCTCCGCCGAGGAATGAGCAGACCGGCCGGCGGGTGGCGCCCGGCCGGCAGGGACAGGCCGCACCGCCGTGTCCACGTCGACCTTCAACTCCGTTCCGTATGACCAGATCACGTCGAGACGGGAGTGACGAGCAGATGCAGCAGGGTGAGACCGGACCGAGCCTGTCGCTCGGGCAGGAAAGGTCCTGGTTCATCGATCAGTACGTGGAGGCCCCCGTCGAGGTGCTGGTCGAGCAGGTGAGGCTGGGTGGACCGCTGCGGGCGGCCACGCTCGCCGCCGCGCTCGGTGACGTGGTCGCCGCCGAGGCCGTACTCGGCCTGGCGATCGGCACCGAACAGGGCCGGGCCGACCGGCGGCCGGCGGCACCGATGCCGGCGGCGCTGGCGGGCGCGGACCTGTCCCCGCTGCCAGTCAGCGAACGCGAGGAGGCGATCCGGCGAGCCGTCGGGCGGGCCGCCGAGACCCGGTTCGACCTGGGCCGGGGCCCGCTGATCCGGGCCGAACTGCTGCGCCTGACGGCCGACGAACACCTGCTCCTGCTGATCGCGCACCGTGCGGTGGTGGACCCGGCGTCCCTCTCGCTGCTCGTCGCCCGCCTCGGTGCGGCCTACCAGGCTCGGCTCGCCGACCCGTCGGGGCCGGCCGATCCCGGCGTCCGGGACGGGTTCGCCGCGTTCGCGCAGCAGGAACGCGCCGCGGCCGAGGCGGCCCGGGTGGTCGCCGGCGCCGCCTGGCGGGAGTACCTCGCCGACGTCGCCCCGCTGGAACTGCCCACCGACCGGATCCGCCCGGTACAACCCCACTACGCGGCGGGCACCGCCGACCTGCGGCTGCCGCCGACCCTGCACGAGCAGGTGGACGGCCTGGCCGCCCGGCTCCGCGTACGACCTTCCGACGTGTTGCGGGCGGGCTTCCAGGCCCTGCTGCACCGCTGGTCCGGCCAACCGGTGCTGGCCCTCGGAGTCAGCGACGAGCGGCGGGCACCGGAGACCGCCGACCTGGTGGGACCGGTCGCGACCTGGCGGGTGCTGCGCTGCGAGATCGACGACCGCACCCCGTTCGCCGCGCTGTGCGCCCGCCCCGACACCCCCGAGCCACTGCCGTTCGAAACCCTCGTCGAGGAGGTACGCCCGCCTCGCGATCCGGCCCGCAGTCCGGTGTTCCAGGCCGCGTTCACGGCGCGCCAGGCCGCCGCCGCGGCCGACTGCTTCGGCGAGGTCACGGTGCGGGCGCAGACCCTCGTGCCGGCCGCGGCCACCCTGCCCGACCTGGCGTTGCTGACCCAGCCCGACCCGAGTGGCACCCGGCTCACCCTGACCTGGCGGACGGACCTGTTCGACCCGACGACCACCGAGCGGATGCTCGGCCACTACGTGAACCTGCTGCGGGCCGCGGTCGCCGACCCGGACACCGCGGTGGACCGACTGGCCATCCTCGACGATGCCGAGCGGACCCGGCTGCTGGACGAGTTCAACCGCACCGACGCACCGTTCCCGCAGGACGTCACCGTGCACGAACTCTTCGAGGAACAGGTGCTGCGTACGCCGGACGCCCGGGCGGTCACCATCGAGGGGCGACACCTGACCTACCGCGAGCTGAACGAGCAGGCCAACCGGCTCGCCCACCGGCTGCGGGCGGGTGGCGTGGGGCGGGGCACCCTGGTCGCCCTCTGCCTGGAGCGGTCGCTCGAACTCATGGTCGCCGTCGTGGCGGTGCTGAAGTCCGGCGGCGCGTACGTGCCGCTCGACCCGGCGTACCCGACGGACCGGCTGGCCTTCATGCTGGCCGACACGCAGGCCCGCTTCCTGGTCACCCAGCAGCGACTGCGTGAGCTGGCACCGGTCGGCGAGGAGGTCGCGGTGCTGGTGCTCGACGAACCCGCGGACGCCGCGTCGTTGGCCGCGCAACCGGCGGAGAACCCGGTAAACGTGAACACCGCCGACGACCTGACCTACATCGTCTACACCTCGGGCTCGACCGGCCGGCCGAAGGGAGTCGAGACGATCCACCGCGGGGTCGTCCGTCTGGTGATCAACACGGACATTCTCCAACTCGACGAGCGGACCAGCTACCTTCAGATCTCCCCGCTCTCCTTCGACGCCTGCACGCTGGAGATCTTCGGGCCGCTGCTCAACGGTGGGCGGGTGGTCCTGCTGCCGCCCGGGGTGCCGACTCCGGCCCGGGTCGCGCGTACCGTCCGGGAGCAGGGGGTGGACACGCTCTGGCTGGTAGCGCCGCTGGCGAACCTCACCATCGACACCCATCTGGAGGATCTGCGCGACCTGCGCCAGTTCATGGCCGGCGGAGACGTCCTGTCGCTGCCGCACATCCGTCAGGTGCTGGAGCGACTGCCGCACGTGTCGATGGTCAACGGCTACGGGCCGACCGAGGTAACCGCCTTCAGCGTCAGCCACCGGATCACCTACGTGGACCCGGACTGGCCGTCGATCCCGATCGGACGGCCGATGCACAACACCACCGCCTACATCCTCGACCCGCTCGGCCAACCGGTACCCATCGGCGTGTGGGGAGAGCTGTACCTCGGGGGGCCCGGGGTGGCGCTCGGCTACCACAACCGTCCCGACCTCAACGCCGAGCGGTTCCTGCCGGACACCTTCCGCCCGGGCGACGGTCACCGGCTCTACCGCACCGGCGACCGGTGCCGCTGGCTGCCCGACGGCACTGTCCAGTTCCACGGGCGGCTGGACACCCAGGTGAAGATCGACGGGCTGCGCGTCGAGCTCGGTGAGATCCAGAGTGCCGTGGCCGACGACGAGTCGGTCGCCGCCGCCGTGGTGACCGCACCGGTGATCGGCACGCGGCGCACGCTTGTCGCGTACGTCGTGCCGGCCGACGGGCACACCTTCGACCCCGCCGCGGTGCGCGCCCGGGTGGCCGCCGCGCTGCCAAGCGTCATGGTGCCGGCCCACTACGTCACGATTCCCACCATCCCGCTCACTCCGAACAACAAGGTCGACTTCCGGGCGTTGCCCGCACCGGAGCTGGGGGCCGGTGGCGCGCACCGGCCGCCGGAGACCGGCACCCAGCAGACGGTCGCCGAGATCTGGCAGGAGATCCTCGGTGTGCCCTCGGTCGGTCTCGACGACAACTTCTTCGAGCTGGGGGGCCACTCGCTGCGGGCCGTGCCGATGATCGCGGCGGTCAGCATGCGGTTCGGGGTCGACCTGGCCGTTCAGGACATCTTTGAGGCGCCCGTTCTGGAGGCGCTCGCGACGCGTATCGAGGAGCGGATGCTGGAGGCCATTCCCGCCGAGGAGTTGGAGCGTATGTTCGCAGATATCGGCGGCTGAAGCCGCAATTGCGGGCCGGGGTTGGGTGTCGCGCACCCACCCCCGACCGCATAACTGTCACGGCACCCGACGGCTAACCTTGTGGGCCACTGAACGCCACCCGCCGCCGGGGTAGTCGAGCACCATTCCATTGGCGTCGACCGTCAATTTGTAGCTGCCGTATCGGCCCTTGTAGCGGTAGGTGTCGCGGTCGATCCGCTGGTATCCCTGTTCGACGGCGCGCAGGCCGAACGAGGGCACCTGGATCCACAGCACCCGGGCGGTGGCCTCGGCACCGACGGCGAGATTGAGCCGTCGGATGGTCAGACCGTTCGTGGCCGCGGTGCACGCCAGATCCACGTCGTCGCAGGGAAACGGCAGGTCGAGTGGGCCGTCGGCGGAGTGCCAGCGTCCCTCGTCATCGGCCCGCAGCGCCAACGTCCGTAGCCCGTTCGGCTCGTCCACCTCGATCCGCACGGACCTGGATCGCCGCGCGGCGTCCGTTTCGACGAGGTAGGTGGCACTGGTCGGGCCGCTCCTGCCCCGGTACAGGGCGGTGCCCGACAGTCGGAAGCCGTCCTTCGTCCGGTCGAGTTTGCCCATTTCCAGGAACAGTCGGTCGGACCGTTCCCAACTGGTCGTACTTAGTCTCTCCAAATCGGACATGCCGGAGATTCTAGTTCCTCGATTCTCCACTGGCGCAAGGGCGCGGTCGGTTGTAACGTCGTTGTCGGAGCGCGATGAGCAGCGATGAGACATTCGCTTCCTGGCACGCCCACGGGTCAACAGTCCAGTTCGGCGACTACTTTCGGTTACACAATTGACGGCGGTTCCGGGCCGGTCCACGAACGTGGATTCGGTCCGGTGGAGGGCCGTACCCGAATGCCCTTTTCCGCTCCTGACCAGAAAGGGGAAAGCCGTGTCAGTGCCGAGGATCGGCGACGCACCCACGTTCGTGGCGACCGCCGACCACGACAGCATGCGACAGCTCCGGGCGTTGCTCGACGACGTGTTGGGCGTCCTTGAGGACGTGGGCAAGGGACGGGCCACCCCGGTGGCGCCGGGCGGCCCGACGGCCGTCCGGGCGTACGCGGACGACGTGCTCGCCGAGTCGCTGCTGCCGGCCACCGGCAGCCGGCCCGCCGAGGTGCTGCGCAAGCTCGTCGAGGCGTACGCCAACTGGTCGGTGGACGTGAGTCATCCGGCGACGGTGGCGCGGATGCAGTGCCCGCCCGCCGCGGTGGCCGTCGCCGCCGACCTGGTGGCCAGCGCGCTGAACCAGTCGATGCACGCCTGGGAGGCGGGTCCGTTCGCGCTGGAGCTGGAGCGTCGGCTGATCGAGGACCTGGCCGCCCTGGTCGGCTACGGTGCCGACGCGGGCGGCACGCTCACCGCCGGCGGGAGCATCTCCAACGTCATGGCCATGCTGGTCGCCCGGGACGAGGCGTACCGGCGTCGCCTCGGCCGCTCCACCTTCGACAGCGGGGTGGCCGTCGGCGGGCTCCGCCCGGTGGTGCTGTGCACCGAGACGGTGCACTTCTCCGTCGACCGGGGAGCGAGCATCGCCGGTATCGGTGCCGACGGCATCATCCGGGTACCGGCCGACGAACTGGGCCGGATGATTCCCGGTGAGGCCGACCGGCTGCTGCGCGAGCTTCCGCCGGACTGCCTGCCGGTGATGCTGTTCGTCTGCGCCGGCTCCACCGACTTCGGCTGGGTGGATCCGCTGCCCGAACTGGCGCAGGTGGCCCGCGAGCACGGCGTGTGGCTGCACGCCGACGCCGCGTACGGCGGTGGGGCGCTCTTCTCCGAGCGGCTGCGGCCGCTGTTCGACGGGCTCGCCGAGGCCGACTCGGTCACCCTCGACCTGCACAAGTTCGGCTGGGTACCGGCGTCGGCCGGGGTGTTCCTGACCCGGGACGCGGCCACGTTGGATCACCTCGCCGTCCAGCAGACCAGCCTCAACTCGCCCGACGACGTGGCCGAGGGCTTCGTCGGCCGGTACGGACACTCCATCCAGGCCACCCGCCGCTGCGACGCGTTGAAGATCGCCGCCACGCTGCGCGCGTACGGCCGGGACGGCATCGGGGCCATGGTGGACGCCTGCCACGAGCTGGCCTTGTACGGCGCGGCGCGGGTGACCCGGGAGGCGAAGCTCGAACTGGCCGCGGAGCCGGTGCTCAGCACCGTGCTGTTCCGCTACCTGCCCGGCGACGGCAGCGATCTCGACGCGTTCAACAGCACCCTGCGGCGGCAGCTGATGCGTGACGGGCACGCCATGCTCGCCCGGGTCTTCCTGCCGCGTTCCGGTGGCGGCAAGGACGTGTGGCTCAAGCTCATGCTGCTCAACCCCAGCACCAGCGGTGAGCAGCTCGACCAGGTTATCGACGACGTGCTGGCCGCGGGCGCGGCACTGGAGGCGGCGGGCCGGTCCTGACGCCCCTCCGGAGAAATCGTCAGGGAGCGCAACGATGGTGACGCAGCAACAGGGTACGACCCTCGCCTACACGCCGACGGACGAGTCGGTGTCGATCCGTGACTCGATGAACGCCCTGCCCCGGGTACTGGCGATGCCGCTGACGTTCCTCACCGGCAAGCCGCACACCGGTCAGCGGCCGTTACGGCTCACGCCCGGATTCCACCTGTGGGCGGCGACGGCCTCGATGGTCGGTGGACTGGTCGTCAGCTGGGCCGCGTTGGCCAACGGCGGGTGGTGGCTGCTGCTCCTGCTGCTGGGCTGGTCGATGACCCTGCACGGGGCACGCAACCTGCGGATGATGATGTACCACCAGGCGGCGCACCGGAACATGTGGGCCCGGCCGCGCCGGGACCGGGTGGTCGGGCGGCTGGTCGCCGCCGCGCTCATGGTGCAGGACTTCGACCGCTACAGCACCGAGCACGTCATCGACCACCACGCGGTGCATCACATGACCGTCCGCGATCCCACGGTCCAGGCGTTCCTGATCGGTCTGGAGCTGCGGCCCGGGATGACCCGCCGGCAGATGTGGCGGCACCTCGTCCGGCACAAGCTGCTCTCCCCGGTGTTCCACCTGAACTTCCTGCTGGGCCGGATCCAGTCGTACTTCGCCCCGGCCAGCCGGTCGCTGCGGGTGGCGACGGTGGCGGGTTACGCCGCGGTGGTCGCGTTGGCCGTCAACTTCGACCAGTGGGTCTTCCTGCTGGTGGCCTGGGTCCTGCCGATGACCTTCTTTTACCAGATCAGCAACACCCTGCGGCTGTGCGTCAAGCACACCTTTCCCGGGCCGGAGGTCACCGAGCGACGCGGTCGGGAGTACTTCGCCAGTCTCACCAACGCCATCCTGATCGGGGAGCGGACGCCGGTCGACCGTTCGGGTGGGCCGCTACGCCGCGCGGCCCGGTGGTTCCGCTGGTCGCTGCGGATGCTCACGGTGCACCTGCCGGCGCGGTACCTGGTGCTCACCGGCGACACGGTGGTGCACGACTTCCACCACCGGCACCCGATGAGCCGCGACTGGGCCAACTACATCTTCGCCCGGCACGCGGACATCGAGGCGGGTCATCGTGGCTGGCCACCGTATCGCGAGGTGTGGGGCCTGGTCCCGGCGATCAACCTGGTCTTCGACTCACTGGGCCGGGCCGATCCACAGGAGTACGACCGGGCCCGGATCGCTCAGGTCAGTGGGCGCAGCGTCTTCTCCGCATTCGACGACTGACGGCCGGCACCGCACTGCGCACATCGGGAGGTACGACCACATGTCCAGTCGCAAGACCCAACGAACCGTCATCATCGGGGTGGCCCGCAGCGACGCCCACGCGGTGGCCAACCATCTCATCGCGATGCGGCTGCGAGAGGCGGGCTTCTGCGTCGTCAATCTCGGCGTCTGCACGCCGCTGGAGGACTTCGCCGAAGCGCTGGTCGCCCACCCGGACGCCGAGGCGGTCCTGATCGGCAGCCTCAACGGCCACGCGTACGAGGACCTGCGGGACCTGCCGGCGTTGCGGGCCGCCGGACGCCTGCACTGCCCACTGATCGTCGGCGGGAACCTCTCGGTGGGCAGTCACAAGGACGGCGACGAGCGGGAGCGGCTGCTGAGCCTCGGCGTCGACCACATCCTCGACGAGGCCGACCAGATCCCGCTGCTGCTGGACCTGCTGCACGCCGCCCGGGCCACCCCGCTTACCGGTGTCTGACCTGCCCGAGCTCGACGTCGAGCCACGAGTCGCGGCCATGCTGCCGCCCTGGACGGAGACCATGCAGTACATCCGCAAGTCGCCGAAGCGAGCACCGGTGGAGGTGCTGCGCGCCGCGGCCGCGCGGGGCCGGCCGGTGGTGCAGCCCCGCTGCGGCGTCGGCGGGCACGACGAGATGCGGACCCTGCTGGCGACTCTGGAGCGGCGCGCCCGGCCCGGCATCCTGACCATCACCATCGACTCGTTCACCCGGCTCAAACAGTTCCGCACCGCGGCACAGACCCTGCAACGCGACCCGGCGGACCTCAACGGTTATCCGCTGGTCACCCACGGCTGGCGGCGCGGCCGGGAACTCAACGAACTGGTGGACGCCCCGATCGAGGTCCGGCACGGCTCGCCCGACCCGCGCGAGCTGTTCGCGGTCTCGCTGGCGTCGGGCTTCACCTCGTTCGAGGGCGGCGGCATCGACTACAACCTGCCGTACTCCAAGGACGTGTCGCTGACCCGGTCCCTGGCGGCGTGGGCGCAGGTCGACCGGCTCTGCGGAGTGCTCGCCGAGGAAGGGGTGATCGTCGACCGGGAACTGTTCGGCACCCTCACCGCCGTGCTGGTGCCCCCGTCGGTGAGCCTGGCGGTCTGCGTCCTGGAGGCGCGCGCGGCGAGCCTGGCCGGCGTGCGCTGCCTGTCCATCGCGTACCCCCAGGGCGGCGAGGTGCACCAGGACATCGCCGCCCTGCGCTCGATCCCGGTGCTGGCCCGCCGGTACCTGCCGGAGACGGTGGAGATCTTCCCGGTGCTGCACGAGTTCATGGGTGTCTTCCCGGCCGACCCGGACGTCGCCGATGCGCTGATCCTGTACGGCGGGCTCACCGCCCGCCTCGGCGGCGCCGCAAAAGTGATCAACAAGACCAATCAGGAGGCCCGTGGCATCCCCGACGCGCAGGCCAACGTCGACGGGATCCGCACGGCCGCGCTGGCCTGCACCGACCTGCTCGACTTCGTCCGCGTCGACGAGGCGACGGTCGAGGAGGAGACCTACTGGCTGCAACGCGAGGTCGCCGAACTGGTCGAGCCGGTGCTGGCGGCCCCGGATCTCGCGGCGGCGATCACCGGTGCCTTCGCCGACGGACGGCTCGACATCCCGTTCAGTGCCAGCGTGCACGCCCGGTCGGAGGTGATCCCCAAGCGGGACGCCACCGGGGCCATCCGCTACCTCAACCCGGGCGGGCTGCCGTTCAGCCGGCCCACCCTGCGCCGCAACGAGCAGTGCCTGCGGGTGGACCGGGCCAGCCTCAGCCGCCGGCTGATCGACGAGATCCGCTCCGACATCAACTTCTTCCTGCACGCGGAGCGGCGGTTCCAGGCGGACCGCGCGACGGTCGAGTGCCCCGGCCCGGCCACCGCCGGCCCGGGTGCCGCCGCGAGTTCGGGAGGTGTCCGATGACCACCGTCCTGCTCGACCCGGACGAGGTGACCCGCGCCGCGCTCGGCGAGCGCGACGCGTCGGCCGGCACGCTGAGTTTCCAGCCCGCGCTCCACCGGCTGGTGCAGGCGATCAACGAGGAGGCGCGGCTGACCCCGGACGGGGCCCGGGTGGCGCGGACCTCGCTGGTGCACGCGCTGCGTACCCAGCTGCGGCTGGCCTCCCGACAGCAGCCGCCGGTGGACCGGCCGTCGACCGTGACCGTGGTGACCGGCCTGCACCGCACCGGGACGACACTGCTCCAACTCCTGCTCGCCGCGCACCCGCAGGTGCGTGCGCCGCAACTGTGGGAGCTGCTGGCGCCGGCCGCACCGCAGCCGACCGAGGAACTGGTCGCCGCGGCCGCCCGCTACGTGGCGGAGTACCACCGGGCCGCTCCGGCCTTCGCCGCGATCCATCCGCTGCATCCCCGCAAGCCCGAGGAGTGCCACCGGCTGATCGCCAACAGTTTCCACTCCGAGATCTTCGGCCTGCGCTACCACGTGCCCGGATACCTCGACTGGCTGTCCCGGCAGGACCACACCGCCGCGTACGCGTTGCACCGCGAACAGCTCGCCGCGATCGTCGGCACCGCACCAGGCCGGCACGTGGTGCTCAAGTGCCCGTTCCACCTTTGGCACGCCGCGGAACTGGCCGCCACCTACCCGCAGGCCCGGGTCGTCCGGCTGCACCGGGATCCGGTGAGCACGGTCGCCTCGGTGTGCAGCCTCACCCGGACGGTGCGGGCGGCCCGCTCCCGGCACGTCGACCCGCACGAGATCGGTGCCTTCTGGTTGGACCGCACCGCCGCCGCCCTGCCGGGACTGCGCGACCCCGAGGCGTTCGTCGGCCTGCCGGTGCTCGACCTGCGCTACCGGGACCTGGTCGCCGACCCCGTGGCGGCGGTCGCCCGGGTCTGCGCGTTCGCCGGGTTGCCGTTCGACCCGCCGGCCCGGCAGGCGGTGCGAGCCGCGATCCAAACTGCCGCGCGTACCGGTCCGGGCCGCCACCAGTACCGACTGAGCGACTACGGGCTCGACGCGGACGGCCTGCGCCGTCGCTTCGCCGACTACCGGGCCGCCTACCGACTGTGACCTTGTCCCACCTGGCAATTGCCGACCGCAGAAGGAGAGATGCCGTGCAGACCACCACGACGAACGCCGAGGTTCCCGCGCCGCGCAACCCGCAGCCGACCGCACCGGCGAGCACTCCGATGGAGCTGGCGTTGCAGGAGATCGAGGCGGTGAACTCGGTCGCCGGCGACAACCCGATCAAGATCGGCATCCTCTCGCCGATGAGCCGTCCCGGTGACGCGATGGCCGGCGTACTGGTTTCGCGGGGTGCCCGCCTGGGCGCCGAGTACCTGCGTGAGCACGGCGGTGTGCTGGGCGGACGCAACGTGTCGTTCATCGCCTACAACGACATGGCCACCGCTGCGGAGGAGGGTTTCCCACGCTCCGCCGTCGCGGGCATGGCGAAGCTCGCCATGGTCGACGAGGTGCTCGCCGTGCTGGGCCAGTGGCACCTGCGTACCACCCCGTGGGTGGCGGAGATGTGCGAGAAGATCGGCGTGCCGATGTTCGTCGAGAACGGGCACAGCACGGTGACCCACGGGCGGCGCACGATCTTCCGGACCTACTTCTCGATCGCCGACCGGGTACCGCTGATGATGGACTGCCTGGCCGACATCGGCGCCCGCCGCATCGGCATGATCGCGCCCGACACGGTGTTCGGCAAGACCATGGCCGACACCCTTCAGCAGTACGGCGAGTCGCGGCACGGCATGGAGTTCCTCCGCTTCGACTTCGAGCAGGAGGTCGCGCTCGACTGGCGGGAGCAGCTGCGTCAGATCAAGCAGTGGCAGCCGGACGCGTTCATCAACGGTGGGCTCAACGTCGTCGCCGGTGGCGGCCCGGTCGGCAACAGCTACCACATCCTCCAGCAGGCCATCGAGCTCGGGCTGCTGCCGACGGTGCCGATGATGGTGACCTTCGGGTTCCCGATGCGCTCCCAGGACTACTGGCGGATGGCCGGCGCGGGCGGCAACGGCGTGATGTGGCCGGCGACGAAGTTCCGTCCCTCGTGGTCGGAGATGACCCCGATCGGCCGCTGGTTCACCGAGCGGTTCATGCAGCGCTACGGCTTCGCGCCGCCGGACACCTGCCTGAGCGCGTTCACCGACGTGACCATCATCGGCCAGGCGTTGCAGGTGGCCGGCACGGACAGCCGCGCCGACCTGTTGGACGCCCTGGAGTCCACCGAGTTCGACACCTGGCGCGGGCCGCTGCGCTTCGAGCGGGGCGCCGAGCACTGGCACCACAACCCGCCGGAGCTGGTGGTCATGCAGTACCAGACCGTCGGGCAAACCTTCGACGACGCGGCCATCATCTACCCGCCGGCTCTGGCCGACAGCAAGTTCCGGCCCTCGGTAGCCAACGGGGAACTGCCGTGACGACGGCCCCTGGGGCGGCGGACCGGGCGTCACCGGCACCGCGCACCGTCGCCGGCACCGTGGTGGGTACGCTGCTCGCCCACGGTGTCGACCGGGTCTTCTGCGTCGCCGGGGAGAGCTACCTGGCGGTGCTGGACGAACTGCACGCCACCCCGACGGTCGACGTGGTGACCAGCCGACACGAGGCGTCCGCCGGTTTCGCCGCGGTGGCCGACGCGAAACTCACCGGGCGGCCCGGGGTGTGCCTGGTCAGCCGGGGCCCGGGAGCCACAAACGCGAGCATCGCGGTGCACTCCGCCTGGTACGACGCCACGCCGTTGGTCCTGGTGATCGGCCAGGTACCCCGCTGCGACCTCGGCACCGAGGCGTTCCAGGAGGTCGACTACGCGCGCGCCTTCAGCGGACTGGCCAAGGAGGTGCTGGTGCTGCTGGAGCCGGCCCGCGCCGGTGAGTTCGTCGCCCGCGCGTTCCGTACGGCCCAGTCCGGAACCCCGGGGCCGGTGGTCCTGGTGCTGCCCGAGGACGTGCTGGGCATGCCGGACCCGGGCGGTGCGGTGCCGACCGGCTGGCAGCCTGGCGCGACCGGAGCCGCGCCGGACGATCTCGACCGGGTGCGGGACCTGCTGCACGGTGCGGAACGTCCCCTGTTGCTGGCCGGTGGCGCGCTCGGCGGCGAGGCCGGGCGGCGGATGCTGGCCGCCGCCGCCCACCGGCACCACCTGCCCGTGCTGACCAGCAACAAGCGGCAGGACCTGTTCGACAACCGGGACCCGTGCTACGCCGGCCACCTGCACAACAACACCCAGGAACGGCAGCGGGCACTGCTCGACCGCGCCGACCTGGTGCTGGCGGTCGGTACCCGGCTCGACGACGTGACCACGCTGTCCCGGCGGCTGCCGAGGCCCAGAAACCCCGCGCAGGCGCTGGTGCACGTCTACCCCGATCCGCAGCGGCTCGGCCGCACCCACCCGCCGACGGTCGGGCTGGCCGCCGACCCGGTGCAGTTCCTGCGGCAACTGGCCGACCTCGAACCGGCCGGGGTGGACGCGGGTCGGGTCGGCTGGGTCGACGAGCTGCACCAGCTCGAAGTGGCCAAGGCCCGGTGGTCGGAACATCCCAGCGACGACGGCCTGGCCTTCGGCGCGCTCGTCGCCGGGTTGGACGAGCTGACCGGCGGCGACGTGGTGGTCACCCTCGACTCCGGCACCTTCACCAGCTGGCTCTACCGCTACCTGCGGTTGACCGGCGACGCGAGGATGCTCGGAGTCGGCTCCAGCGCCATGGGTTTCGGGGTGCCCGGTGGCGTGGCCGCCGCGCTGCGCACCGGCCGGCCGACGGTGGTGATCGTGGGCGACGGCGGATTCCTGATGACCGGCTCCGAACTGGCCACCGCGGTGAGCCGCCGACTGCCGCTGATCGTGGTGATCGCCAACAACGGCAGCTACGGCACCATCCGGGCCCACCAGGAACGGACCTACCCCGGACGGGTCATCGCCACGGACCTCGACAATCCCGACTTCGTCGCGCTCGCCCGCGCGTACGGCGCGTTGGGTCTCGCGGTCACCACGGAGCAGGACGTGGAGCCGTGCCTCGCCCGGGCCCTGGCCCACGGTGGCCCGGTCGTGGTCGACGTCCGCACGAGCCTGTCCTGGATCTCGGCGTACCGCCGGATGAGCGTGGGCGGCCCGGTGGGCATGGAGGTGGGTGTCGCGTGAGCCTGCACGAATCGCTTACCGATCTGATCGGTAACACCCCGCTGGTGCGACTGCGCAACGTGGTGCCGCCCGGCTCGGCCCCGCTCTACGCCAAGGTGGAGTACCTGAACCCGGGCGGCTCGGTGAAGGACCGCATCGCCCTGCGGATGGTGGAGACGGCCGAGGCGGACGGCCTGCTGCGTCCCGGCGGGACGATCGTCGAACCCACCTCCGGCAACACCGGGGTGGGGCTGGCCATCGTGGCCCAGCAGAAGGGCTACCGCTGCGTCTTCACCTGCCCCGACAAGGTGTCCCGCGACAAGATCGACGTACTGCGGGCGTACGGGGCGGAGGTGGTGGTCTGTCCCGCCGCCGTGCGACCCGAGCATCCCGACTCGTACCGCAGCGTGGCGTCCCGGATCGCCGCCGAACGGCCCGGCGCGATACAGCTCAACCAGTACGCCAACCGCAGCAACCCGGAGTCGCACTACCACACCACCGGGCCGGAGCTGTGGCGGCAGACCGAGGGTCGACTGACCCACTTCGTCACCGGAATCGGCACCGGCGGCACGATCTCCGGCACCGGGCGCTACCTCCGGGAGGTCTCCGGCGGGACGGTCCGGATCGTCGGTGTCGACCCGGACGGTTCGATCTACTCCGGCGGCACCGGGCGGCCGTACCTGGTCGAAGGGGTCGGTCAGCCCAGTTATCCGGACTCCTACGACCCGTCCGTGGTGGACGAGGTCATCGCGGTCGCGGACCATGAGGCGATCCTGATGACCCGCCGGCTGGCCCGCGAGGACGCCCTGCTCACCGGCGGCTCCGGTGGGATGGCCGCCGCCGCGGCCGTACAGGTCGCCGCCGCCGCGGGACCGCAGGCACTGGTCGTGGTGCTGCTGCCGGATTCCGGCCGTGGCTACCTGTCCAAGATCTTCAACGACGACTGGCTCGCCGGCCTGGGCCTGTACGACCCGCCCACCGATCAGCCGAGGGTGCGCGACGCCGCGACCGGTGGGCATCCGCCGCTGATCCGGCCGGACGAGACGCTGGCCAACGCGGCGAAGCTGCTACGCGACGCCGACACCACGCATCTGCTGGTAAGTGCCGCGCCGCCGCCCCTGCGGCTGGCGGAGATCCTGGGCTGCGTCACCGAGGCGACGCTGGCCGGCGCGTACGCCGCCGGCGCCGGCGCCGACGAACCGGTCGGTGCCCACCTGAGCCCACCGCCGCCGCAGGTCGGTGCCGGCCTGCCGCTGCCGGAGGTGCTGCCGATGCTGTCCGACCCGTCCGCCGCCCTGCTGGTGGTCGACGGAGGACTCCCGCGTTGCCTGCTGACCGCCCGCTGCCTGGTCGCGTACCTGGGTGAGGGCCGGGCAGCGAGTGGGTCCGCACCATCATCGCGGGGGACGTCGTGAACGCTGTCATCGAGTACGTGGACCCGATCGAGGGGTTCCGGGGTTGGCTGGTCTACGACGGGCTGGACTGCCGGCTGGCCGCCGGTGGTTGCCGGGTCAAACCCGGGCTGACCGCAGCGGACCTGGGAGAACTGGCGTCCCGGATGACGCTCAAGGAGCGACTGCTGGGCATCAACGTCGACGGCGCGAAATGCGGCATCGACTACGACCCGCGGGCGCCGGGCAAGGCGGCGGCACTGCGCCGCTTCCTCCGTTTCCTCCGCGAGCAGCTGATGACCCGGTTCAGCATGGGCTGCGACATGGGCACCCACTGGGACGAGTTGGAACAGCTCGCCCTGCTGGAGGGCATCCCGTCGATCAAGTACGCCGTCCGCGGCGCCCAGGAGTTCAGCGAGGCGGAGTTCGTCGCCCGGATGGCGCTCCTCGACCAGCACGTCGGCGCGCTGACCCTGGCCCAGCGCCGGGCCGGGCACGCGCTGGCCCAGGCGGCGGTGATGGCCGCCCGGGCCAGTGCCCTGCCCGGCCCGCTGTCCTGCACGTTGCAGGGGTTCGGCAACCTGGGGCGCGCGGCGGCGTACACGCTGGTGCAGGAGGGCGTGCGGATCACCGGGATCGCCGACGAGTACGGCTGCGTCGCCGATCCGCGGGGGCTGGACGTGGCCGCGATGCTGGCCGAGCCGGCCGGCACCCCGGTGCCGCAGTTGGCCCCGCACGCCCGACGGATGCCGGCCGCCGCGCTCCTCGACCTCCCCACCGACCTGGTGCTGCTCGCCGCCGGTGCCGACGGGCTGCCGGCGGAGCGGGCCGGCGGGCTGCCGGCACCGGTGGTGGTGGTCGGCGCCAACTGCGGGCTCAGCCCGCAGGCGGAGCACGCGCTGCACCGGGCCGGAGTGCTGGTGGTGCCCGACTTCGTCGGCGGCATCGGCGGATCCGCGTCGATGGAGGCGCTGTTCGGGCCCGCCCGCTGCCCGAGCCCGCGCGGGGTGCTCGACGGCGTGACGGAGCTGATGCGTCAGCTCATCGACCACCTGACCGACGAGGCCCGTCGCCGTCACCTGCCGCTGCGGCAGGTCGCGTACGACACGGCCGCCGCCGCCCGCGTGGCTTGCGATCAGCCGCCGTACGGCACCAGTCCGTTCCTCACCCGACCACTGACCGCGACCAGCCGACCCGTTCGTCGCTGAACCACGGAGGCACCGATGTCCGTCACCCACGCCCATCAGGCCGACACCTGCCGCCACGAGCGGGGCCACATCACCGACTCCCGCTTCTACGGCAACCGATACGCGACCGCCGCCAGCCGGCGGATCTACTGCGACGTCTGTCGCAAGCAGCGCTGGCTCGACATCGAGGCGGCGCTCGCCCAGGCGCAGGGTGAGCTGGGCATGATTCCCGGGCACGTGGTCGAGGGCATCGTGTCGGCGGCCCGGCTGGAGCGCATCGACCTGGACGCGGTGCAGGAGGAGATCGAACGTTCCGGGCACTCGCTGGTCGGCCTGCTGCGGGTGTTCCAGGCCGCCTGCCCGGACGGCACCGGAGAGTTCATCCACTTCGGTGCCACCACCCAGGACATCCAGGACACCGGGCAGTCGCTGGAGATCCGGGACACCCTCGACGAGATCGACCGGGAACTGGGCGAGATTCTCGGTTGCCTGGTGGAACTGGCCGAGGAACATGCCGACACGGTGGCGGTGGGGCGCACCCACGCCCGCGCGGCGCTGCCGATGAGCTTCGGCCTCAAGGCCGCCAGCTGGATCGACGAGATCCTGCGGCACACCGAGCGGCTGGCGACCGTCCGCTCCCGGGTCGTGGTGGCGCAGCTGTTCGGCGGCGCCGGGACCATGGCCGGCTTCGGCACCGAGGGCATCGGGTTGCTGGAGCGCTTCGCGGCCCGGCTGGGTCTGGGCGTACCGACGATCGGCTGGCACGTGGCTCGGGACCGGGTGGTGGAGTTCGTCACCACGCTCGCCATGGTGGCCGGCACCCTGGGCCGGGTGGCCGACGAGATCCGCACCATCGGCCGCCCCGAGTTCGGCGAGGTCACCGAGCCGTGGCGGTACGGCAAGGTCGGGTCGAGCACCATGCCGCACAAGCGCAACCCGGAGCGGTGCGAGCAGGTGGTGGTGATGGCGAAACTCGCCGCCGCCCAGGCGGGCATCGCGTACAGCGGGATGATCGGTGACCACGAGCGGGACTCGCGGGCGTTGCGGGTGGAGTGGGCGTGCGTGCCGGACGTGTCCCACTACACCCTGGCCGCCTGCGAGATCACCCGGGAACTGGTCAGCGGCCTCACCGTCAACGTCGACCGACTGCGGGAGAACACCCGCGTCGTCGCCGACCAGCTGGCCTCCGAGCGGCTGATGCTCGCCCTCGGCGCGCACGTCGGCAAACAGACCGCCCACGAGCGCGTCTACGAGCTCAGCCAGCAGGCCCACGACGCCGGTAGCTCGCTGCGGGAGTCCCTGGACGGCTGCGCCGACCTGCGCCGGTTGCTCCCCGACCACGAGGTGGAGGTGATCTTCGACCCGGCCCGCTATCTCGGTGCGTCGACCGACCTGACCCATCGCGCCGTGGCGGAGGCGCGCAAGTGGCTGGCAGGTCGCGGGTGAAGGGTGACCCGCGACGGGACCGGCCGACGCACCGCCGGACCGGCAACGTGCCCCACCACGGGCCCGCCCGGCGGCGATCGGCCGGCCCCGGATCAGCCCCGGCCCATCAGCGCACCGCCGTTGATCTGGATGATCTGGCCGGTGACGAAACCTGCCGTGGCACCGGCGAGGTAGCCGACCAGGGCGGCGACGTCGGTCACCGTGCCGCCACGGCCGACCGGCGCCTGCGCCGAACGCTGCCGGTGGAACTCCGGCGTCATCCGGTCCCGGTAGAACTCGGTACCGCCCACGTAACCGGGCGCGACCACGTTGACCGTGACGCCCTCACCGGCGAGCCGCGCGGCCAACTCCGTCGACCACGGGTGCAGCGCCGCCTTGGCGGCCCCGTAGGAGGCGTTGCCACGGAACGCCGCGATGGAGGTCACCGTGACGATCCGGCCGCCCGGGCGACGCAGGGCGGGCAGCAGCGCCTGGGTCAGCAGCACCACCGGCAACACGTTGCCACCGAGGTTGCGCAGATACTGCTCACGCAGGGTGGGCAGATCGTCGGCCGGGTGCGGCGCGAAGTTGCCCCCGGCGTTGTTGACCAGCACGTCGACCGTACGGCCGCCGACGGTGATCTCGTCGGCGGCGCGGCGTACGTCCTCGGGCTCGCACAGGTCGGCGACCACCGCCCGGACCCGACGGTGCTCGCCGGACAACTCCTCGGCGGTGCGCCGCAGCACCTCCGCGCGCCGGCCGAGCAGCACCACCTCGTGCTCCGGGGCCAGTTCCTCGGCGATCGCCCGACCGATTCCGGTGCCACCTCCGGAGACCACGGCCAGCTTCGGCACGCCCATCACCCCTCTCGCTCATCGATGCCCGGCAGTATCCACCACTTCAGTCGAACGGGAGCAGCCGCGTGAGCGCGCACGACCACCACAGCGATCCGCTGCCCGACACCGCGCAGGGCATCCTGGCCGAGGACCGGGCCCACCTGTTCTACTCCTGGTCCGCCCAGCGGCAGCTTCGGCCGATGCCCGTCGCCCGGGCGCTCGGCTCGTACTTCTGGGACTACGACGGCAACCGCTACCTCGACTTCGCCTCGCAGTTCGTGCACGTCAACATCGGTCACCAGCATCCGAAGGTGGTGGCGGCGATCCAGCGTCAGGCCGAACGGTTGTGCACGGTCAGCCCTGCGTTCGGCAACGACCAGCGGGCGCGGGCGGCCCGACTGATCGCCGAACGGGCACCGGGCGACCTCGACCGGGTGCTGTTCACCAACGGCGGCACCGACGCGGTGGAGCACGCGGTGCGGATGGCCCGCCTGGTCACCGGTCGGCCGAAGGTGCTGGCCGCGTACCGCTCCTATCACGGCGCGTCGCACCTGGCGCTGCACCTGACCGGCGATCCGCGCCGCTGGCCGGTCGACACCGGCACGGCCGGCGTGGTCCATTTCTTCGGCCCCTACCTGTACCGCACCGCGTTCCACGCCCGCACCGAGCCGGAGGAGGCGCAGCGGGCGCTGGCCCACCTCGAGCAGGTCATCGCGCTTGAAGGCCCGGGCACCGTCGCCGCCGTGATCCTGGAACCGGTGGTCGGCACCAATGGTGTGCTGGTGCCGCCGGAGGGCTACCTGGCGGGCGTCCGCGAGCTGTGCGACCGGCACGGCATCCTGCTGATCGCCGACGAGGTGATGGCGGGCTTCGGCCGGACCGGGCGCTGGTTCGCGGTGCAGAACTGGGACGTCGTACCTGACCTGATCACCTTCGCCAAGGGGGTGAACTCCGGCTACGTGCCGCTCGGCGGGGTGCTGATGGGGCCGCGCGTGTTCGACGCCTTCGCGGATCGGCCCTACCCCGGCGGCCTGACCTACTCCGGCCATCCGCTGGCCTGCGCCGCGGCGGTGGCCGCCATCACGGCGATGAGCGAGGAACGGATCGTCGAGAACGCCGCCCAACTCGGTGCCGAGGTGCTCGGACCCGGCCTGCGGGAGCTGTCCGAACGGCACCCGGTCATCGGCGAGGTACGCGGACTGGGCGTGTTCTGGGCACTGGAACTGGTGCGGGACCGGGACACCCGCGAGATGCTGGCGCCGCTGGGGCCGCCCGGCGGACCGCCCGGCCCGATGGACGAGTTGGGCGCGGCCTGCCGCAAGCGCGGGCTCTGGCCGTTCCTGCACACCAACCGGGTCCACGTCGTGCCGCCGTGCACCGCGACCGAGCGGGAGATCCGCGAGGGCCTGGACATCCTCGACGAGGCGTTGTCCGCCATAGGCAGCCACTACCGATGACTTCCGAACCCATCCGACCGTCGTCACCGCAGTCCGTGCCGAGGAGCGACATGAACCAGCACGCCCAACGCCTCTCCACCCTGACCGCCGAGCAGCGTGCCCTGCTGCTGAAGCAGGTCGGTGCACAGTTGACCGAACGCCAACGCCCGTCGACCCGGATTCCCCGCCGGGTGGGGGACGCCGACCGCGCGCCCGTGTCCTACCTGCAGGAACAGCTGTGGTTCCTCGACCAGTTGGTGCCGGGACAGTCCACGTACAACGTGCCGTCGGTGTTCCGGTTGCAGGGACAGCTGGACCTGTCGGCGTTGCGTCGCGCGCTGGCCGACATCGTCGAGCGGCACGAGGCGCTGCGGACCACCATCCGGGCCGAGAACGGGGTCCCGCACCAACACATCGCCGAGCCGGGGCAGCAACCGCACCACCTGGTGGTGGACGACCTCAGCGACGTGGCGGACCCGGCGGTGCGGCTGGCGGAGGCGCAGCGGCGGGTGCAGGAGGAGATCCGCCGACCGTTCGACCTGGCGGACGGGCCGCTGTTCCGCTCGCTGCTGGTCCGCCTCGACGACGCCGACCACCTGCTCGCCGTCACCATGCACCACATCGCCTCCGACGGTTGGTCGCAGGCGGTGCTCACCAACGAGCTGTCCGAGCTGTACGCGGCCCACCACACCGGCCGCGAACCGGCGCTGGCGCCGCTGCCCGTGCAGTACGGCGACTACGCGGCCTGGCAGCGCAACCAGCTCAGTGACGAGGTCTTCGCCGACCAGCTCGACCACTGGCAGCAGCGGCTGGGCGGGCTGCCCACCCTGGAACTGCCCACCGACCGGCCACGTCCGGCCACGATGTCCTACCGCAGCGCCGCGGTGTCCCGCACCCTCGACGGAGACCTGCTGCACCGGCTGCGTCAGCTCTCCGCCCGCAACAACGCCACCCTGTTCATGACGCTGATGACGGCGTACCAGGCGGTGCTGGCCCGCTACAGCGGACAGGACGAGATCGTCGTCGGCACCACCACCACCGGTCGGGAGCCGGCCGAGCTGGAGCCACTGATCGGCTACTTCGTGAACATGGTGGTGCTGCGCACCGAGGTCGACGACGACCCGACCTTCGCGGATCTGCTGACCCGCGTACGCGGCGTGGTGCTGGAGGCGTGGAAGCACCAGCAGGTGCCGTTCGAGAAGGTCGTCGAGCGGATCCAGCCGGTCCGCGACCCCTCGCGGAACCCGCTGTTCCAGGTGGGTCTGCAACTGCTGGGCAGCGCCACCCAGAGCACCGAGCCGAACCTGCCCGGCCTCACCGTCACCTCGCTGGACGCCAACCCGGGCGGACACCCGTTCGACCTGTCCATCACCGCCACCGAGAGCCCCGACCAGCTGCGGCTGGTCGCCGACTACTCGGTCGACCTGTTCGACGAGCCGCGGATGGCGCGGCTGCTGCGGCACCTGGAACGGGTGTTGCGGACCGCCGTCGACGCCCCCGAGACCCCGCTGTCGGCGCTGCCGCTGCTCGACGAGGAGGAGCGGACGCTGCTGCTGCACACCTGGCAGGGACCGCAGGGGGAGCGCGCCCGCGAACCGGTGCACGTGCAGATAGCGCGGCTCGCCGCCGAGCGGCCCGACCTGGTGGCGGCCACCCTGAACGGGGCCGAACTGACCTACGGCGAGCTGGATCGCCGCGCCCGGGTGCTGGCGCACCGCTTCCGGGCGCTTGGCGTGGGCCGGGACGACATCGTGGCGTTGCTGCTGGAGCGGGGCTTCGACCTGATCGTCGGCATGGTCGCCGCGCAGCAGGCCGGCGGCGCGTTCGTGGTGATGGATCCGGGCCACCCGGTACGCCGGATCGAGTTCATTCTCGACGACACCGCGGCCAAGGCGGTGGTCACCCGCAGCGCGTTGGCCGACCGGCTGCCCGAAGGCACCGCCGCCACGCCGGTGCTCGTCGACACCGAGTGGGACGAGTTGGTGGCGGCGGCGGCCGGGGCGGCGCCGTTGGAGGAACTGGCCGACGAGAATTCCCTGGCGTACGTGCTTTACACGTCGGGATCGACCGGCAAGCCCAAGGGCGTGATGATCGAGCATCACGCGCTGAACACCTTCCTGCTCTGGCTCGGCAACATCTTCGACTTCGGCCCCGGCGACCGGCTGCTGCAACACATGGCGCCGATCTTCGACTTCGCCGAGGGGGAGATCTTCACCGCGCTGACCCGTGGGGTGACCATGGTCTTCGTGCCGGAGGAGCACCGCACCGACCCGGACGTGATCGGGCAGCTGCTGATCTCCGAGAAGATCACCTACATCGGCGGGCCGCCGGCCATCCTGGGCCGCATCCCGCCGGGCGCCTACCCCGACCTGAAGTACATGATCGCCGGTGGCGAGGCGGTGACGGGTGACCTGATCAATCGCTGGAACACCCCGGGTCGCCGGTTCATCAACGGCTACGGACCGACCGAGGCCGCCGTCGGCTGCATCTTCTACGAGTGCGAGCACCGCACCTGGATCGGCCAACCGCCGATCGGCCGGGCCATGCCCAACCGGGTGGCCTACGTGCTGGACCGGTGGAACAACCTGCAACCGGTGGGGGTACCCGGCGAAGTGGTCACCGGCGGTGAGGGTCTCGCCCGGGGCTACCTCAACCGGCCCGAGCTGACCGCCGAGAAGTTCATCGAGGACCCGTACCGGCCGGGGGAGCGGATGTACCGCACCGGCGACCTGGGCGTGTGGACCGAGGACGGCCAGATCCAGTTCCTCGGCCGCATCGACACCCAGGTCAAGCTCAACGGGCTGCGCATCGAGCTGGAGGAGATCGAGTCGACGCTCACCGCGCATCCCGGCGTCGCCGAGGCGGCGGTGGCGCTGCGCGAGGACAGCCCCGGCAGCAAGCGGCTGGTCGGCTACGTCGTCCCGGCCGGTGCGGCGGCACCGCCGACCGAGGAACTGCGCGAGCACCTGCTGGCCGACCTGCCGCCGTACATGGTGCCGCACGTCTTCGTGGCGCTGGAGGTCCTGCCGCTGACAAGCGTCGGCAAGGTGGACCGTAACCGGCTTCCGGTTCCGGAGGAGACCGGATCGACCGAGGTGGAGCTGGTCGCGCCGCGCACCCCCGAGGAGGAGCGGGTCGCCGAGATCTTCGCGGCGGTGCTCGGTGTCGAGCGGGTCGGTGCCGACGCGAACTTCTTCGAGCTGGGCGGCAACTCGCTGATGGCGGCCCGGGTGCTGTCCCGGATCACCGAGCTCGGCGGAGCCAGCGCGACGATGCGTGACTTCTACACCAAGCCGCGGGTCAGTGAGATCGCGCAGCTGCTCGCCGGGGCGGAGTCGAGCGCCGACACCGCGACCCCGGCCGGCGCGGACCCGGCGCCGGTGACCGACCCGACGCGGGCCCGGCTGGAGCAGGAGATCGCCGACCTGGAACAGCGGCTGCGGGCGGCGCGGGCGGCGCTCGCCGGGCAGGACGGTCCGGCAGCCGATGGGCACGAGGGGCAGCGGCTGCCGCTGTCGCCGACGCAGGAGCAGCTCTGGTTCCTGGAACAGCTCGCGCCCGGTCAGCCGACCTACCACATCCCGGTGCCGGTACGGCTTACCGGACCGCTCGACGTCGAACTGCTCGGCCGGGCCTTGAGCGCCGTCGTGGCCCGCCACGAGGCGCTGCGCACCACGTTCGGCGCCGCCGACGACACCCCCTACCAGCTGGTGTCACCGGCCGGTGAGGTGCCGCTGACGGTGCACGAGCTGGGCGGGGTGGCCGCCGACGACCGGGAGCAGGCGCTGCGGGCCGAGTTGGAACGCGACGCCACCGAGCCGTTCGACCTGGGTCGCGACCTGATGCTGCGGGCCCGGCTGATCCGCCTCGACGGCCAGGAACACGTGCTCAGCATGGTGCTGCACCACATCTGCGCCGACGGCTGGTCGGCCGGGCTGCTGGTGCGTGATCTCGCCGAGCTGTACGACGCGTTGCGGCACGACCGACAGCCGCAACTGCCCGCCCTGCGGTTGCAGTACGCCGACCACGCGTTGGCGCAGCGCCGGCAACTCGACGACGGTGACCTGGAGCCGCAGCTTGCGTACTGGGCGCAGCAGCTGGGTGACGCGCCCACCCTGGACCTGCCCACCGATCGCCCCCGCCCGGCCACGGCCAGCAACCGCGGTGCCCTGCTGGTGCGGCGGATGCCCGTCGACGTGCTGGAGGGCCTGCGCCGGGTCGCCCAGCAGGAGCAGGCCAGCACGTACGCGGTGCTGCTCGCCGGCTTCAAGACGGTGCTGATGCGCTACACCGGCGTCGATGACGTGGTGGTCGGCACCGCCGGCGCCGGCCGCAGCCGTCCCGAGCTGGAGGATCTGGTCGGCTTCTTCGTCAACATGCTGGCCCTGCGCACCGACCTCTCCGGCGACCCGAGCTTCGGCGAGGCGGTCCGCCGCACCATGGGCACCCTGCTGGCCGCCTGGGATCACCAGGACGCGCCGTTCGAGCGGGTCGTCGGTCGACTCAACCGGCGTCGTGACCCCAGCCGTAACCCGGTTTTCCAGGTCTCCATCGACCTGCTCAGCGGCGACCTGGTGGATTTCCGGTTTCCCGGGCTGGCCGCCGAGTTCCTCGATGTCGACCCTGGCGTCTCCCGCTTCGACATGGCCATCAACGCGTACGAGGAGACCGACGGGATCACCTTCCGGATCGAGTACGCCACGGACCTGTTCGACACCGCCCGGGTCGAGGCGATGTTCGGCCACCTGGAGCGGCTCCTGCGGGCCGCAGTGGCGGCACCGCAGACACCGCTGTCGGCGCTGCCGCTGCTGGAGGACACCGAACGGGCCGAACTGCTCGCACTGGCCCAGGGCGAGCGGCGGTCGCACCGACCGGCCACGCTGCCGGAACTGTTCGCGGCGAGCGTGGCCCGTACCCCGCAGGCCACCGCGGTCATCGCCGCCGAAGGCAGGCTGAGCTACGCCGAACTCGATGAGCGCAGCCGTCGGCTCGCCACCCGACTGCGCGCCGCGGGGGTGGGCACCGGGGATGTCGTGCCGGTGCTGCTGGAGCGCAGCGTGGCCGAGGTGGTCAGCGTGCTGGCCGTGCTGCGGGCCGGCGCCGCGTACGCCCCCATGGACCCGGCCGCGCCGGCGGGCCGGTTGGCCTTCCAGGTGCGCGACACCGGCGCCCGGGTGGTGGTCGGCGACCCGGCGCGGCTCGACGCCCTGACCGAGGTGACCGTCGTCGACCCGGCGGCGGAGCTGCCGCCGGCGGCCGACGAGCCGTGGCTGGCCGACCTGACGCCCGCGTCGCTGGCGTACGTGTTGTACACCTCCGGTTCCACCGGCGAACCGAAGGGCGTGCTGATCGAGCACGGCATGGTCGCCGGCTACCTGGACTGGATGGTGCCGGACTTCGGCCTCGAGCCGCGGTCCCGGATGATGCACTGCTGCGCGCCGGTGTTCGACCTGGCAGTCGGTGAACTGTTCGGTGCCCTGACGGCGGGCGCGGCCGTGGTGGTGGCCGGTCACGACGACGTGCACCGCCCGGGCGCGTTGACCGAGCTGGCTCGCGAGACCGGCGCGACGCACATCTTCACCACACCCACGGTGCTGGGTCTGCTCGATCCGAGCGGGCTACCGCAGTTGCGCTCGGTCATGATGGCCGGCGAGCCGGCACCGCCGTCACTGGTGGCCGCCTGGCAGGGCGACGGCCGGCGGGTGCTCAACCTGTACGGGCCGGCCGAGGCCACGGTGGGCTGCACCTGGTACGAGTGCCCGGCCGGCACCGAACCGGCCGCGACGGTGCCGATCGGCCGTCCGATGCCGAACCGGCGGGTCTACGTCGTCGACGACACCGGCGACCTGGCGCCGGTCGGTGTGCCCGGTGAGCTGGTCATCGCCGGGCCTGGGGTGGCGCGTGGCTACCTCGACCGGCCGGAGCTGACCGCCTCGGCGTTCGGTGCCGACGAGCGGGCCGGCGAAGGACGGGCGTACCACAGCGGTGACCTGGCCCGGTGGAACCGGGACGGCCAGTTGGAGTTCCTCGGCCGTCGGGACGGGCAGATCAAGCTGCGTGGCCTGCGGGTCGAGCTGGGCGAGGTCGAGCAGGCCCTGCGTACGGCGACCGGCGTGCGCGGTGCCGCCGCGGCGGTGCACGGCACGGGCGCCGAGGCGGTCCTGGTCGGGTACGTGGTCGGTGAGCTGTCGGACCACGACGTCGAGGCGCTGCGCGCGACGCTGGCCGGGAAGCTGCCCGGGTACATGGTGCCGAATGTGGTGCTGCGCCTCGGGCAGCTGCCACTGACCCGCACCGGGAAGGTGGACCGCAAGCGGCTGCCCGCCCCCGATGCCGGTGCGGCGCGTTCGGCGTACGTGCCGCCCGGCACCGACGACGAGCGGCTCGTCGCCGGGGTCTTCGCCGAGCTGCTCGGCCTGGACCGGGCGGGCCGCGAGGACGAGTTCTTCCTCAGCGGCGGCAACTCGCTACAGGCGATCCGGGCGGTGGGCCGGCTCAACGACGCGCTCGGTGTGCCGCTGACCGTGCGGGACTTCTACGCGGCACCGACCGTCGCGGCCCTGGCCGAGCTGGCCGGACGTCGGCGGGCCGCCGAGCAGGCGGCGCAGTGGCAGTTGCTGGACGAGATCGAGCAGCTCAGCGACGACGAGGTGGAACGGCTGCTGGCGGCGGAGTGATCGCCGGTCGCGTCCGCGGGCCCCGCCGCCGTGGCGGCGGGGCCGGCGGTGTCCTGAAAGGAGTGAGATGTCCGACGAGACCTTCGACGGCAGGGTAGCCCGACTGGACGAGCGCCGGCGGCTGCTGCTGGAACGGATGCGTCAACAGCGCCGGCAGGCGCCGGCGACGATCAGCGCGCGCCCGGCCGGTGACGAGCAAGTGCCGCTGTCGCGGGCCCAGGAGCAGTTGTGGTTCCTCGCCCAGCTCGCGCCGGCCGAGCCGACGTACAACCTGGTGCAGGCCTCCTACCTGGTCGGCGAGCTGGACACCGCCTCGCTGCGGCGGGCGTTGGACGACGTGGCCGGGCGGCACGAGGCGTTGCGCACGGTCGTGGCGAGCGTCGAGGGCACGGCGTACCAGCGGGTGCTGCCGCCGGGGCCGGCCAGCCTGGTCGTCGACGACGTGTCCCAGCTGCCCGAGGAGCGGCGCCGGCCGGCGGCGCTGGCCCTGCTCCAGCAGCAGGAGGTGCACCGCCCGTTCGACCTGGCCGGTGGCCCGCTGTTCCGGGCCCGGCTGGTCCGGCTCGGCCCCACCGAGCACGCTCTCGCCGTCGCGGCGCACCACATCGTGGTGGACGGCTGGTCGATGGGGCTGATCCTGCGGGAGCTGGCCGCCGCGTACGACGCCCACCGGCACGGCACGCGAGCGCCGATGGCCCCGCCGTCCCTCCAGTACCCGGACTTCGCCCGCTGGCAGCATCAGCAGCTGGCCACCGCCGAACTGGACAACCACCTGAGCTACTGGGCGCAGCGGCTGGCCGACCTGCCCACCCTGGAACTGCCGGCCGACCGGCCCCGGCCGGCGACCGCGTCGTTCCGGGGTGCGCTGCTGGAGCAGCGAATGGATCCGCAGCTGCACGCCGGGGTGCAGGCGTTGGCCAAGGAGACCGGTGCGAGCCCGTTCATGGTGCTGGTGGCAGCCTTCGCGGCGATGCTCGCCCGCTACACCGGCACCGACGACCTGGCCGTCGGCACCACCTTCAGCGGGCGCAGTCGACCCGAACTGGAGAGCGTCGTCGGGTTCTTCGCCAACATGGGGGTGCTGCGACTGGACACCTCGGGCGATCCCAGTTTCGCCACCCTCGTCGACCGGGCCCGGGACACCTGCCTGGGCGCGTGGGAGCACCAGGACGCGCCGTTCGAGCGGGTGGTGCAGCGTCTCGCCCCGCCCCGCGACCCGGGCCGCAATCCGCTGTTCCAGGTGGCCGTGCAGCTGCTCGACGGGTCCACCTGGGGTGGACCGACGCTGCCCGGCACCGACAGCACCCCGGTCGACCTGCGGTTGGACCGGTCCCGCTTCGACATGATGGTCAGCCTGGTCGACCACGGCGACCGGTACTCGGTGCTCACCGAGTACTCCACCGACCTGTTCGACGCGCGGCGGGTACGCACCATGCTCGACCACGTCGCGCGGCTGCTCGACGCGGGTCTGGCCGACCCGGCCACGGCGCTGTCCCGGTTGCCGATGCTCGATCCCGCCGAACGGGAGCGGGTGCTGACCCTCGGTGCGGGCGAGCGACGTGAGGTGACACCGGCCACCGTTCACCAGCTTGTCCGGGCCCAGGCCGAGCGCACCCCCGACGCGGTGGCCGTCCGGCACGGCGATCACGAGCTGACCTACCGGGAGCTGCTGGACCGGGCCGCGCGGCGGGCGGCCGGCCTGCGCGCCGCGGGTCTGCGCCCCGGCGACCGGGTGCCGGCGCTGCTGGACCGGGGCGTCGACGAGGTGCTGACGCCGCTGGCGATCTGGCACGCCGGTGGGGTGTACGTGCCGCTGGACACCGCCGCCCCACCGAACCGGCTGCGCCGGATCCTGACCAACTGCGCCGCCCGGCTGCTGCTCACCCGCACCGAGCATGCCGGCGGGGTGCCGGACGGTCCGTGGCGGACACTCCTGCTCGACACCGGCGACCTGGATTCCGGCGCCGGGCTCGACCCGGAGCCGTCGACCGGCCCGGACGACCTGGCGTACGTGCTGCATACCTCGGGCACGACGGGTGATCCGAAGGGCGTCCAACTGCCGCACCGGGGCTTCGTCACCTACCTGGACTGGATGCGCGACCAGTGGCGCTGCGGGCCCGGTGACCGGGTGCTGCACGGCTGTGCGCCGGTGTTCGACCTGGCTGCGGGTGAGGTGCTGGCGGCGCTCACCTCCGGCGCCACCGTGGTGGTGATCGGCAAGGACCGGCTGCTCTCGCCGGGCGGGCTCGCCGAGGTGCTGGCGGCCGAACGGATCACGCACCTGTTCCTGACCCCGACCACCCTCGGTCTGGTCGAGGACGACACCGACCGGTTCGACGCGCTGCGGGAGGTGCTGGTCGGCGGCGAGGTCTGCCCCGCCGACCTGGTGGCCCGGTGGGCTCGCCCCGGCCGGCGTCGGTTCGTCAACCTGTACGGTCCGACCGAGGCCACGGTGGGCTGCCTCGCCCACGACTGCACGGACTGGTCGGCACCCACCCCACCGCCGATCGGCCGGACGATGCCGAACCGCCGCACCTACCTGGTCGACCGCTGGGACAACCTGGTCCCGGTCGGGGTGCCGGGGGAGATCCTGATCGGTGGCGCGGCGCTGAGCACCGGCTATCTCAACGACGACGAGCTGACCGGGCGCCGATTCACCGCGGATCCGTTCGATCCGCAGGGGCGGGTCTACCGCACCGGCGATCGTGGTCACTGGGACGCGGAGGGACGGCTGCACTTCGGCGGCCGGCTGGACGGTCAGGTGAAGTTGCGCGGCCTCCGCGTCGAACTCGACGAGATCGAGGCGCTGCTGAGCCGGCATCCCGGGGTGACCCGGGCCGCGGTGACCGTGGTTCGCGACGGCAACGGCGTGCAGCGGCTCGTCGGGTACGTGGTGGACGCCGCCGAACCGGCTGACGACGCGGCGCTGCGGACGCACCTGACCACCGAACTGCCCGCCCACCTGGTACCTGGCCGGTTCGTCCGACTGCCCGCGCTGCCCCTGACCACCAGCGGCAAGGTCAACCGGCGGGCGTTGCCGGCACCGGAGGCGGCGGACACCGACGACACCGGCGCGGCCCCCGTCACCGCGGCCGAACGCCAGGTCGCGGAGATCTTCGCGGAGGTGCTGGGGGTGCCGCGGGTGGGTACGGAGGCGTCCTTCTTCGACCTCGGCGGGCACTCGCTCCAGGCGGCGCACGTATTGGCGCGGATCGCCGGACGGATCGGCACGTCGGTGTCGCTCAAGCAGTTCTACGCCACGCCGACCGTCCGGGCGGTGGCGCGGCTCGTCGACCATGGACCGGTCGTGGACGCGTCGCCCCTGGTCACCCTCAAGGCCACCGGCTCGCGGCCCCGGCTCTACTGCCCGCACGCGGTCTCCGGTTCGCCGTACTGGTACCTGCCGCTGAGCCGGGCGTTGGATCCGGAGCAGCCGGTGGACGGCTTCGAGGCGCCAGGGTTGGAGGGCGGCATCGAGCCGGTCGACGACCTGGTGGCGCTCGCCGGGCGGTACGTCGCCGCGCTGCGCGAGCGGCAGCCGCACGGGCCGTACCTGCTCGCCGGCTGGTCGATGGGCGGCTTCCTCTGCTTCGAGATGGCCCGGCAGCTCGCCGCGGCGGGTGCGGCACCGGACCTCGTGGTGATGATCGACTCCAATGAGCCCGGTCCGTTGCCACTGCCGAGTGAGCGCCAGGTGATGGAGACCTTCGTCGCCGACCTGGCCGGACTCTCCGCCGCACCGGCGCCGGCGCTGAACGGTGCGGTGGTCGAGGCGGTCGACCCGATCGCGGCGCTTACCGACTTCCTCGTCCGGCAGAACCTGATCCCGTCGGACGTGCGGGCCGACTTCGTCGCCAACCGGTACGCGGTGTTCCGCGCCAACATGCGGGCGATCTACGGGTACCAGCCGGCACCGTACGCCGGCCGGACGGTGCTGGTGCAGGCGGAGCGGGAGGTCAGCCGCGCGGCCTGGCGCCGGTGGAGCCCGGCGATGGAGGTGGTGACACTGCCGGGCGACCACTACTCGATGTGGTCCCCCGCGCACCTGCCCGCGCTGGCGTCCCTCATCGACGGCCAGGTGGCGCGGGTGCTCGACGCCGGCTGAACTCCGAGCGTTATCGGCCGCGTCGCCTTCCCGATGTCCGGGTACGGCGACGCGGCCGACGACGCGGGCCCGCCGCGGAACGACGTGACCGCGCCGGCCCGCACCGGCCATGGGCGGGCCGGCGAGCATGGTGGCCGGCGGCGACGCCGCTCTCACCTCGGGGCGGGGCGCGCTCCGGTCGGTGCGGGAGCCTCCTCGCCGGAGTCGGACGCCGGCTCGGCCTCGATCTCCTCGGCGGTTCCGGTGCTCGGTGCCGCCTCGGCCTCGACCCGAGTGGACAGCCGCCAGGTCCGGTAGGCCAGCAGGAAGCCCAGCATCAGCAGACCGGCGTCGACCCAGAGGCTACGGCTCAGTCCGAGAGCGGAGCGGCTCGGGTCGTTCTCGGCGGTCGCCAGGTAGATGCCGCCGACGACGACCACGCTGACCACACTGGCCAGCAGTGTTCCGGTCGAGACCAGGGCCGACAGCGCGGCGGCGTAGCGGGGGCCCACGGCCGCGGCCGTCTGCTCCACCAACGTGCTGAAACCGGCCGCCATGCCCGCGCCGGCAAGCATCAACAGCACCGACACCACCGGAATGGGCCAGCCGCCGGCCACGACGACCGCCAGTGCGGCCAGGGCCAGGGCGAACACCAGCAGGCCGGCAACCGGCAGCGGACGGTGGAAACGTTTCGGTAGCCGCGTCCAGGTGAGGCTGACGGCCGCGAAACCCACGGGGTACGGAATGAACATCAACCCGGCCTGTAGCGGCGTGTAGCCCAGCCCGTTCTGCACGTGCAGAGTGAGCGGGAACAGCACCCCGGCGAAGGCGAAGTTGAGGATGCAGCAGGCCAGCAGTCCCGACTTGACGCCTCGCGGCCGTAGCGCGTCGATCTCCAGCACGGGCTGTCCGCCCCGGGCGGACAGCCGCAGCTCGTACAGCACGAAGAGGACGAGCCCGGCCGTGCCGGCGGCGACGCTGGCCAGCGCCCACGCGGGCCAGCCCTGCTCACGCCCGAAGACCAGCGGTGCGACCACGGCACCCATCGAGGTGGCGAGCAGCAGGATGCCGGTGATGTCGGGCTGGAACCGCGAGCCGGGCGTGTGTCCGGGCAGGTAGCGTGGTGCCGCCGCGAGCAGGGCCAAACCGATCGGCACGTTGACCAGGAACGCGGCTCGCCAGCCGCTGCCCAGCACGTCGGCGCTGACGATCACGCCACCGGCGATCTGGCCGGCGGCCACCCCGAGCGCCAGGACCATCGAGTAGAGCCCGATGGCGCGGGCCCGGGCCGACCCGGTGAAGACGAGCTGGATCACCGAGAGCACCTGCGGCACCATCATGGCCCCGAAGGCCCCTTGCAGCAGGCGAGCGGCCACCAGCGTGCCCGCGGTCGGGGCGATCCCGCAGATCAGGGAGCTGGCGGTGAAGCCGGCCAGCCCGATCATGAACAGCCGCCGGTGCCCCACGTCACCGCCGAGGCGCGCGCCGGTGACGACGAGCACCGCGAACACGAGCGTGTACCCGGACAGGATCAGTTGCAGAACGGCGCCGGATGTCTGCAGGTCATCCTTGATGGTCTTGGTGGCCACGGCGACGATGGAGTTGTCCATCGTCGCCATGATCTGTGCCACCAAGAGGATGAGCAGCACCAGCCGGGCGCCCCGTGGTCGACCTTCGTCCTCAATGGCCATCGATGCTCCTCGTTCTTTTTTGGTTGTCACGCCCGCCGCCGTGGTAGAGGCTCCCGTGCCGACAGTGGTTGCGCAACTACATGCGGGTGGGTGTCGCGGCGGTGCGGGCGTCCTTCGGATCGTCGTCGTCGGACGCCGCCGGCCGGGTCGCCGTCGCGTCGAGGCCGGGCGACAGGCGCGGTGCCGCGTCGGTGGGTGGCGGGGCGCCCGTCCGGTCCACCGGTACGGTGCCGCCCCCGCGACGCGCGAGTGGCCCGACGGAGGCGCCCAGCTCCGGCCCGAACACCAGCAGCAGTACCGTGGCGACCAGGCACAGCACACCCAGCGCGATGGCTGGCAACACGAGCCCGCCACCGAGGGAGAGCACCAGCAGCATGGTGGACGGTCCGAGGATGCCGCCGACCTTGGTGGCCGCACCGGCGAAGCCGGAGCCGGTGGCCCGCATCGCGGTCGGGTAGATCTCGGCGCTGTACGGCAGCAGCATCGCGTTGACCGCGGACAGCGACAGCACCAGCAGGCCGATGGAGGCCAGCAGCAGCAGTGTCCCGCCGCTGGTGCTGGTCCAGACGGCCACTCCGCCGAGCCCGATCGCGGTGATCGCGATGAACAGCGCCAGCGCGCGGCGCCCGCTCCAGGCCGCGTAGAGCAGCACGACGAGAGCCAGGGCCGGGGTGGAGTAGAGAGCCGAGTCGGCCAGCAGCCCGCTCGCGACACCACCGGCCAGGCCCGCCTCGCGCAGTTGCGCGGGCAGCATGACCAGGAAGCCGAAGTTCACCAGGCCCCAGACGACACCGACCACACCGATCACCGATGTCACGACGGGATACGCCCGCAGCATCGCCCCGACGCCGGGGCGTGTCGCGGTGGTGCCGGTGGCCGGTGAGGTGGCGCCGTTGGCCGGTGGGGTGGTGCCCAGATGGGAACCGTAGCGTCGGAGCACCGCCTCCGCCTCGGTGCGCCGCCCGGCGCGCAGCAGGTACAGCGGCGACTCGGGGATCAACGGCGCCATCAGCAACAGCAGCAGCCCGGAGGGCAGCCCGATCAGCCAGAGCGCGCGCCAGGTCAGCGCCGGCTCGAGGTGGCGTGCCGCCTCGCTGGCCGCCAGGTAACCGCCCAGACCACCGATGCCACCGACGGTCACCGCGACCCAGCCACGGTGCCGGCGTGGGGTCAACTCGGCGATCAGCGTGAACACCAGGGGCAGCAGGCCCCCGGCGGAGGTGCCCATCGTGAAGCACATGACGAGGTTCCACTCGAAGGTGGGCATGGCGCCGCACGCCGAGGTCGCGATGAACAGCAGGGTGGCCAGGAGCAGGGCGGTCCGCCGACCGTACCGGTCGCCGAGCAGGCCCCAGACCACCGAACCGACCGCGGTGCCGGTGAGGGCCACCAGCGGCAGGATCGAGATCGATTCGAGCGACATGCCGTACTCGTCGCTCATGCCGGGCATGACGAAGCCGAGGGTGAGTGGCTTCATGATGTCGACCACCAGGGCGATGGTCAGCACCGCGCAGGTGATCAAGTAGGCCGGTCGCAGCCGACCATGCTCGATCGACTCCACGGTGACGCTCTCGGAATCCGGTCGCTGGACCCCGGCGAACAACGCCCGCCCGGCCACCAGCAGGCCGACGAGGAGCAGCAGCATGCCGAGGATCATGGTGGGTGTCCACATGTCCATCGGCTCGCCGGGGGCCATGCCCTCCATGCCGGGCATATCCTTCATGCCGGGCATGTCTTCCATGCCGGGTTCCGCCGGCCCCATCCGGGCATGGTCGATCATCATCTTCACGTCGGGCAGCTGGCACAGGACGCCGGCCGTCACCAGCACCACGCCGAGCAGGAGCCCGAGCGTTCCGCGGCGTTTCGCGGGTCTGACGTCGACATTGCGGGATTCGGGCATGGATTACCGACCTCCGAGCTGTCCCGAGACGAGAAGAACGTCGGCGAATTGGCGACCACCGAAATCTACATAGGTGTTTCGCGGGTGACAACCGTCAATTATATGACTCATATCGGTAAGTGGTTCTGAATTGCTGCCTCCGGGGTGGCTCACCCTGTTTACGACCAGTTTGATGGGCTCTGATCGGTCAGTCAGCCGGCGTTCGTTGCACGACTGCATCGATCGATGCTAGGCTCACCCTAGGTGATCAAGTGACCCGCCGAGCGCTATCTGAGCGATGGTGGGCGTCCTCGCTTCTTAGCTGCTCAGCGCCCTTTTTCAGGCCACAGTTCAAGAATCGCGCGCACCGCGCGGGTGTCGCGTCCGCCGGCGGCACCGTTCCCGCAGGAGGCCTCGGACGGTGCGTCCGGCGACCGTCTCCGCAATTAACCGCGCAATTTGATCGTGAATTGCAGTCAACCTTCCCGTAACGTGCCACGGTCCATATAAATGCTAGAGTCGGGCACGGTGACCGCTGGCCACCATCGTTCGGTCGACGCCGACCTCGTGGAGATCAGGCGTGAGCTGCACCGTTTTCCGGAAATCGGTCTCCAGCTGACCCGTACACAATCGACGGTGCTCTCCGTAGGCACGACCTGCACACCGCCGCGCTGATCGGAGCCGCCCGGCGCCTGGCCGCCGCCCGTGACCACCTCGCCGGCGACGTGGTGCTCATGTTCCAGCCGGCGGAGGAGGGGCACGAGGGCGCGGGTGCTGGAGCGCGTTCCCGGGGCGATGGTGCTGCTCGGCGCGGGCCCGGCACACCCTCTCCGTCGTGTCGTAGCCGGCGGCGACCGTTCGGCGAGGGCCCGGCCGACCCGGAACTGTTGGCCATTGTCGATGTTGTCAGCTGCGTCCCATCTGAACGGGTCAGCCCGATCCGGCCGTGTTGTGCCAGCATGGAGGACATGACCATCCAGTCCGAACCCATGGCGATCGACGGCGAGGTACGTGGCGAGCCGGCTGACGAGTTCGTCGGTGCCCTCGTCTCGCTGAGCCGGGTGATGGTGGCCGTCGCCATGCGGACGCTGGCGCGTATCGACGCCGATGTCACGCTGCAACAGTTCCGCACGCTCGTGGTGCTGGTGCCGGGGCCGCAGCGGATGATCGACCTGGCGAAGCTGCTCGGCGTGCAGTCATCCACCGCCACCCGGATGTGCGACCGGCTGGCTCGCAAGGGGTTGGTGGCACGCCACGAGCGGGAGGCGGACCGTCGGGCCGCCTGGGTCGGGCTGACCGTCGCGGGGAAGGAACTGGTCGGCCTGGGTATGCGAGCCCGGCAGCACGAGTTGGAGCGGATGCTGGCCGACCTGCGACCCGGCGACACCGACACCGGCGCGCTGGTGTCGGTGCTGCGCGTGGTCGGTGAACTCACCGACGAGGCCTGGTGGCAGCAGTGGGCGGAATCGGTGGTGGAAGGGCCGGCCGAGGTCAGACGGTGATGCGGCTTGTCCGACGGCGGCGGGCCGTGGGCCTCGACGGCACCTCGGCGGCGGGCCGCGGAACGTCGACCGGCGTGACGTCGACCGACGAGATGCCGGCCGGTACGGCGTTCTGCGACGCTGCGGTCCGCAGCTGATCGAGAGCGGCGTCGAGGCTGTCGAAGATCGGGAAAACCCCGTCGAGCTTCATCGTGTGCAGCACGGTACGGATGAACCTCGACGGTGCGGCAAGACACAGCCGCCCGCCCTGCTCGCGTACGTCCCGGTGCGCCCGGACGAGCATGCCCAGCCCGAGTGAGTCGATCACCTGCACGTGGGTCAGGTCCACCACCACCGTCCCGGCCACGTCGAACGCCCCACGCAGCGCGGCCCGCAGCGCGTCGCCGGCGTCCGGGTCGAGGTCGCTGTCGGCGGGTGCCGCCGCCACCTCGGCGACGCCGCCCGACCCGCCACGGTCGCCGTCACCGGGTGGGGTGCCCGGCGGCAGCGCACTGCACCGGGGGCAGCGGTGCGGACCGGTGGCGAACGGTGAACCGCTCCACCCGTGGTCGGAGACCAGCGTCCAGACAACCTCGGCGTCGGGCAGCACGCAGGCGGTGCCGGTGGTGGTCTCACCACAGACGTCGCAGATCAGGGTCATCAGGTTGTCGTCCGGTACGACGGTCATCCTGCTTCCTCTCCGTTGCCGCGGCCGGTGGGCCGGGGTACGGGACTCGGGGCGGCGGCGGAGCACCGTCGCCGTGCGGACTCCCTAGCGGGAGTCGGAGCGTTCCTTGCCGGTGGTGGCGACCACGACCACCACCGCTATCGCGGCGAGCCCGGCCTGCACGACCAGGCCCAGCAGGCTGAACCCCTGCACGCCGGCGAGCCAGGCGGTGATGGCACCGAGCAGCGCGGCAACGGCACCGATGGTCATGGTGAGCCACAGCGGCACGGCCGGTCGGCCGGGCAGGACCAGTCGGCCGAGCGCGCCGACGGCAAGGCCGACGGCGAGAGCCGTGACGATCCCGGCGCTGGTCATGCTGCTCCTCGTACTCACGATCTGATGCGGTCGGCTGCGGTGTGTCAGGTGCGCACGGTGACCGCGGCGCGGCCGTACGCGGCAGCGCGCGGCTGCGGTGCCTCGCCGCCCGGCGAGGCACCCGGTGCGGCGGAAACCGACGTGGCTCCCGCCTCCGTCAGCGGGGCCGCAGCGGCGGCGTCGGTGTGCACCGGCAGGATCTGGTCCAGCCGGGCGGTCTGCAGGATGCGGGTGATGCGCGGGTTCGGATTGCGTACCGCCAGCACACCTCCGGCGCGGACCATCCGGCGGTGCACGTCGAGGAGCAGACCGATGGCGGCGGCGTCGATGTGCCGGCAGCCGGCCAGATCGATCACGACCTGCTGGGGACGCAGGGCCAGCAGCTGATCGAGGACCGCGCCGGTCTCCGGCAGGCAGCTCAGATCGAACTCGGTGATGGACACCTCCACCAGCGGCACCGAGCACTCGGGGCGTCGTGGTGCGGTCACGGCCAAGGCCCCCTCTCCTGCGGTCTCCGAGTGGCTCTCACCCTGCCCAGCGGGGTTGGCGGGCACCGCGCGGACGGATGACAGTTGCGTGACAAAACACCCTGTTGCCGATCGCGGTTGGCCCGGCGGTCAGGGCTTGGGGATGATTCCGGTATGACAGCGGTACTGGTGATCGAGGACGACGACCGGATCCGGTTGGCGTTGCTGCTCGCTCTGGAGGACGAGGGCTACGAGGCCCGGGGAGCGGCCACCGCCGAGGAGGGGCTGCGCACGCAGCGCCGGGATCCCGCCGACTACGTCCTGGTCGACCTGATGCTGCCCGGCATCGACGGCTTCGAGGGCATCCGCCAGCTGCGCCGGGACGACGACGTGCCGATCGTCGTGGTCAGTGCCCGCGACGACACCCACGACATCGTCGCCGCCCTGGAGGCCGGTGCCGACGACTACGTGGTCAAGCCGGTGGCGATCAAGGAACTGACCGCTCGGCTGCGCGCTCTGCGCCGACGCGGTCGCACGGTGACCGCGTCGGACGGCCCGGAGCCGGTGCCGGTGCTCGCCTTCGGTGAGTTGGAGGTGAGCCCCGAGGCGGGGGAGGTACGCCGGTCCGGCGAGCCGGTCGCGGTCACCCGTACCGAGTTCCGGCTGCTGTGCGAGCTGGCCGAACACGCCGGCCGGGTGCTCTCGCGCCAGCAGCTGCTCAGCCGGGTCTGGGGTTACGACAGCGGCGACGAACGGCTGGTCGACGTGCACGTCGGTCGGCTGCGCCAGAAGATCGAGGCCGATCCGGCCAACCCCCGGCATCTGGTGACGTTGCGCGGCCTGGGTTACAAACTGCAACGATGAGACGTCTCGGACTACGTGCCCGGGTCACCGCCGCGTTCGCGATCGGCGCGCTGCTGCTGTCCGCCTCGATGGCCCTGGTGTCGTACGAGCTGACCCGCCGCACCCTGCTCGACGAGCGGGAGCGCACCCTGCTGCGGGCGGCGTACTACGACGCGGCGGTGGTCCGCGCCGGCCTGAACACCGAGAACCCGGACGTCGCGGAGGCGCTGCGGGCGTTGGACACCGGCACCGGCCGACGACCCCTGGTGCTGCTCGACGGCGAGTGGTACGCCCGCAGCGCCGACAACGGGCTCACCACACTCGTTCCGGCCCGGCTTCAGGACCTGGTCTCGGCGGGGGAGCCGGCCGTGCAGCGGGTCCGCGTCAATGACAATCCGGTGCTGCTGGTCGGCGTGCCGCTGTCCGAGTCGACCGCCTTCTACGAGATCGCCTCACTGCGGGAACTGGAGCAGACCTTCCAGGTTCTGGCGCTGGCGCTCACCGCGGTGGCGATCGTGGTCGCCGGGTCGGGGGCGGCCCTCGGCTGGTACGCCACCCGGCACGGGTTGCGCCCGCTGACCGCCGTCGCCGACGCGGCCGAGCGGATCGCGGCCGGTGACTTCACCACCCGGCTCGCCCCGGACACCGACCCGGACCTGACCCGCCTCTCCACCTCCTTCAACCGGATGGTCGACGAGTTGGCCGGGCGGATCGACCGGGACCGGCGCTTCGCCGCCGACGTCAGCCACGAGCTGCGCTCGCCGTTGCAGACCCTCGCCGCGGCGGCGAGTGTGCTGTCCCGCCGTCGGGAGGGCCAGGACGAGCGGACCGCCACCGCGGCCCGGCTCGTCGCCGACGAGATCGACCGTTTCCAGCAACTGGTCAACGACCTGCTGGACCTGGCCCGTGGTGACCAGCCGGTGCACCGGGAGCCGGTCGACCTGCCCGAGCTGGCCCGCCAGGCGTGCCGCGACCGGGACCTGCCGGAGTCGATGGTGCAGCTGGCGGCGGGGACGCCGCCCAGTTGGTGGGTGGACCGTCGCCGGGTCACCCAGGTGTTGACCAACCTGCTGGACAACGCCGAGCGGTACGGCGCGGGGCCGGTCGGGGTGCGGCTGTCCCACGCCGCGGACGTGGGCGTGATCGAGGTCGACGACGAGGGCCCGGGAGTGCCGATGGAGGACCGCAAGATGATCTTCGACCGCTTCGTCCGTGGTCGCGCGGCCAACTACCGCGGCGGCGGCGACGGCACCGGCCTGGGGCTGGCCCTGGTGGCCCAACACGCCGCCGCGCACGGCGGAGACGCCTCCGTCAGCGACCGCCCCGAGGGTGGCGCGCGGTTCCGCATCACCCTGCCCGGGAGCATCTCATGACCCCCTCCGCCGCCGTCAGGTTCGGGCGTACCGTCCGAGCGGCGCGCACCGTCCGGGTCGGGCGGACCGCCAGGGCCGGGGGTACCGTCCGCGCCGGTCGGATGGCCGGGGTTGCGGTGGGCACCGCCGTGTTCGCCCTGCTCGGGGCCTGCGGGGTGCCCGCCGAGGACCGACCCCGCGCGGTCACCCCGCCACCCGTGCCCTTCCCGTCCACCGCCACGGCGGCACCGACGGCGGCGGAGACCGGCGCGGTCACCGAGGTGCTCTACTTCTCCCGAGACGAACGCCTGGTGCCGGTGATCCGTCGCGCCGACCAGGTGCCCGCGCTCGACGCGCAGTTGCGGGGCCTGTTGGCCGGGCCGACCCCCGCCGAGCGCGACGACGGGCTGACCAGTGCCCTGCCGGGAGCCTTCACCAGCGCGGTGGTCGAGCTCGTCGACGGGCTGGCCCGGGTCACCGTCGGGCTGACCGCCGTGGACACCGGCCGCAGCGACGGTCGGCTGGCGTACGGTCAGATCGTCTGCACGCTCAGCGCCCGCACCGACGTCACGGCGGTGCTGTTCCTGGAGGGTGACACGCCGCTGAGCGTCCCCCGGGCGGACGGCTCACTGTCGTCCGGGCCGCTCACCGCGGCCGACTACGCAGTGCTGATCAACCCGCGTTGACGGTCCGGATGACGGAAGCCCTTCGGTTGCACGACGGTTGCGTGACAACGGCCGCGGAGGTCCGGTGCGGCGTTTGCCGGCCCTGCGGGGCAGGGCACCTCATCGTCGCTCAACTCTGACAATCGAAGGGACGGCTCTCGTGGAAATCAGTGGCTTCTTCACCGCCATCCTCATCGGTCTGGTCATCGGTGCCCTCGGCCGGCTCGTCGTGCCGGGCCGCCAGCGCATTCCGATCCTGCTGACCATCCTGATCGGTATCGTCGCCGCGATCCTCGGCACGCTGCTCGCCGGCGTGCTCGGCGTCGACGAGACCGCCGGCATCGACTGGATCGAGCTGTTCATCCAGATCGCCTTCGCCGCCGTCGGCGTCTCGTTGGTCGCCGGCACCTATGGCCGTCGACGCTGACCCGGTCCCGGACGCCGACCCGCCCCGAATCCCGGGGCGGGCCGGCGCCGTGCCGGGCACCGACCGGTGACACGCGCGGTGCCGATGCCCACGGACCGGACCACCCGGCGCACGCGTAGCGCGACGACTCGTATCCTTTCCGCGAACCGTCGTGTTGACGATCGGAAAGGGACTTGGTGTGAACGACCGGGCCGAGACGTTGGAGTTCCAGGCCGAAGCGCGTCAGCTGCTCCGGCTGATGGTCCACTCGATCTACTCGAACAAGGATGTCTTCCTCCGCGAGTTGATCTCGAATGCCAGCGACGCGCTGGACAAGCTGCGCCTGGCGTCGATGGTCGACAAGGACCTCGCCGTCGACACCGGCGACCTGCACATCGCGATTGAGGTCGACCGGGACGGCCGCAGCCTCACCGTGCGGGACAACGGCATCGGCATGAGCCGCGACGAGGTCGTCTCCGTCATCGGCACGATCGCCAAGTCCGGCACCGCGGAGCTGCTGCGGCAACTGCGTGAGGCCAAGGACGCGGGTGCCTCGCAGGAGTTGATCGGTCAGTTCGGCGTCGGCTTCTACGCCGCGTTCATGGTCGCCGAGCGGGTCGAGCTGGTCACCCGGCGGGCCGGTGAGAGCGGCGGTACGCGCTGGGAGTCCACCGGCGAGGGCACCTACACCATCGAGACGCTCGACGACGCTCCCCAGGGCACGGCGGTGACCCTGCACCTCAAGCCCGCCGACGCCGAGGACAACCTGCACGACTACACCGCCGAGTGGACGATCCGGGAGATCGTCAAACGCTACTCCGACTTCATCGCCCACCCGATCCGGATGACCGTCGAGCGTCCGGGCGCGGACGACGCCCCCACCACCATCGAGACGGTCACGCTCAACTCGATGAAGGCGCTGTGGGCCCGCCCGCGCGGCGAGGTCGAGCCGGCCGAGTACCACGAGTTCTACAAGCACGTCAGCCACGACTGGGCGGACCCGCTGGAAACCATCCACATGCGGGGGGAGGGGACCTTCGAGTACGAGGCGCTGCTGTTCATCCCCTCCCACGCGCCGCTGGACCTGTTCTCCCCTCAGGGGCGCCGCGGGGTGCAGCTCTACGTCAAGCGCGTGTTCATCATGGACGACTGCGACGCGTTGATGCCCAACTACCTGCGGTTCGTCAAGGGTGTGGTGGACGCCCACGACCTCTCGCTGAACATCTCCCGGGAGATCCTCCAGCAGGACCGGCAGATCCGCGCCGTACGCCGCCGCCTGGTCAAGAAGATCCTCGCCACGGTCAAGGAACTCAAGACCGACCAGCCGGAGCGCTACCGCACCTTCTGGTCCGAGTTCGGGCCGGCGGTCAAGGAGGGCCTGCTGGCGGACACCGACAACCAGGAAACCCTGCTGGAGATCCTGTCGGTGGCCTCCACCCACGACCCGGCCGAGCAGACCGACCTCGCCGGCTACGTCGAACGCATGCGCGAGGGTCAGCACGACATCTACTACGCCACCGGCGAGAACCGGGCCACCATCGAGAACTCCCCGCACATGGAGGCGTTCCGCGCCAAGGGCTACGAGGTGCTGCTGCTCACCGACCCGGTCGACGAGGTCTGGGTCGAGCGGGTGGGCAGCTACGCGGGCAAGACACTGCGCTCGGTCGCCAAGGGGCAGGTCGACCTGGACACCGAGCAGGAGCGCACCGAGGCCGAAGCCGAACGTGAGCGGCAGCGCACCGAGTACGCCGACCTGCTCGGCTGGATGAGCACCGTGCTGGCGGACAACGTCAAGGAGGTCCGGCTGTCGTCGCGGCTGACCACCTCACCCGCCTGCGTGGTGGGCGACGCCCACGACCTCACCCCGACCCTGGAGAAGATGTACCGGGCGACGGGGCAGGCGGTGCCGAAGGTGAAGCGTATCCTGGAGATCAACCCGACCCACCCGCTCGTCACCGGCCTGCGCAAGGCACACGAGCAGGGCGCCACCGGCGACTCCCTGGCGGAGACCGCCGAGCTGCTCTACGGCACCGCGTTGCTCGCCGAGGGTGGTGACCTGGCCGACCCGTCGCGGTTCGCCCGGATCCTCGCCGACCGCCTCGCCCGCACCCTGTAGCCGCGCCCGCGGTCGGAATCGCGCCCGCTGCCGGGATCGAGTGGCACCAACTCGATCCCGGCAGCGGGCATGACCGTGGCGGTGGGCGTCAGGAACGTGTCGGAGCTGCGGCTCGTCCGAGAGGGGGACGATGTCGGTTCCAGTGTCGTCGGGGCGGCAGGTCAGCGGGTGAGGCCGGCGAGCGTGGTCAGCCGCGCCACGCCGGCCGGTGCGGGTCGACCTCGGGCGATGTCGGCCAGCAGCGTACGCGCCGACGACCGCGACCGGACCTCGGCCGGTGCCACCGCGTCGGCGGCGACCAGCATCCGGCCGGCACCGAGCAGGTCACCGGCGAGCAGGTACGCCCGTGCGGCGTCCACCAGGTAGGCACCCCGGTACTCGGCCGGCAGCCGTCGCCACCCGTCGCGCCGGATCACCATCTCGTGCCGGCACACCGCCTCGGCCGCGTCGCCCCGTTCGACCGCCACCAGCACCCGCGCCAACTCCACGACGACCGGCCCGAAACACGTGCGCTGCCCGTCCTCCCCGGGATGCTGCTCGCCGTTCTGGCCGACACCGGCACGATCCCGAGCGCCGGTTGCGAGGTCGGCGGCCCGGTCGAGCAACTGCCCGGCCTGGCGGACCTCACCGCGGGTGGCGGCGGCGAAGGCGGCCTGGAGCAGCAGGGTGCCACCCACCGCAGATGCACCCGGTGTCGGCTCCGGCGCGTCTCCCGCCGTCCCGGTCAGCGTCGGCACCAGCCGTACGGCGGCGTCGAAGGTCGCCGTCAACGCGAGCCGTTCCCGACCCGCGGCGCGCAACGCCTGCCCGACCGCGACGGCCGCCGTGCCGGCCAGGAGCGCGTCACCACCCGCCACCGTCGCCGCTCGGTCGGCGGCCAGCCAGGCGAGATCCGGTTCGCCCAGCTTCACCAGCACCGCCGAGGCGATCCGGTACACCTGCACCAGCAGTTCGGCGTCGTCGCGAGGGATGCCCCGGGCGGCGTCCAGCAGCCCCGGCAGTAGCCGGACCACTTGCGGATACCGCGCATGCTGATAGCTCAGCCAGGCGTGCCCGACCTGCCGGCGCACCTCGACCGCCGGCACCTGGCACCCCACCTGGGGGAGCCCTCCGTAGCGGGCCAGCGCGGTCCGCACCCCGTCGAGCCCGTCCACCGGCACTGCGCCGACCAACGTCGCCGGCCGTTCGCCGAGCAACACCGCCGGCTCGACCCGCAGCACGTCGGCGATCTGCCGGATCAGCGAGAACTTGTCCAGGGCGCGGGCACCCCGTTCCACCTTGTCCACCCAGCTCTTCGATTTGCCCAACCGGTCGGCGAGCGCCTGCTGGGTCATCCGCCGCCGGGCCCGCCACTGCGCCACCCGCCGCCCGATCGGCACCTCGCCCCTACCGGTCACGCCGCCACCGCCGATCCGGCACCGCCCGCGTGATGTCTTCCACGGGTACGCGCTCCGCCTCGGCCTGTTCCAGCAGCCGCCGCCGCGCGGCGTCCCGCTCAGCCGCCTCGACCTGCTCGCCCCGGGCGACCGCTGACTCGTTGTTGGGTGCCTTCGGCATCCTTGTGTCCCTCCTGGCAGGTTGGCCCGAGTTGCAGCCCGGATATGGCACGCTCGGTAACTGCGAGGCTACGATCGCGGCGACGGTGGTTGGACTCACCAGCAGTACGGGTGGGCACGGCATCCCGGCGCATGGAGGTAATCAATCGGCGGATGAACGTCGACTGCCGGTCAACGTGGGGGTTGCGGGTGAAGGTTGACGGTCGATCCCCCAGGTCGCGCGGCTGGGTGACGGGTTACCTGCTGAAACTGATCCGTGAGTCCATTCCAATGACGCAGGAACAGGTGGCCGTCAAGCTGGGGGTCGACCGCGCGACCGTGCAGAGCTGGGAGTCCGGGCGGCGGCCTTTCACCGCCGTACCCTTCGGGCACGCAATCACGATCCGGCAAAAACTCGGCATGCTAGGCGCCAGCTCGCGCATGCTTGCTGCGGTCGACGATGCTGCCGAAGCGGACTTCATCCTGTCTCGCGTCCTTGATGAGCAGGTGGAACGAAGCGAGCTTGCTGAGCAACCTCTCGGTTGGTCGGTGCTCACCCATCAACTGAGCGATCTGATCGTCTGGGCGGTTCTTGGCCGGGCACCGAGCTTCGTCAGAGATTGTTCGTCGCCCCACCCTCGGCGAGGCCCGGTAGCCAGTGGACCAATCCTCGCGGCCGATGAGCGTCGCATCTTCTTCGAGCACCTTCACGTACTTGTCGAACGTGCCGCGGCCGGCCGGCACCCGCACATCCTGTTGCACCGACAGGCCTGCTTCCTTGCCGGCACAGATCCCACGAAGGAATCCGCCATCTGGCTCGCGCAGAACAACGCCCGGACGGCCGGCAGGATAACCCGCATCCAAACTTGGTCAGCGATGTGGCCCAACGCCCGATCGGTGGTCACCTCGCTGGCCAACCAAGGCGATCCGGAGCCACTCCGCGCCTTTATCGCTGAGGCCCACCCGGACGACGCCTGCCATAACGCGGCGCTGAACTACTCGGCCTACTGGGTAGGTGAAATCCCCTATCGTCAGCGAAACGACTTTTTTATGCCCACCGCCCGGGCCGACTGGCGCGGCTCACATCTTCTCCGTCACTTGGTTGCGCGTCTACGCCCTGAACATCCGTTCGTGGACCTCAACATTCACAATGTATGGGTTCTGCTCGCTGCTCGACGCGGACTTGCCCACGATGACCCTGCTACCGGACATGCGTTGGCCGCCCGCAGCGCCGTACTGCTCGACAGCGACAGCATCTCGGTTCAGTCCAGGCAGGAACTAACGTCTATCGTCTACAGCCTGCGGGCGGACGGAATCACGGGCACGAGGACGGTCACATGAGCGACGACCACGCGGCCGCTGGGGCGATGAGCTTCATCTTCGAGGCGGGTGTGCTCAAGCGAGCGACCCGCACGGGCTGGTGGTTTGCCGGTGTCGCGCACCCCGAGTCGATCGCCGAGCACTCGTTCCGCACCGCGCTCATCGGCATGATGCTCGCGGCGATGGAGGGCGCCGATGCCGCCCGGGTATCCATGCTGTGTGTGCTGCACGACACCCAGGAGACCCGGACCACCGACATCCCCCACATAGCCAAGCGGTACTTGACCGCCGTGCCCAACACCACGGTCACCGCCGACCAGGTCGCCGCCTGTCCACCCGCCGTGGCCGACGCCATCACCGCGGCGGTAGCCGAGTACGAGGCCGGCGAGACTCTCGAAGCCGTTGTCGCTCGTGACGCCGACAAACTCGAATGCCTTGTCCAAGCCGTGGAATATCGCCACCAGGGCATCGGTGATGTTCAGCGGTGGATCGACAGCTCCCGAGCCGCCTTGAAGACGGCGTCAGCTCACCGCCTCGCCGACGCCGCCCTCACCGGTCAACCCCTCGCCTGGCTCGCTGCGCCGAAACCACGGTAGTAGCACCCAGGAGTGGAGTTTCTGGTGGCTGGGTATCAGTCGCCGGCATGAGTGCGAGTGTGCTTGTGGATCCGGACCGGCCGGCCCCCGTCGTGGCGGTGGGCACCGTCGCGGTCGTGGCCCACCGGAAGAAGAACCTCGGTGGCGGCCTGGACGAGCTGCGCGCCGCCCTCGTCGGCGCGGGCGTCGAGCACCTGCTCTGGTACGAGGTGCCCAAGAGTCGCAAGGCGCCGAAGAAGGTCCGCAAGGCGCTCGACAAGGGTGCCGAGCTGGTCCTCGTCTGGGGCGGCGACGGCATGGTCCAACGCTGCGCCGACACCCTCGCCGGATCCCGGGTCCCGATGGCGATCCTGCCGGCCGGCACCGCCAACCTTTTCGCCACCAACCTGGGCATTCCCGAGGACCTGCGGGAGGCGGTGCGGATCGGCCTGCACGGCCGGCGTCGCCGCCTCGACCTGGGCAAGCTCAACGGCGAGCATTTCGCGGTGATGGCCGGTGCCGGGTTCGACGGTGATCTCATCCGCGAGGCGGACCGGGAGATGAAGGGCCGCCTCGGCCGGCTCGCCTACGTGTGGACCGGGCTGCGCCACGTGCGTGGCGAGCTGACCCGGACCAGGATCACCGTCGACGGTGCCCTCTGGTTCGACGGTGAGGCCAGTTGCGTGCTGTTCGGCAACGTCGGCACCATCACCGGCGGAATTCCCGCCTTCGACGATGCCCGCCCCGACAGCGGCGCGCTGGAGATCGGGGTCTCCACCGCCAGCGGGGCCGTCGACTGGGCGCGCACCCTCGGCAAGATGGCCACCGGCCGTTCCGAGGACTCGAAGTTCGTGCGGATCACCCGGGGACGCAAGGTCAAGGTCCGATTCGCCGAGCCGAAGACGTACGAGTTGGACGGCGGCGCCCGCAGCACGGCACGGAAGCTGAAGGTACGGGCCGTGCCCGCCGCCCTGACCGTCTGCTGCCCCGACCGGGACGCCGAGGAGGCGCCGGCATCGCGGTGAGGGGCGTGACGCTGGAGGCGGCGGCTATCGATACCACTACGGATGACCGGTCGCCAGCGGACCGGTGGGGCCGCTGGTGTCGGCTGCGAACGCGGCGTCCGATCTCCGCCGGACAGTTGACCCTCGGTCGACCAGGCTTTGCGTCATGAACAACGCACTTGACGGCAAGGTGGCTCTGGTCACCGGCGGTAGTCGTGGGATTGGCGCAGCGGTGGCGTTGCGCCTGGCCGAGGAGGGCGCCGATGTGGCGCTGACGTTTCAGCGGAATCAGCAACGCGCCGACGACGTGGTCGATCAGATCAAGACCGCGGGACGGCGGGCTGTCGCCGTGCGGGCGGACAGCGCCGACCCGGCGGCCGTGGTCGGCGCGGTCGACCGGGTCGCCGACGAATGGGGTCGGTTGGACATCCTGGTCAACAACGCCGGCGCGTTCCTGCTCGGCCCGCTGGAGCACCTGAGCATGGACGAGTTCGAACAGACCGTCGCGGTCAACGTCCGGGCGCCGTTCGTCGCCTCCCAGGCTGCGGTGCGCCACATGTCGGCCGGTGGGCGGATTATCAACATCGGTAGCAACGTGGCCGAGCGGGCAGTCTTTCCGGGCTTCTCGTTGTACGCGATGAGCAAGACCGCCCTGATCGGACTGACCAAGGCACTCGGACGCGAACTCGGTGGCCGGGCGATCACCGTCAATCTGGTGAACCCAGGGGCCACGGACACCGAATTGAACCCGGCCGACGGCCCCAACGCCGAGACGATCAACGGGTTCACCGCCCTCGGCCACTATGCGGACCCCGCTGACGTGGCTGCCACGGTGGCGTTCCTCGCCAGCACGGACGGGCGCTACATCACCGGGGCGACGATCAACGTCGACGGCGGCTTCACCATCTGATCCCCGGCTCACCACCGTCGTCCGCTTGACCTCAAGCTAGGTTGAGGTCCGAGGATCGCGCCATGGGTGGAACCGAGAAGTCGGCAGCAAGGGTCGCGATCATCGGCACCGGAGCGATCGGTAGCGCGGTGGCATATCGCCTACTGCGAAGCGGACACGATGTCACGGTGTGGAACCGTACCGAAGGTCGGGCAACCGACCTGGTGGCCGCCGGGGCACTACCAGCGCGGTCCATTCGGGAGGCGGTGGCAGCAAGCTCCCTCGTGTTCCTGACCCTCAAGGACTTCGCAGCGGTTGAGCAGTGCCTTGCCCAGATCGACATGGACCTGTCCGGGCGTACGGTTGTCGGGATGTACACGGGGACCGCCAGTGAGGCGCGGGTAGCGGCCCGGCGGGTCACCAGCGCAGGCGCACATTACCTCGACGCGGGGATCCAAGCCTCGCCCGAGATGATCGGCACGGATACCGCGACCATCCTGTACAGCGGATCTTCGTACGCCTTCGAGCAGCACCGGACGATCCTCGGTCTGCTGAGCACGCCACGCTTTGTCGGTGAAGCGCCGGAAGGAGCTGCGGTGTGGGACCTCGCCCTGTTCGGCGTCTGGTACGACGCCCAACTCGGCCTGCTACGAGCCCTGGAAACGGCACGCGCGGCTGGTGTCGACGTGGTCGAGTTCTCCCGTACGGCGAGTACTCAACTCGGCCACGTCGTGGCGGCGGTTCCCGCCACCGTCTCGGAGATGCAGCGGGCCACCTACCCGCCAGGTCCGGCAGACCTCACTGAACATTTGACGGTCGTCCGTCATCTCATCGCGCTGCGGGCCGACCGACGTCTCGGCGATGGCGGATTGGCAGAGGTGGCGGCGCGGGTCGAAGCGCTCATCGCGGACGGCCACGGCGGCGAGGGGTTGAACGCAACGGTCGGGTAGCCATCGACCGGAGCGCTGGTCGGCGAAGCCCGCTACGTGGCTGGGTCGGGGTGCAGCACCATGGCGAACGTCGTCCGGCGCCGTCGCTGACCCTCGGACCGGGTCCGCAGGGGTCGTACGAGATCGGTGATCGCGGCGGCGAGCTGGCGCGATTCGGCAGGAGTGGTCCAGAGCGGAATCTGCTGGTACACCACGCCGTCGCGGGTGGGGGCGGCGTCGGTCGCCCGCAGGTACTGCTCGAACCCGGCGACCAGCGCGCCGACGAACGCGGCGAAGTAGCGCTGGTGGTCGCTTGGTGTGGCGGCGTCGAAGTCGTGGGGGCCGAGGGTGACCGCGGACTCCACCACCGTGTACGTGCGCTGCGTGCCGCCACGTACCCGCTCCTCGCGGGTCACCCGTAGCACCCCCGCGTCGACCAGGCGTCCGACGTGTCGGTAGAGCGACGCCTGAGGGATGTCGCTGAGTTCGGCGCTGAGCTGGCGCGCGGTCAGCTCGCGGTGCATCAGCGCGTGCACGATGCGCAACCGGCCCGGATGCAGCACGGTCTCCACGATTCCGGCGCTGGATCTCGCCGGCTCGGCATTGATTCCCACAATCGAGAATGTTAACTTGAACCCTCTGATTCTCAGAAGTGAGAATGAAGGTGGATCCGGTGCGGGAGCACACTGTCGAGATCAGAGCTGTGGGAGCGGTGCTGGCCGGCACGCTCACCCGGCCCAACGTGGACGGCCGGCACCCCTGCGCGTTGCTCATCAACGGCTCCGGGCCACTCGACCGCGACTCCGCCATGTCCGGGATGGCGCTGGGGCTGGGCCGGGCACTCGCGGTGGCACTGGCCCACGACGGCTGCGTCGTTCTGCGCTACGACAAGCGGGGCGTGGGTACCTCGCAGGGTGACTACTTGAGCACTGGCTTCCACGACGAGTGCCGCGACGCCGCAGCCGCCCTCGCCGCGCTGCGCGCCTGCCCCGCGGTGGACCCGGAGCGGGTCTTCGTGGTCGGGCACTCGACCGGAGCGGTGGTGGCGGCCAACCTCGTACGGGCGGTTCCACCGCCCGCCGGATATGTGCTGCTCGCGGGTGCTGCACAGCCCGGCGACCAGGTGATGGCCTGGCAGAGTGACCGGATCGCGGCCACGCTGCCACGGCTACTGCGGCCGTTGGGCCCGGTGCTGGTGCGCCGTCAGGCCCGCGAGCGCGACCGGATCCGCCGGTCCACCGCCGTCCGACACGACCGGATGCCCCGCTCGCGCCTCACCGACCGTTGGCTACGTGAGTATCTCGCCCACGACCCGGGCCCGGACCTGGCCGCCATCGACAGGCCGGTGCTGGCGATCACCGGCGACAAGGACGTCCAGGTCGACCCGGCCGACGTCGCACGCATCGGCCAACTCGTGACCGGCCCGTTCGACGGTGAAGTGCCGACCGACCTCACCCACCTGCTACGCCGCGACCCCGGACCGCCAGGACTGTGGCGGTACCGAGGTCAGCTCACCAGGCCGATGGACGACTGGGTCACCAAACGCATCGTGGCGTGGGCCCGGACCCGTCTCGGATATCCGCCCACGCCTGGCTTATCCGGCTGGTGACTCCCAACCCCACCGGAGCCCAGGTCAGAGGCCCCAGCAACAGGCTGTGCAGGAGTACGAATGCGGGCTTCACGCGTCCATCATCCACGGACCGCGCCGGGCCACCGTCGCCCAAGCCTCCGCAAGGGCTACGACCTCGGCTGGTCCAACTTTCCTCCTGCGTCAGGGCGGCCGTCGGGGACGAGCCGGGTTGACGTGCTGGTCATGCTGGAACCGTATGCCGACGAACCATCCGAGGAGAACCGATGCGCAAGCCGGTCACGACTGCCGCCGTCCTTGTCGGGCTCGGCGTCGGCGTGGTAACCGGTCCTGCCCTTGGTGCGACCGCGTTCTGGTCCGGCGTCGCGATCGTGGTGCTCGGTGTCGTGTTCTTCCTGGTCGGTAGGAAGAAATCCGATCTCGTCGGGGACGACCCGGTGGACCGCGACGAGGACGCCGGAGTGGCAGGCGATGCGACGAGCACAGGTGCAACGGTCATTGCCCCACGACGGCGGAACCGTCCGCGACCCGGTCTCGGTGGCCTGGGCACCCGGGTGGAACAGGTCCTCAAACTCGCCGAGGAACAGGCCAACGACCACCGCGCCGAGGCGCGGCGCGAGAGCGAGGCGATTGTCACCGCAGCCCGACGGGAGGCCGAGGCGATCCTCAACCAGGCCCACGAACAAGCGGCCAGAGTCAGCGGTGACCGCCGGGACCCGCCCGAGCCTCGTACAATCTGATCCTCGGATTCGAAACGACGGGGGTCGATGATGCGGGCAGGGAAGACCAGCTTGTCGGTGGCTGCTGCTTCGCTGGCCGTGCTGTTGCTCGGCTGCGCGGCCCCGGGCACCGGGGGCGACGACGCGCAGGCGATACCGACGAGCACGTCGGCGTCGCCCACCGCGCTGGCGAAGCCGGTCGCTCCGCAGGGGGATGCACCCCCCAACCATGCCGACAACAACGGCTGGAAGCGACGGCACGAGCTCTCCGCCGCGGACCAGCGCACCGGGCAGAAGCTCGCCGCGCGGATCCGGCCCAAGCTTGAGGCACTACGCGCGGCCGGGGACTTCGCGCCGGCGTCCACTCAGCGAGTGCTGCTCGACCTGGGCATCACGGCAGACGCGATCGAGGTCACCGCCATGCGAACGCCGATCGGGCAGGAGACCACACCCCCGCCGGGTGCGGTGTACGCGGTGCGCTTCGCGGACGTGGGCTGTGTGATCGGGGACGTGCGGCCCGAACGAGTCATGGTCGAGGTCCGCGGCTCGGCTGCCGAATTCGGGTGTCTGGAGCCCTTCTCGCACTGAGGCCGTCCGGCGTCTCGGCGCACGGCGTGAGCCCGGGACGACCGGCTGACACGGGGGAGGGGTGCGACGGTGTCCGGTCGCGCCGACGTCGCCAGGTCAGCGCGCAGGCGGTGAGGCAGACGGCGGCAGCGAGAACGAGCGGTGGCCGGGCGCCGAGCTGTACGGCGGCGGAGCCGAGCGGAGTCGTCGCCGCGATCGGCCCGAACATGATCGTGTTGGCGGTGGCGGCGATCCGGCCGAGCAGTGCGTCGGGGCTGTGTGTCTGGACGGCGGTGACGGCCGCGACGAGCGCCCACGGCAACCCCAGACCGGTCACCACCGACGCGGCGACCACCGCTGGCCACCACGGCAGGCATCTGCCCAGGCAGCTGATGGCGAAGAGTTCGGCCCCGGCCAGGGCCACCGCCGTCGGGCCGAATCGGGCGATCATCCGGCCGACCACCAGTCCACCGGCGACCGAGCCGGCACCCTGGGCGCTGAGTAGTACACCCAGGAACGTCGCCGGTAGGCCGAGCGTGTCGGTGACGACGGCGTAGCCGGCGGCGGTGGTGAAACCGGACATGCCGATGGCGACCGCGGCGAGCATCACCGGCCGCCGGATCGACACCGCGCCGAACAGGACGGTGAGCCCGACTCTGACCCCCCGGTCCGGGGGCGCGACCGGCGGCGGCGTGCGGGTCAGGCGCAGCGCCGCGTAGCCGGCCGCGGCGAGGGCCGGTAGGACGGCGGCGAGCAGCGCGACCAGCTGGCCGCCCTGCCAGGCGTACAGGCCGGCGCCGGCCAGCGGGGCGACCAGCTTGACGCCTTCCTGGGCGCTGGAGCGCCACCCGTTCACCTGCCCGAGATGGACACCCGACAGGGCGGCCGGCAGCAGGGCGCTCTCGCCCGCGTCGACCAGGACGTACGCGATGCCGTAGACCGTGGCCACGCAGAACAGCAGCCACACCTGGCCGGGGCCACGGACCGCCAGCAGGCTGGGCAGGACGGCGGCGACGGTCAGGTTGGTCGCGATGACAAGCGGGCGGCGGGGCAACCTGTCGACGACGGCGCCGAGCCACGGGCCGGCCAGGGTGGGGGCGTATCCGCAGAGGCCGGCGAGCGCGGCCAGGCCGGGGGAGTTGGTGAGGTCGAGGATCCAGATCCCGGCGACCAGGGCCATGGCGCTGCCGCCGAGACCGGACAGCAGGGACACCGCCACGAACAGGATCGCGTTCCGACGCACGAGCCACCTCGGGTGTTGAGCAGTAAAGGTGGCTCACAGCCTCGGGTGTTGAGTCGCATCGAGGCAATATGCGGACGCCAATGTCAACGTCTGGTTGACAGGGCGATGGTGAGGTTGCGGGCGACGTCGCGTACCGGGACTGGCAGGCCGGGATCGGCTACCGGTAGGTCGGCGCGGATCCGCGCGGCCAGGTCGAACAGGGCGCCCGGCTCGGCCTCCAGGGCGAGGGCGATGGTACGGCGGGTCAGCGCGGCCCGGGGGAAGCGAGCGTCCCAGCGGCGGTCGGCGTCGGTCCAGCGCCGCAGCTCGGCGAGCAGGGCGCGTAACGCCCCGACCTCGGCTGGCCAGCGTCTGTCGGAGGTGGTCCGGCGAGCCGCACGGGCGGCGGCCAGCCGCTGGCGGCGCTGTTCGGCGGCCTGCCGACTGCCCAGTCCGAGGGCTTCGGCGACCTGGTTCCAGGTCGCGCCATCCTGCCGGGCCCGGTCGATGAGATCGAGTTCGGTGTCGTCAAGCCGCTCCCGGGTGACCGGGATGCCGGCGAGTTGATCGAGCGGGTCAGGCACTCGTCAACGTTACATTGACAGCCCTCGACGGGCTGGCACGCTCAGGCGGCGGACTGGTGGTGGGAGCCGTCCGTCGACCAGGTCGGCCGGGTCGTCGGGGCCGTCCAGTTGTCCTCCTGGACGGAGGCAGGGGCCGTGGTCTCGTCGTCCGCACCGCCCTGGGCGAGGTTCAGTGCCCGCTGGGCCTGCTGCCACGGCTCGCACGGCCAGTTCTGGCCGGAGCACAGCAGGTGGGTGCAGCCACCGTCCTCGCCCGGTGCGTGCGCGTCGGCGACGTCCAGGGCGAGCCGCCACAGCAGTGGGTCGGTGACCCCGGCCGGACGGTCGGTGGTGTGGTGGTGCCGGTCGGTGGCGTTCTCGGACACGCGTGATCCCCCTCGTAGTCGAGCCTCACGCTCTTGATCTCCAGTCTGCACGCAGGTCAAACACGAGTTCCGGGACGGTCGGGCGAGGTGGGCGCGGTCACCGGGGGCGGGGCCGCCGACGATTGACAGATCCCTATCTGCGGGCGAAGGATGTCGGCATCTCGATCACTCCAACGACCCGGATGCGCGACGCTGCGTAATCGGCGATGCGGGCAGCGTCGACCGCCGAGCGCGTCGCCGTGGCCGTCCCGCAGGCTGGGCGGCCCGGCGGATCCGCGCTGAACCCGCTGCCTCCGTGCCGCGCGCCGAGAAGAGGGGCGACCGCCTCATGTCCAAGGTCCGTACGGGCTTGCGCTGGCGACCCCAGCTGCCCGCCGCCACCGTCCTGGCCGCCTCCGCGGCCGTGTTGTTGCTGGTCAATCCCGCTGCGGCGATCGTGCCGCAGGCCGCCGCGCCGGTGACCGCGCCCGCCGACCTCGGCCGGCTCGCCGACGAGCGGGCCAGCGTGGTCGAGGTGATCCTGGCCGACAGCGCCGAACTGGACGCCCTGGTGGCCACCGGCGTCGACCTCGACCATCACATCACCCACACCGGTGACGGCATCGTCGTGCACGCCGTGGTGACCGGCAACGAGGTCGCCACGCTGACCCGGGCCGGCTTCACCTTCGGCCAGGTGCTGCACACCCCGGACGACGCGGCGCAGCGGGTGGCCGAGCGGGAGGCCACCATCGCCGCCCACCTGGCCGAGAACCGGGAGTACGCGGCCGCAGCCGACTTCTCGGCCCGGTCCACGGTCTCCGACGTCACGATCATCCGGGCGGACTACTACACCTCCGGCGACACGCAGGTGCTCTCGGTCGAGGCGAAATGGGCGCAGGGCCAGACCGACGCCAGCCCGTTGACCGTCGAGCGGGACAGCGGGCCGGGCACCGAGATCGGCTCCGGCGGCACCCAGACGATCTCCCGGTTCGTCGACGCCGGTGTCTACCTCTACCACCGGGGGGCGGCGCAGGTGACCAGCCGTCCGGCGTACGTGCGGATCACCAGCCCGAGTGGTGACGTGGCGGTGGCCAAGGTCAACGAGTGGCTGCCCATCCCGCCCGAGGATCCCGAGGGGCCGGGCTACATGAAGGACTTCGTGGCCAGCTACCTGACCCCCACCGAGTTGTACGACCGGATCAAGGCCCTGTCCGCGCAGTACCCGAAAATCTCGGAGATCGTCGAGCTGCCGTACCGGACCAACGGCTACCGGCGTAAGGCGCAGGCCGTGCTCGGCACCGCGAACGCCAGCCGGGTCGCGGTCGACTCGCTGGCCTGGGGCCACCAGGGCGGCAACGACATCTCCGTCGAACTCGCCGACCCCGGCGTCGCCGACGCACCCCTGACGGTGACCGTCACCGGCACCCAGGTCCACGTCGACCTCGCCACCGACGGCAGCGGCACCGTCACCAGCACCGCCGAGCAGGTCGTCGCCGCGCTCAACGCGCAGGCGGGGACGCTGCTGACCGCGTACACCTATCGGGGCAGCCCGGGCACCGGCGTGGTCGCGCCGGTCGCGCGGACCGCGCTCTCCGACGGCCTCGCCGCACCGGCCTCGGTCTCCCGCGACCCGCATCCGGTGTACGCCATCCGGATCGGCAAGCACCGCGACGGCTCCCGGCTCGGGGTGCTCGCCTACGCCCAGGAACACGCCCGGGAGTGGGTACCGCCGCTGGTCACCATCGAGACCGCCGAGCGGCTGCTGCGCAACTACGCGCACGACCGGAAGACCCGCGAGCTGGTCGACAACCTCGACATCTGGATCGCTCCGTCGGTCAACCCGGACGGCGGGCACTACTCGTTCTACGACTTCAACTCCCAGCGCAAGAACATGACCAACCACTGCCCGCAGGACGGGTCGGCGGACTTCCTCGGCCGTAATTCGTGGGGCGTGGACAACAACCGCAACTACACCGAGTACAGCCTGTTCGACGGCTATGCGGGCGCGTCGACAAGTTGCACCAGCGGCACCTACGCCGGGCCGAGCGAGCTGTCCGAGCCCGAGAACCGCAACGTCGACTGGCTGGCGTCTCGGCCGAACATCACGTTCTCGATGAACCTGCACTCGTCCGGCAACTACTTCATGTGGTCGCCCGGCTCGTACGCCGTCCCCGGCCGGGTCTCCGCACCCCGACCGACGTTGGCCGAGGAGTCGCTGTTCTGGGGCGCGTCGTCGCGGATCCTGACCGCCATCAAGCGGCACCGCAACCTGGCGGTCACCCCGGCCCGGACCGGCCCGATCGCCGACGTGCTGTACTCGGCGGCCGGCAACTCCGGAGACATGCTCTGGTACAAGTACGGCATCTACGCCTGGAACTTCGAGGTCGGCACGTCGTTCCAACCGGCCTGGGCCGAGGCGCACGCCGAGACGATGGAGTTCTCCAACGGCCTGACCGAGATGCTGCGGGTGGCGCGGGACTTCGACACCGACCGGAAGAGGCCGAGAAGCTCGCTGTCGGTGAGCGCGAGCGCCACCCCGGGCATGGTGGACGTGACCTTCTCCACAAGCGAACCGGCGGCGGTGTTCTACACCCTCGACCGGAGCCGACCCACCTACGACTCCACGCTCTACGGCTCGGCCGGCATCCGGGAGGGCGGTGAGACGCTCACCATTCCCGCCGGCACGACCGTGCACTGGTTCTCGGTGGACGCGGCCGGCAACGTGGAGAAGAACTACAAGCCCGACGGCCGGGGCAACAACCACAACAAGCAGAAGGTCAAGGCACCGAAGCGCTGACCCGGTCCGGAGGGCCGCGACCGCCGCCGAGCGGTCGCGGCCCCCCGGGCTCGCGCACCCGGCCCGGCCACCACCTTCTCCCGGTGTTTCCGGCGAGGACGGCTTGACCTTGACAGAGTGACAAGGTCTTCACTGTGCCGAGGGAGGTGGTTGGCATGAGCAAGCCACAGGAGGCCACGGACGCGGTACGGATTCTGCGTGGGCTGGAGAGCGGTAACCCGTCGGTGCGGCTGCGGGCGGCGCTGGCCGTCGGCACGAGCCCCGACCCGGGGGCGATCGACACCCTCGTCGCGCGGTGCGCCGTCGAGCCCGAGTTCTCGGTGCGCGAGATGCTCACCTGGGCACTCACCCGCCACCCGGCCGCACTGACCGTCCCCAGACTCGTCGACGAACTGCGCTCCGCGTCGGCCCAGGCACGAAGCCAGGCGCTGCACACCCTGTCCAAGATCGGGGACCGGCGGGCGTGGCCGGCGATCAGCCGGGCGTTGCTCACCGACGCCGACGACGAGGTGGCCCGCAGCGCCTGGCGGGCGGCGGTAGTCCTCGTACCCGACGGTGACGAGGCCGCCCTCGCCGACGTGCTGGCCACCCAGTTCGGGCGCGGTGGGCGGGAGACGCAGTTGAGCCTCAGCCGGGCGCTGATCGCGCTCGGTGAGGTGATCACGCCGATCCTGCAGGCCGCGGTGCGGAATCCCGACACCGGGGTGCGTCAGCACGCGAGCGCCACGGAGCGTCTGCTGCGCGACCCGGACGCCGGCTTCGAGTTCGCGATCGAGGAGGCGACGCGCGTGGTGGCCCTCGGCGGCAACGATCGGCGGCGGTGACCGGCGGTGTTGATCGGTGAGGTGGCCCGACGCTCCGGGGTCAGCGCCCGCATGCTCCGGCACTACGAGTCGCTCGGCCTGGTGGAGCCGACGGGACGCAGCGGCGTCGGGTACCGGGAGTACTCCAGCGACGACATCCGGCGGATCTTCCACATCGAGAGCCTGCGATCGTTGGGGCTGTCGCTGCGGGAGGTCCGGCGGGCGCTCGACGATCCCGGCTTCGCCCCCGCACAGCTCGTGGCGGACCTGATCCAGCAGACCCGGGAGCGGATCGCGGCGCAGACGGAGCTGCTCACCCGTCTGCGCCGGATCGGTGCCGCGCAACCCGCCGACTGGGCGGAGGTGCTCCAGACCGTCGCCCTGCTCCACGCCCTCGGTTCGGAGCACGCCGGGAGACGCCAACGCGCCGCCCTGTCCTCGGCCGGCGAGGCAGCGGTACCGGTGGAGGCCCTGGTCGAGGCGGTACTGAGCGAGTCGGACCCGAATGTCGCCGGCGCCCTTCGCTGGGCGCTGGCGCAATCGGCCGACGGCGCACCCGCGCTGCTGGCACCGGGCCTCGACGCACCCGACGCCGAGGTACGCAAACGCGCCGTGCAGTCCCTCGCCGAGATCCCGGACGGTGCCGCGACCGCGCTGCTGCGGGACGCCCTCACCCACCCCGACCTCGTCGTCCGCAGGTACGCGGCGCTCGCGCTCGGGGCACGTGGCGTGGCCGAGGCGATCCCGACCCTGATCGAGATGGTCGTCGAGGAGACGAACGAGGCCGACGCGGCCGACGCACTGACCGCGCTGGCCGGCGAGCCCGCCCTGGCGGAGCAGATCGCCGGCCGACTCGTCGCGCGCCTCGGCGCCGACGGCGTCGCCTCACCCGTACGCAGTCGGCTGACCCAGGCGCTCGCCGACATCCCCGGTGCCACGGCCGCGCGTGCCCTCGCCGAGCTGTCCCAGGACGCGGACCGCACGGTCGCGCTCACCGCCACGTACGTGCTCACGCTGCGCGACGGGCGATAGCGGCGGGAGCGTCGCCCGGCGCGATCCGTTCGTGCGGTCAGCTCGACAGGTCAGGTGCCGGCGTCGACCCGGGCGGCGGGAACGGGGGCGGGCTCGACGGTCGCGTCCTGGAGCGCGCTGGGCACGGCGTCGAGCAGCGCCCAGTCCCGGCTGATGTCGGCGGCGGTGCAGAGCAGGCGCGGCAGGTGCTCATCGGTGAGGGTGCGCACCGACGTCTCGGCCGCGTGGACGGTGACGTTGATGGCGGCCACCACCCGCCCCCGGCCGTCGCGGACGCCGGTGGCGACCGACCGGATGCCCGGGGCGAGATCCTCGTCGGCGAGGGCCCAGCCCCGGGCCCGCACCTCGCGCAGCGACGCGTCGAGGGCGGCCCGGTCGGGCTGCCAGCGGGGCGTGATGCCGGACCGGCCGGGCACGGCGAGCACCCGGTCGAGAGTCTCCTCGTCCAGGGCGGCGAGCAGCACCTTGCCCATCGAGGTGGCGGGGGCGGGGAAGCGGGTGCCGATGCTCACCCCCAGCGTGATGATCTTCGGTACGGCGACCCGGGTGACATAGACGATGTCACTGCCGTCGAGCTGGGCCATCGACGTCGACTCGTTGGTCTGGGCGACGAGCCGCTGCATGTGCGGCCGGGCGACCTCCCACACGCCCAGGGCGTTGATGTACGTCATGCCGAGTTCGAGCACCCGGGGGGTGAGGGCGAAGCCCCGTTCGGCGGAGCGTACGTAGCCGAGGTCCTCGAGGGTGAGCAGGATCCGGCGGACGGTCGGCCGGGCCAGCCCGGTCGCACCGGCGATCTCGCTGAGCGTCATCACCGGTCGACCGGGCTGGAAGCAGCGCAGGACGTCGAGGCCACGAGCGAGGGCTTCGATGAAGTCGGGTCGGGCGTCGCGTGCCATCACTGCCTGCCTTCCGAGGGTCACGTGCCGCTCAATGCTTCCACTGCGCCGACCCGGCGTCCCACTCGGTGTAGGTGTACGGGTTCTCCTGGATCTTCGTCTCCGGGATGTCGGGGTTCATGCCCTTGGCCCAGGCCTCGGCTCCCATCTCGCCGACCAGGTGGTCGATGGTCTGCTCGACGTGCCGGCGGGCCTTGGCCAGGTCCACCCCGAGCAGCTGGTGGTCGTGCTTGACCAGTCGACCGTTGACCACCACGCTGTGCACGTCGCCGCGCTGCGCCTGGAACGCGACATGGCCGTACGGGTTGAGGATCGGGAACATCACCGGCGAGCGGTCGTTCTTGATCAGTACGAGGTCGGCCTTCTTGCCCGTCGCCACGCTGCCCACCACGTCGTCCAGGCCGAGCGCGCGGCTGCCGCCCCGGGTGGCCCAGTCGACGACCTGCTCGGCGCGCAGCCGGCAGTGGGTGACGGTGTCGGCCCGGGCGTGGGCCTCCAGGTGCTCACGCGAGCGGTCGGCGCCGAGCGTGGTCCGCATCGCGGAGAACAGGTCGCCGCTCCACCAGACGCTGGTGTCCATCGACAGCGACACCGGGATGTCGTGGTGGCACAGCGCCCAGGTGGGCGGGTAGCCCTGCCCCGCGCTCTGCTCACTCTCCGTCGACACCGACACCGAGCCGCCGGTGGCGGCGATGCGATGGTACGAGTCGTTGGTGAGCGTGGCGGCGTGCACGTACACCGTGGACGGGGTCATGAAGCCGTTCTCGTGCATCAGCCGGATACCGTCGTCGTTCGTCGCGCCCCACACCCCGGCGTGCGTGGTGACCGGCAGGTCCAGTTCCCGGGCCACCTCGAACGCGGCCCGCTCGGGGAAGGCCGGGTCGCCGGTGACGTCGAAGGCCAGTTGCAGGCCGAGCATGTCGTCCCGGCTGTGGAAACGACGCTCGACGAAGTCGCGGAACTGCGGGCTCGTCGACCACTCCCACGGCCCCTGCTGGATGTTGCCGTACGCGAGCACGAATCGGCCGGGCACCTCCCGCAGGGCGTCGACGGCGGCGTCGGCGTGGTCGGTGCTCTGCAGCCCGTGTGACCAGTCGACGGTGGTGGTGACACCGGCGTCGATGGCCTCGATGGCGGCGAGCAGGTTGCCGGCGTAGATGTCCTCGGGGCGGAACAGCTTGCCGGACTCCAGGTAGTACCAGACGAAGTACTGGGTCAGTGTCCAGTCGGCACCGTAGCCGCGCATCGCGGTCTGCCACATGTGCCGGTGGGTGTCGATCATTCCGGGCATGAGGATGCCACCGGACGCGTCGATCTCGGTGGCGCCGTCGGGGGCGGCCAGCCCGACGCCGACGTCGGCGATCCGCTCGCCGACGACCAGGACGTCGGTGCCGGGCAGGACGCGGTGTGTGTCGTCCATGGTCAGGACGAGGGCATTGCGGAACAGCAGGGGACGGTCGGGACTCGGGCCTGATACGGGTGCGCTCATGGCGGTCAACTCCCAGCGGTGGTCAATCCGGCCCACGTCTGCGGACATCTGTCCGTACTGCGGGCGGACCTACGTTGGGCGCAAGTGTGGGTGCCTTTTCCCGGAGGTGTCAACGGTTGACATGGCGCACATCCGCTCGAATACTCGGCAGTCACGGACAGATGTCCGCCTAGCGGTCAGGAGTGGGATGTCGATGGCAGTCGAGCACGGACGCGAACCGGAACCGACGGCGGGCGGTGGTCCACTACGGGGCCTGCTGGTCGCCGACTTCTCCCGGATCCTGGCCGGGCCGTACGCCACCATGCTGCTGGCCGACATGGGCGCCGAGGTGGTCAAGGTGGAGAGCCCCGGCGGCGACGACACCCGCACCTGGATGCCGCCGGTACGCGACGGCGTCTCCACCTACTACCTGGGGATCAACCGCAACAAGCGCTCCATCGCCTTGGACCTGCGCGACCCCGACGATCTGGCGGTGGCCCAAGCCCTCGCCGGCCGCGCCGACGTGCTGATCGAGAACTTCAAGCCGGGCGGGCTGCGCCGCTTCGGCCTCGACTACGACACGGTCGCCGCCGCCAACCCGCGCATCGTCTACGCCTCCATCAGCGGTTTCGGCACCGGCCCTGGTGCCGCCCTGCCCGGCTACGACCTGATGGTGCAGGCGATCTCCGGCCTGATGAGCCTCACCGGTGACCCGGACGGCTCGCCGTACCGGGCCGGCATCTCCGTGTTCGACGTGATGACCGGCATGCACGCCACCATCGGCATCCTCGCCGCCCTGCACCACCGGGGCGCGGACGGCGACGGCCAGCACGTCGAGGTCAACCTGCTCTCCTCGGCGCTGTCCGGCCTGGTCAACCACTCCAGCGCCTACGTCGCCGGAGACACCGTGCCCTACCGGATGGGCAACGCCCACCCGAGCCTGTTCCCGTACGAGCCACTGCCCACCGCCGACGGTGAACTGGTCGTCATCGCCGGCAACGACGGCCAGTTCGCCAAGCTCTGCGAGGTGCTCGGCGTACCGGAGCTGGTGGCCGACCCACGCTTCGGCCGCAACCAGGACCGCACCGCCAACCGCGAGGAACTGCGCCCACTGCTGCTGGAGCGGCTGCGTACCCGCAGCAAGGACGAGTGGTTCCGCGACCTGATCGCGGCGGGCGTGCCGTGCGCGCCGATCAACACCATCGACGGCGGCGTGGCGCTCGCCGACGAACTCGACCTCCACCCCGTCGTCGAGGTCGGCGCGGGCGACCGGGCGGTACCCAGCGTCCGGCACCCGATCACCTTCTCCGCCACCCCGGCCCGCTACGACCTGCCACCGCCCGGTCTCGACGAGCACGGCACCGAGATCCGTACGTGGCTCACCGAGAGGCAGGACCAGCCGTGACCAGCTTCCCGACGTCGATCGGCACCTCCGACACCAGCACCATCCGGCTGCTCGGCCAGGATCTCGCCGCCGACCTGATGGGCCGCGTCGGCTTCGGTGAACTCGCCTTCTGGCTGGTCGCGCAGCGTCGCCCCACCCCGTCGGAGGTACGCGTCTTCGAGGCGGTGCTGGTCGCGCTCGCCGACCACGGGTTCACCCCGACGGCCATCGCCGCCCGACTGACCTACCTCAGCGCCCCCGAGTCACTTCAGGGAGCCCTCGCCGCCGGACTGCTCGGCGGCGGCTCCCGCTTCCTCGGCGTCACCGAGGACTGCGGCCGGTTCCTCGCCGACACACTCGCCGCCGTCGACGGCCCCCTGCCCACCGACGACGCCGGCTTCGACGACCTGGCCCGCGACGCCGTCACCGCCGCCCGGTCCGCCCGGCGGCTGGTCCCGGGACTCGGTCACCCCGTGCACAAGACCGAGGACCCGCGTACGCCGGTCCTGATCCGCATCGCCGAGGAGGAGAAGCTGCGCGGGCCGCACCTGCGGCTGTTCGAGGCGATCGGTCGGGTCCACCCGGAGGTGCTGGGCCGTACCCTGCCGCTCAACGGTGCCGGGGTGTGTGGCGCGGCCATGGCCGACCTGGGCCTGCCGGTCGACCTGCTGCGCGGCTTCGCGCTGCTGGCCCGCGCCGCCGGCCTGCTCGGGCACCTCGCCGAGGAACGCCGCACCCCGATCGGCATGGACGTCTACCTGACCGTCGACCGCAACGCCACCTACACCACGCCCGACCCGTCCTGAGAGGAGCCGTCCATGGCCACACTGGCCGCGGTCATCGCCTCCACCCACCACCCCTTCTACTACCGGGCCAGCACCGCCCAGGGTGAGGACCGGCCACCCTTCGCCGACGAATGGGTACGCAAGATCACCGCATTCCGGGAGACGCTCACCCGGGCCCGGCCGGACGTGCTGGTGATGGTCGGCTCCGACCACTTCCACCAGCTGTGGCTGGACAACATGCCGCAGTTCCTCATCGGCAAGGCGCCGTTCTACGACGCCAACTGGTACAACGAGGAACGCGAGTTCGGCCTGCCCCGGATGGTGCTGCGTGGCCAGGAGGACCTGTCGGCGTACCTGCTCCGCGAGGGCCTCGACGCCGGCTTCGACCTGGCGTACAGCAACGAGCTGCGCATCGACCACAGCATCACCTGCCCGATCATCACCCTGCGGCCCGAGGCCGACCTGCCGATCGTGCCGGTCTACACCAACATCTTCGCCCCGCCGTTGCCGCAGCCGAAACGCTTCGTGCAACTGGGCCGGACCATCCGCGAACTTGTCGAGTCCTGGCCCGGCGACCAGCGGGTCGCTGTCGTCGGCACCGGACACCTGTCGCTGGAACTGGGCGGGCCACGGCAGTTCGGCCCGCACGGCCCCGACCCGGAGTTCGACCGCCGGGCGGTGGAGTGGATCGCCAGCGGCGACCTGGAGGGCTGCCTGTCCGAGGTGACCCTGGACAGCCTGCACGCCCCCGGCAACGCCACCCACGGTTTCATGGACTTCATGCTGATGATGGGCGTCGCCGGTGAGGGCGCGAAGGCCGACTACGTCGACACGCTCGATTTGTTCCACACCATGGAGGCGTACTTCACCTGGTATCCGGACGGGGTGCCGGCGGGCGGCGACCAGGGGACGGTGACGTCGTGAGCAGGTACCTGCTGAACAAGTTCCTCTACACCGTCGACCGCGACCCCGACCTGGTCGAGCGCTACCGGGACGACCCGCGCGGCACGGTCACCTGGTGGGAGGCCGAACGCGCCAACCAGATCCTCAACTGTCACGTCCCCGAGGCGAGCACCTGGCTACGCTTCGACGAGATCGAACGGGAGGCGCTGACCACCCACGACTACGTCAAGCTGTTCGAGTTGGGTGCCCACCCGTTTCTCACCCTGACCCTGTTCATCGCCATGTTCGAACGCGACCACCCCGAACCGTTGGGGTTCCAGAAGGAGTACGCCCGCCGGCTGGCGCACTTCTCGCTGCCGTACCCGAACATCGCCACCTGATGGACGCCGCCGTCATCACCGCCTGCGGCCGCCCGCCCGCCGTCGCACGTCGCGAACCACCGCGACCCGGCGACGGGCAGGTGCGGGTCCGGGTGGCCGCCGCCCCGATCACCCCGCTGGACGTCCTCTGCGCCACCGGCACCTCGTACTTCGGCCCGCCCGCCACCCCGTACGTGCCCGGTGTCCAGGGCGTCGGTCACCTCGACGACGGCACGCCCGTGTGGTTCGCCACGGCGGCCGGCATGCGTCCCGGCGACGGCAGCATGGCCGAACACTGCGTCGTGCCGTACGCCGACGTGGTCGTCCTGCCCGACGGCGTCGACACCATCCTGGCGGCCCTCGGGCTCTCCGCGGTGGCCGCCCTGATGGCACTGACCTGGCGTGGCGAGTTGAGCCCGGGGGAGCAGGTGGTGATCCTCGGCGCCGGCGGCGTCGTCGGTCAGGCCGCCGTGCAACTGGCCCGGCTGCACGGCGCCCGGCGGGTCGTCGCCGCCGCCCGGTCGGCCGCCGCCCGGGAACGGGCCCGGCTGCTGGGCGCCGACGCCGTGGTGCCCCTCGCCGACACCGACGACGTGGACACCCTCGCCGGCCGGCTGGTCGACGCCTGCGACGGGCCGGCCGACGTCGTGCTCGACCCGCTGTTCGGCGTACCGGCCGCCGCGGCGCTGCGCACCCTCGCCCCGCACGGCCGGCTGGTCAACCTCGGCAGCTCGGCCGGCGACCAGGCACCCTTCGACTCCGCGACGCTACGCAGCCGCTCCCTGCGCATCCTCGGCTACACCAACAACGAACTGGACCCGGTGCAACGGGCGCAGGCGATCCGGGAGATCGCCGACCACGTCGCCGCCGGCCGACTCGCCGCGACCCACGAGACCGTGCCACTGGCCGAGGTCGCCGACGCGTGGACCCGGCAGGCCGACGGTCGGGCAGCCGGCCGGATCGTGCTGACCATGCCGAGGCGCTGAGCCGCCACCAGCCCGGTCGGCTCACTACCGCCCGGTCGGCTCAGCGCCGCCCGGTCGCCCGGCTGCCGCCGCGGCTGGGTAGCGGGACCCCGGCCCCATCGAGGGTCGCCGACCGCCATGATGTGACGGTGAAGATCCTGTCCATCCAGTCCTCGGTCGCCTACGGTCACGTCGGCAACTCGGCGGCGGTGTTCCCGTTGCAGCGGCTCGGCCACGAGGTCTGGCCGGTGCTGACCGTGCACTTCTCCAACCACACCGGCTACGGCGCGTGGCGCGGCCCGCTGCTGGCCCCCGCCGACGTCGCCGAGGTGATCGCCGGCATCGCCGACCGTGGTGTGCTCGGCGACGCCGACGCGGTGCTCTCCGGCTACCAGGGGGATCCGGCGATGGGTGCGGTGATCCTCGACGCGGTGACCCTGGTCAAGACCGCCAACCCGGACGCCCTCTACTGCTGCGACCCGGTGATGGGCGACGTCGGCCGGGGCATGTTCGTCCGGCCCGGCATCCCGGAGTACCTGCGCGACGTGGTGGTGCCGCGGGCGGACATCGTCACCCCCAACCAGTTCGAGTTGGAGTTCCTCGCCGGCCGCCCGACGAACACGATCGACGACCTGCTGGCGGCCGTCGACGCGGTACGCGCGACCGGGCCCCGGCACGTCCTGGTGACAAGCGTGCTGCACGGCGACCTGCCGGCAGGCTCGCTGGAGGTGGTGGCCGTGTCGGACGCCGGCGCCTGGGCGGTGACCACCCCGCTGCTGCCGATCACCCCCAACGGCGGCGGCGACGTCACCGCCGCCCTGTACCTGGCGCACCTGTCCACGACGGGCTCGCCCGCCACGGCGCTGGAACGCACCACCGCATCGATCTTCGCGGTGCTGGAGGCCACCCTGGCGGCCGGCACCCGGGAACTCCAACTGATCGCCGCCCAGGCCGCCATCGCCGACCCACCGACGCGCTTCCCCGCCCGCCGACTGCGATAGGCCAGTCCGCGTGGTCGATCGGTCGGCGGCGGTGCCACCAGCCCGGCGGCTGTCGGGCCTGCTCAGGAGCCATTGCGTGGGGTGAAGCAGAGCAAAGTGTCGACAACGGTCATCCTGCGACTGGGAGACCTCTATCCGGAACGTGACTGTTACGTACAGTCAAGCTCAGCTGGCCGTTGGTCGGCTGTCGCCGCGGAGGGGTCGCCACCCGAGCCCGCCACCCGATCCGACCTGAGGCCCGCGGACAGGTACCTGTCCGCGGGCCTCAGCGGCGGCTTCCACCCCCGATTCCGGGAAGCAGCCGTGGGATCGACGGCTCGCCGACTGACCGCGACGATCGGTTCGGCGCGACCAGGATGATCAGCGGGGCAGCTCCAGCGCGTCGATCGCCACCTGGTGGATGTCCCCGTCGACGACGTAGAAGAGGCGGTCCTGGTTCGGCGACAACGACGGGTGGTACTCGTCGGCTGCCGTGTTCACCACCGGCCCGACACCCGTGGGCTCCGACCAGCCGTCCGCTACCCGGCGACTGGCCCAGATGTCGCCGTTGCCGGCACCGCCGGCCCGGTTCAACCCGGTGAACAGCAGCATCCGACCGTTCGCGGTGACCGTCGGGTTGAACTCCCAGCCGGCCGTGTTGACCGGCGCGCCCAGATTCTCCGCCGGGCCGTACCCACCGCCCGGTCGCGGTCGTGCTCGGTAGATGTCCCATCCGCCCAGGCCGCCCGCCCGATCGCTGGCGAAGTAGAGCGTGCCGTCCGCGGCGACCGACGAGTACAACTCGTCGGCCGAGCTGTTGACCGCTCCCAGATGCTCCGGCTCGCCCCACCCACCACCGGGCGTACGCCGTACCCGCCACAGGTCCGCGTCGGTCCGCTCCTGCCCGTTCACCGGACGGATCGAGGAGAAGTGCAGGGTCCGCCCGTCGGGGCTGAGGACCGGATCCATGTCCGGGTACCGTCCCGAGAACGGTGCCCTTCTCGGTGCAGTCCAACCGTTACCCGTCCAGTGGGAGACCATGATGGTCGCCTGCCGGGTGGCCGGGAAGAAGCCCTCGCTGCGCGGAAAGTACACCGTCCGCCAATCCGGCGTCAGTGCCAGCCGCCATTCGTACGCGTCGGTCGAGATGACGCCGGGCACGACCGGTTCGGGTGTGTCGGGAGGATCGCCCCACGGCCCGGAGCCACCCGGACATCCCAAAAGTGCCACTGTCACCATCGACGCCACGTATTCACGCATGGGCCGATCGTGCCGCCGCACGGTTCGACCTCGGCCCACGGGCGTGACGGGTGGGAGCGGGTGTGGGATGAACGGGAGCGGTCAGGCGTGCAGGCCCAGTGCCCGCCGTACCTCGTCACGGTAGGCCCGTCCCGAAATCAGCAACGCCCCGGTGCGCAGCCGCAGCGCCAGCTCGCCGTGGCGCAGGGTCTGCACGTCACGCACCCGGTCCAGGCGGACCGCGAGCGACCGGTGCACCCGCAGGAACGCGGTGCGATCCAGGGTGGACAGCAGCCCGGTCAGGGTGGCCCGCACCGGGTAGCTGGCGGTGCCCACGTACACGCGCACATAGTTGCCGTCGGCTCGCAGATAGTCCACCTCCGCCGGGTCGAGCAGGTGGGTGCGTCCGCCGGTCCCGACCGCGAGCCGCCCGACCGCAGGCCGATGCTGCCGCAGGTGCACGCGGAGCCGGTCCAGCGCCATCGCCAGCCGTTCCCGGTGGTACGGCTTGACGAGGTAGTCCACCGCGGCGACGTCGAAGGCCCGCGTAGCGTACTGGCCGTGCGCGGTCACGAAGACCACCGCCGGTGGGTGGGCGACTTCGTCCAGCACGGCGAAGCCGTCCCCGCCCGGCATCGCCACGTCGAGGAAGACCGCGTCCGGCGGGTCCGCGGCAATCGTGTGCACCGCCTCGTCAGCGGTGCCGCACGAACCGGTCACGGCGACATCCGGATGGTGCCCGAGCAGCGCGATCAGCCGTCGGCGGGCCGGTGGCTCGTCGTCGACCACCAGGACCCGGATCACCGCACGCCCGCCGTGGACGACGCGGACACCTGCTGCGCGCCCGCCGACCGCCACGGCACGCGCAGCAGCACCCGGAACCCGCCACCCGGCCGCACGCCGGCCGTCAACTCGATCCGGGCACCGTACGCGGCGCGCAGCCGCGAACGGACGCTGGCCAGCCCGATGCCACCCGAACCGGACCTGGCACCCGGACCGACGCCGTCGTCCTCGACCGCCAGACGCAGCGTGTCACCCTCGCGGTGCGCGACAATCCGCACCCGGCCGCCGCCGGCCCGGGGCGCGAGCCCGTGCCGGACGGCGTTCTCGGCGAGCGGCTGAAGCACCAGCGGCGGCACCAGTGCCTCCGCCACGTCGGGGGAGACATCCCAGGACACCCGGAGCCGGCCGCCGTAGCGCTGCTGTTCGATGTCGAGATAGCAGCGGGTCAGCTCCAGTTCCGCGGAGAGCGGCACCGGCCGGTCGTCGCCGTGCTCCAGGGCCTGCCGGAGCAGTGTCCCCAGGTTGACGACCATGCGCTCGGCGCGGTCCGGGTCCTCGTGCACCACCGCCGCGATCGCGTTGAGCGCGTTGAAGAGGAAGTGCGGCCGGATCTGTGCGCGCAGCCGGGCCAGCTCGGCGCGGGCCAGCTCGGCCTCGCGCCGCCGGTGCGCCGCCGCGTAGTGCAGCGCGTGACCGACCCCGATCAGCAACGCGTACGTGAACGCGTGCTCCTGGCGTTGGTCGATGGCCAACTCGGCGAGCAGCGGCAAGGCTGGCCAGCAGCCCAACCACTCGTCGAGCCGGTGCACGACCCACGAGCGTCCGAGGACCGCCACCGCCAGCCCGGCCAGATGCACACCCAGGGCGAGCGGGGTCGGCCGGCCGAGGGGGAATTGGGCCGCCAGGGCGAGAGCGAGGACGGTCAGCGGGATCCACAGCACGGCCGTGATCAGCTCGGCGGTGAGCACCTCCGACCACGGGACGTAGATGCCCCACTCCGCGGTGGTTTGCTGGTAGTTCCGGGCGGCGATCCAGCCGTACCCGAGCCACCACCCCGTCGCGCAGACCATCCACAGTGACAGCCGGCGCGCCATACCGTGAACGTAGGGGCAGCGCCACCGGTCGGACAAGTGCGATCCCAGAAACCCCGCCCGCCATCGTCGGCCGGAGGGGGCCTCGGCCGCAGCGTCGTTGAGTCCGCTGCTGGCCCTGCTGAGCTGCGCAACGTAGGCCTCGCCGATGGAGTCCTTGAGCCGGTCCTTACGGCGGTCATCCCGGTCGAGATTCCGGAGTGTGTCCGGGCGTCAGGGCCCGTCACGGCCGGCCCTGACGCCCGGGCGACTCGTCAGAACCGCAGGTTGCGCAGGTAGCGGTAGCCGACCTCGGCGGTGTGCTGAGGCGTCACGTCCGGAGTGTCGTTCTCCACGATGTACTCCAGCACCGAGTGCGTCCGGAAGATCCGCGCGAAATCGATCATCCCGGTGCCCAGGTCGGCCATGTCGCCGTCGGCGGCGTGCCGGTCCTTGACGTGGTACTGGAGCACCCGCTGCGGCGCGGCGCGGATGACGTCCAGGGTGAAGCCCTCAGGGTCGGTCACACCGTCGCCGGACTCGATGCCGCCGGTGACCGCCCAGTAGATGTCGATCTCCAGGTGGACGAGCCGGGGATCCAGTTCCTCGGTCAGGACGTCCCACGGGGTACGACCGCCGCCGAGGTCGATTGTGAACTCGTGGGCGTGGTTGTGGTAGCCGTAGCGCAGCCCGGCGCGGGCCGCCGCGGCGGCCTCCACGTTCATCTGCTCCGCCCACCGCTTCCAGTCGTCGGCGTTCTCCGAGTAGAGGTACGGCACCACCATGAACTTCTGACCCAGCGTCACCGCGTTGCGGATCTTCTCCCGCAACGCGGCAGGAGTTTCGCTGATCCCGTCGTGGCTGGACGTGGCCTTGACGCAGATGCTGTCCAGGAAGCGACGCAGCTGGGCGGCGTTGCGACCGAAGTAGCCCAACGCCAGTTCCACCTTCGGGTAGCCGATCCGAGCGAGGTGCCGCAGGGTGGCGTCGTACCCCGGCTCGCCGTTCAGCGCGTCACGAACCGTCCACAGCTGAATGCTGATCAGCCCCGGCGGCACCCGCCGCCGACCGGCGTGCCCGTGCCCGGGACCGGGTCCATGCCCGGGACCGTGTTTGGGACCGGCGGCGGCGGCCGTCGCGCCCACCCCCGCCGTGGCGAGGCCGACACCGGCCATCGCGGCCACCGAGCCGCGTAACAGGCCCCGCCGGTCGAGGACGGAACGCCGCAGCGCGGCCATCCCGTCGTAGCCGTAACACATAATGACTCCTCTCGTGGGTCCTACACGCCGGGTACGAGCACGACCTGGTCGGTCCCGGTCAGCGGCGGCAGTCCGTCGTCACCGGGGTCGGTGTAGGAGGCGACGAACACGGCGGACAGGTTGTCGGTCTCCGGGTCATGCCCCGACGGGACAGTGGTCAGGATCGATCCGGTGCAGCCGTTGGCGGTGGTCTGCGGGTGGCCGTGATCGTCGTGACCGAGGATGTAGGTCACGCTGACCCGGGCACAGTCCACCGGTTGGTCGTCGGTGACCCGTACCTCGTACCGGATGGTGTCGCCGAAGGCGAAGGGTTGGCCCTCGACCGGCGCGACCAGCTCGACCACCGGCACGGCGTTGCCGACCACGACCCGCACCGAGGCCGACGCCGAGCGTCCCTTCCGGTCGGTCACCTTGAGCGTCGCGTCGTAGCTGCCGTTCTCGCGGTAGGTGAAGGTCGGGTTCGCCGACCGCGAGTCGACCCGGTCGTCGTCGTCCAGGTACCACTCGTACCGCAGTCGGTCGCCGTCCGGATCGGTGCTGCCCGCGCTGGAGAACTCCACGGTCAGCGGGGCCAGACCCGCGGTCTGGCTGGCCGAGACCGCCGGAATCGGGCTGCGGTTGCCGCCCCGACCGACGTGGTCGATGCGGGCCAGCTGTGCCTCCGGGTTCTCGCTGAAGAAGCCGTCGCCGTACTCGAGGACGTAGAGCGCGCCGTCGGGGCCGAACTCCAGGTCCATCGGGTTGTCGAAGACGACCGAGGGCAGCACCGGCTCGATCCCGTCGAGCTTGCCGCGCCGGTCCAGCTGGAACGCCTTCACGTAGTCGCGGGTCCACTCGTAGAACAGCGGCTTGCCGTCGTAGTACGCCGGCCACGCCACCGGGTTGCGGCCCCGGGTGGTCGCCCGGTCGAAGCGGTACGCGGGACCGGCCATCGGGCCGATACCACCGGTGCCCAGCTCGGGGAACTGCGCGGAGGCGCCGTAGCTGTACCACACGTCCGGCTGCTGCGGCGCGGGCAGCTTCCGCAGCCCGGTGTTGTGCGGCGACTCGTTGACCGGCGCCGCGCAGTCGAACTCCGCACCGGACTCCTCGGTGGCGAAGTCGTAGTCCCGGTACGGCAGCTGCGGGGTGATGCAGTAGGGCCATCCGTGGTTGCCGGCCTTGCGGGCCACAAACCACTTGCCGTGCCCGGCTGGTCCGCGCAGCGGGTCGGGCTGGCCGGCGTCGGGTGAGTAGTCGGCGACGTACAGGTCGTCGGTCTTGCGGTCCAGTTCGATCCGGAACGGGTTCCGCAGACCCATCAGGTAGATCTCGGGCCGGGTGCCCCGGGTGCCGGGCTTGAACAGGTTGCCCTTGGGGATGGTGTACTTGCCGTTGGCGCCGACCTTGATCCGCAGGATCTTGCCGCGCAGGTCGTTGGTGTTGGCGCTGGTGCGCTGGGCGTCGTACGCGGGGTTGCGGCCGGGCCGCTCGTCGATCGGTGCGTACCCGCCGGACTCGAACGGGTTCGTGTCGTCCCCGGTGGACAGGTACAGGTTGCCCTTGGCGTCGAAGACGATGTCCCCGCCGACGTGACAGCAGATGCCCCGGTCCACCGGCACGTCGAGGATCCGCTGCTCAGTACGCAGGTCCAAGGTGTTCTTGACCAGGCGGAACCGGGACAGCCGGATGACACCCTGGAACGGCGCGAGTTCCTCCTCGGTGCCCCATGCCGGCGCGTCGCCCTCGTTGACGTCCGGCGTGGACGGATCGTCGACCGGGGTGTCCATCGGCGGCGAGTAGTACAGGTAGACCCAGTTGTTGCCGCGTCGGCCGAAGTTCGGGTCGATGGCGACGTTCTGCAGGCCCTCCTCGTCGTGCTGGTAGACGTCGAGGGTGGCGGCGATCGTGTTGCGGCCGGTGTCGGGGTTGTGCAGCCAGACCACGCCGGCGCGGGTCACGTGCAGCACCCGGCCGTCGGGCAGTACGGCGAGGTCCATCGGCTCGCCCGGGCGGTCGTTGAGGGTGACCTTCTGGAAGGCCGTGTCGGGTGGGGGAGTGGTGGTGGCGGGCGCGGCCGTGGGGGTGGTCGGCGCGGCCATCGAGCTGGCGGGCGGGGCGACGAGTGTGATGGTCGTCAGGCCCGCCACGGCGAGCGCGAGTCGTCTCTTCAACTGCCTCTCCTTGGTGTGAGGACGGGTCGGGCAGGTCGGGACGTACGGTTTCTGGGCTTCTCCTCCGGGTGTCGGGCAGCACCGAATGGCCCGTTGGACCGCCGGTGGGCGGCGCGGGCGCAGGAACTGGGAGTTGGGGTAGGTGTCCGAGGGGCCATCGGAGGTCACGATCGAGGCGCTGGCCCCTGTGGCGGTTCACCGCGTCGTAACATCCGGGCTGAAGTTAACAAAAGAGATGTCGATATGTCCATGGCTTCTGCCAGGTTTAATCGAACTTTCGACCATGGTGGCGAAAGGATCGTCCACACACGAAAAACCGCCCTCAGGCCCGACGGGCGGATCCTCGGGCCTGGGGGCGGTGCAGGTTGGACCGACGGCTCGGCGTGACCCGTCAGGCCACCGCGCCGGTGTCGCGGACGCCCCGGACCGCGTACCGGTGCATCGTCACACCCTGATCGAACGACGCCTGCTCGATCAGATCCAGCTCGACCGGCTCGTCGTGCGCGTCGAACAACGGCCGACCGGTGCCGAGCACCACCGGGTGGGTGAAGAGCAGAAGCTCGTCGAGCAGCCCGGCCCGCAGCAGGCTGGTAGCCAGGGTGGCACCGCCGACCCCGATGTCACCGTCGGACTGCGCCCGCAGCCGCGCGAGTTGCTCGACCGCGTCGTCCCCACCGATGACCCGGGTGTTGTGCCCGGCGCTGTCGCGGGTGCGCGAGACGAGCACCTTGGGCATCGAGGTCCAGATCTCACCGTACTCACGCATGAAGTCCGGCAGGGATTCGTCATCCCGTGCGGCCGGCCAGAACGCCTCCATCGTCTCGTAGATCGTGCGGCCCTCGACCATCAGCGACATCGCCCGGGCCCGCGCGTTGAACTCCCGGTGCAACGGCTCCCCGATGCGCATCCAGTCGCCGCCGCCCTGCTCATTCAGGGCGCGCTCGATCCGCAGATCGACCGAAACGTTCATCCAGTACACGAACCGACCCGCCATGCTGTCTCCAAGTGTTGGTGATCTGCAACTGCTTCCGGCTCGACGTCAGGCGCCACCGACACGTGGCCACGGCCCCGTCAGGGCGATGGCGATGTCGGCGGGGTCGCCGGAGAGTGTCGTTCGTCGAGCCGGGCGATCAGGGTCCGAGGTGCCACCGCCCGGTAGCCGTCCTCGATGACCTCGGCGAGCTCGGCCTCGCCGATGCCCGTGTCGAGGCGTACGCCGACCCAGCCGCGATGCCCCACGTAGGGCGGGCGGAAGTAGGTCCGCGGGTCCTCCGCGATCAGCTCGACGGCGGCACCCGGCGGCGCGGCACACCACAGGTGGGCGAAATCGTCCTGATGATGGCCGTCCGGCCAGACAGTGGCGAACGACCTCTTGCCCCGGACGAACCAGGTCGGGGTGCCGTGACTCAGCCGCTCGCTGACCTCGGGAAGACGCAGGCAGGCCCGCCGGACGATCGCCACCATGTCGGTCATCGGCCCACGCTAGGACACCGGTCTGACAAAACTCGGGAGCGCCGGAGGCCGGATTGGGACACCAGGCAGGGGCGGCACTCACCGGCCCGGCTGAACTCGGCTGGTGAGTTGACGGCGGTAGGGTTCGGCCCCGTGGAACACGAACCGAACGACCCCGGGTTGGCCGATCTCGTGCACCGGCTGCGCCGGTTCGCCGACGAGCGGGACTGGCAGCGGTTCCATACGCCGAAGAACCTGGCGATGGCGCTCGCCGGCGAGGTGGGCGAGCTGCTGGCAGAGTTGCAGTGGCTCACCCCGGAGGAATCCGCGCAGGTGATGGCCGATCCCGAGCACGGCGCACGGGTGCGCGCCGAGATCGGCGACGTCATGATCTACCTAGCCCGGCTGAGCGACACCCTGGGCATCGATCCGCTGGCTGCCGCCAGCGACAAGTTGACCGAGGCGGCGCGTCGTTACCCGGTCGAACGGTCGTACGGCTCGGCCGCCAAGGCTCCATCGACCGACCGCACCGGCTAGCCGTCAACACCCTGATCCGACTCGGTAAGGTGCTCAGAGCCAAGCGGTCCGACGGGCTTCCGATGCACGGATATGCCCCCCATCCGCACGATCACATCGTGCTGCCTGGGGGCATGTGTCAATGTCGGCGTTTCGGACGTCCGCCGCCAATCTGTTGCGTCTGGCCACTGACGGCACCCTCGCCGACCGGGTCGCCGAGCATCTGTGGTCGATCCGCCACGGAGTGAGCCCGGCTGAGCGGCGGTCCTGGATGAACAGCCTGCCGGTCCTGGCGCAGGACCTCGCCGACGCTGGCCTCGACCAGGTAGAGGTGCTGGTCGAGTACCAACTGCCGTTGACCAGTCGACGTATCGACGCGGTGCTCGCCGGCGTTAATCCCCGTAGTGGGGATGACTCCTATCTGGTCGTCGAGCTGAAGCAATGGTCCTACGCGACCGCCTACGAGGGATCCGACACCCTGGTCGCGGTCGAGCACGCGCATGGACCACGACTACACCCCGGCGTGCAGGTCGCCAACTACTGCCAGTACCTCACTGATTTTCTCGGCATCCTGGGCCGCCAGCGGTATCCGCTCCACGGTGTCGCTTACCTGCACAACGCCGCCGACCGGGACATCGCCGACCTGCTCGACCGACCAGCCACCGAGCAGAGCCGGCTCTTCACCAGGCAGCGCCGCGGCCAGTGGCTCACGTACCTCCAGTCGCGGTTCGCGCCGAAGTCCGGCGCGACCGCGGCTGATCGATTCCTGACCAGCACCGTTCGGCCGAGTCGGCACCTGCTGCGGTACGCCGCGCAGGAACTCAAGGACCGGCCACAGTTCACCCTGATCGACGAGCAGCACGTGGCGTACGAGTTGGTGCTGCACGCGGTCGAGCGGGCCCGGACCGCGAACCGAAAGCGGGCGGTGGTGGTGGCCGGCGGACCGGGCAGCGGCAAGAGCGTCATAGCGCTGTCAGTGATGGGAGAACTGGCCCGTCAGGGTCGGACCGTGCTGCACGCCACCGGCTCCCGCGCGTTCACCCAAACCCTGCGCCGCTACCCTGGACGCGGTTCGACCCGGCTCCAAGGGATGTTCAAGTACTTCAACAGCTTCATGGACGCCGAGGCCAACGACATCGAGGTGCTGCTCTGCGACGAGGCGCACCGGATCCGGGAGACCTCTGTCAACCGGTACACACCGAAGGCTCGGCGGGACCAGGCAAGGCCGCAGTTGGACGAGCTGATCTCGACCGCGCGCGTGCCGGTCTTCCTGCTCGATGAGCATCAGGTGGTGAAGCCGGGAGAGCTGGGCAACGTCGAGGTCATCTCGGCGTACGCCCAGAAGCTGGGCCTGGAGGTCGAGGTCGTCGCCCTGCACGACCAGTTCCGGTGCGGCGGCAGCGCGGCGTACGAGAATTGGGTCCTCACCCTGCTCGGCCTCGACGGCGATGGGCCGACCGTGTGGGCCGGCGACGGACGGTTCGATCTGCGGCTGGCAGAGTCGCCGACGCAACTGGAGGCGTTCCTGCGGACTCGCCAACGCCCCCCGGGAGCGGCCGGTGAACCTGAACAGACGGCCAGGATGTCGGCGGGCTACTGCTGGCCGTGGAGCGACCCTCGGGCCGACGGCACCCTCGTGCCAGACGTGGTGGTCGGCGAGTGGGCCCGACCCTGGAACGTCAAGAGTGATCGCAGCGTGGGTGATGCTCCCGGCAGCGCCTTCTGGGCCACCGACCCGAACGGCTTCGACCAGGTGGGCTGCGTCTACACCGCCCAGGGATTCGAGTACGACTGGTCCGGTGTCATCATCGGGCCCGACCTGGTGGCGCGCGACGGCCGACTGGTGACCCGGCGCGGCGAGTCGAAGGACCCGGAACTGCGGCGCAAGGCGGTCAGCGACGAGGAAGCCGACCGGCTGATCCGTAACACCTACAAAGTCCTGCTGACCCGTGGCATGCGGGGGACGGCCATCCACTCGGTCGACACCGAGACCCGCGACTTCCTGGCGGGTCTGGTGAGACCCACCCGCGAGGTGGAAACCCACTATGAGCCGAGTGGCGACGATGGGGATGCCGGGTAGCCGACTCCGTACCGCGTTACTAGAGTGGTCCCGTATCAGCGGATCGACGGGCTTCCCTGATGGACATGCCCCCACCGCACGAGTTTCTCGTGCCTTGGGGGAAGGTCATTGCGGGCGTTTCATACCACGCCAAATGCGATTTTGGACCTACACGGTACCGGACGACTGGTTTCCCTGGTCGGCGCCCATCTGGTTGAGAGCGGCTACCTGGTTGATTCGCGTGAACAGGCGGCATGGCTGAACAGTCTTCCTGCTCTCGCCAGGCACCTGCAGCAGCTTGGATACGGTGACCTCGACGCGCTGGTCGAGTTTCAGTTGCCTCGCAGCAGCAGGCGAGTGGATGTGATTCTGGGCGGCGCAGCCCCCGAATCAGGGGGCGACACCTATCTGGTGGTGGAACTGAAGCAGTGGAGCGCCGCTACACGTTACGACGATGCCGAGAACCTGGTAGCCGTCAATGGAATGGGGCAACCGCAGCTTCATCCGGGCGTTCAGGTGCAAGCGTACTGCAACTACCTCGTGGACTTCCTTGTCAAGCTGCACGAGTTTCCGGCCACTGTGCACGGCATGGCCTACCTGCACAACGCCACCCGCCAGCGCGTGTCCCATCTAGTGGCCGCAGAGCGGAAGCGGACGTACCAGAGCATGGTCTTCACACTTGGAGAGGAGGAGAAATTCGCTCGCTATCTTCGCATGAAGTTCGCTGCAGGAAGGGAAAGTAGGGCGGTTCACCGTCTGCTTGCCAGTCCGGTGCGGCCCAGCCGGCAACTGCTCGCCTTGGCGGCACAGGAAATCGGCAGGCGCCAGCACTTCATCCTGCTTGATGACCAGCGGGAGGCCTACGAGTTGGTGATGCGCGCCTTGCGATGGGCCGCAGCCGGACGGCGGAAGCGGGTTGTGGTGATCTCCGGCGGACCGGGCAGTGGCAAGAGCGCGATTGCTCTCTCACTGCTGGCCACCCTGGCCGAAGGGGGACACGCGGTCGCTCATGCCACCGGCTCCAAGGCGTTCACTCTCAGCCTACAGCGGTACGCACATGCCAGGGACGCGGGGCCGCATCAGCGGACCCGTCCGCTGTTCAGCTTCTTTCGTGACTTTATGAACGTCGCTCCGGACAGCGTTGACGTGCTGATCTGCGACGAGGCGCATCGCATGCGGGAGCGTTCAGACCGTAATGGTGTTTCTGGCTCGATGCCGCAGGTGGAAGAATTGATTCAGGCCGCCAAGGTGCCCGTCTTCCTGCTCGACGACTATCAGGTCGTGCGCCCGAACGAGGTGGGCACAGTCGGGATGATAGTCGAGGCTGCTGGTCGTCTCGACCTGGATGTCGACGTGGTAAACCTTGGCGCGCAGTTCAGGTGTGGCGGGAGTCCTCGCTACGAGCGCTGGGTGCTACATCTACTCGGCCTGGCATTGTCTCACCCCTACCGGTGGTTGGGCGACGACGACTTCTACCTGGGAGTGGTCGACTCTCCGGAAACCATGGAAGCGGTACTTCGACAACGCAACGCCGAGGGCATGACCGCCCGGATCTCGGCAGGCTTCTGCTGGGATTGGACGAAACAGCCGCAGCGGGGCAGGCTCGTGTCAGATGTACGGATCGGCAACTGGCATCGGCCATGGAATGCCTACGGCAACCATCCGCCTAAGGGCGTCCCGGCGGGCTCGTACTGGGCAACCGACCCGCGCGGATTCACGCAGATCGGATGCATCTACACCGCTCAGGGCTTCGAGTACGACTGGTCCGGGGTCATCCTTGGCGACGACCTGGTCGTGCGGAACGGACGGTTCGTCAGCCAGCCCAACCAGTCCAGGGATGTCGCCATCATCGGCACGGCCGAGCGGCCCCGCATTGCTCGCAACGCTGACCGGTTGATCCGCAACGCCTACAAGGTGCTGCTCACGCGTGGGCTGCGTGGGTGCCTTGTCTACTCAGTCGACGAGGAGACGCAGGAATTCCTGCGGAACCTTATTCCCTCTATTCTCGACGAGAAGGCGCATGAAGCGCCTGGCGTCTACCCGGTTGGCGACGATCTGGGACGGCGAGCACCCGTGCAACCTCGTGAGGAGTTGACCGGTCAGGACCGCTGAAGCTCCCGCACTCCGGCCCGAGTGCGGAGTCGACAGGGACTCGTTCAGCCAGCTTGGTTCGGCGACGGCGCAGTGCGGACGAAGGCGGCCCAGGCCGCAGGAGAGTAGGCGAGAGTAGGCCCGGTCGGGTCCTTGGAGTCGCGGACGGCGACGAGGCCGGGGAGGTTGGTGGCGACCTCGACGCAGTTGCCGCCGTTGTCGCCGCTGCGGGTGCTCTTGCGCCAGATAACGCCGGTCAGGTCAGTCATGCCGGATCTCCCCGATGAGCTTTTGATCATGTCCTTCGGTTCTGCCTCGCCGAGGGCGAGCGCATCCAGTCCTCGCCAGACGCGTTCGTATGCCGCCAGTTCATCGGGCTTGTCGAGGTAGAGCGCGCCGGTCAACGACTCGCTGTAGACGACCGACGGCTCCGGTGCGGTCCGACCGCCCTTGGTGGGAGGGAAGTCGAGGATGACGAAGGATCCGGCGACTGCGCCGGGCGCTCGGCCGGATGCGGACAACGACCTCTTCGTGACGCCCGCTCAGCTCGCCAGGGCGAACCGGCTGTTCGAGGTGCACTGGCGGAGCCCCGCCGAGGATCCGCGTACCAGCAAGTGCCCGGACTGCCGCGTCGACGGCACGTGCCCCCGGGCGGACTGGGCCGACACGATCATCGTGCGCTGCCTTCGAACGTACTGGCGATGAACGTCTTCGACCTGTCGCCCGCGCAGATCCGCAACCGGCTGATCCTGCGGGCACGTCGGACAGCGCTGGCCGCTGGGACCGGACGGCAGCCGCCGTCCCGCCCGCATAGTCACGCCGAGCCGGCGGCGGTTGCCCGGGTGCCGGTCGTCCCGCCCGTGTCCGTCGCCGCCGGGGACGTGGTCCAGTTCGCCGAGTCCGACTACCGGTACGCCGACGGTCCGCTCCGCTCCGGATCGTCCGGGTCCGGCCGGACCTCAGCGAGTGGTACGACGGCGAATAGGTGTGGCTCGAAGGCGTCGAGATCGGCCCGGACGGTCAGGATGCCGCGTGCCGACCGGTGCTGGCCCGGGTCGCCGCGCTGCGGCTATGTCGACGCCTCGGCTGTGGATGAGTGAGTCCGTGCTCATGCGGTGCCCCAGCGACCTCGGGTGATCCTCGTCCAGGCCAGCGAACTGGCTGCCGACGAACCCGGCGACCGTGCCGAACAGCCGGCTCGAAGGGACTGGGCACGCGACGATCACCGCGACTTGCTGGCCACTTCGGCCCTGGCAACCGATCGCACCCCTGGGCCGATCTCCTCGATCGGGATCACTGCGTCGACCAGCGCCCGGAGTGCGAACTCCGTCGGCTGCTCGGAGAACAACACCACCTTGCCCTGCGCCACGGCGTAGCCGACCTCGATGCACACACTGACGCCGGCATATCCACCGTTCGCCACCACGAAGATCGCGTCGGACTTCGCGATCTTCGCCAGGAAATCACGCGTGAGCTGGATCTTGTCCGCTTCGTTGACCTGCACATGCTGTTCGTTGAAGTCGTAGCGCGGTGTGTAGACGGTCATGCCCAGGCGGCGAAACGCTGCCTCGGCACGTTGGGCTGTGTCGTAGAACTTGGAGCTGCTGCATATTGTGACTGCCTCGATTTCCAGCATCGATTCTCCAGGCGTGTGGTCGGTATTCGTGCTCAGGTGAGCGGTACCAGATGTCGGGGTTCGTCGAGGTACCCGACACCGGCGTTCCCCCGCAGAATCTTCTCCCACATCATCGAAGGCGCTTCGGGTTCGGCTGGTCGAGGCAGCCTCCGGCGGTCCGCCAGCGGGGGATAGTCCAGGTGGAAGGGGTGCACCGCTAGTTGCCGAGGAAGCCCTGGGATGCGTACGCAAGTAACGAACATTGGTGAACTTCGATGCATTTTGGACGTTCCTCCGTCACGCCCCGGTAACACTGCACTACCGTCGGGACATGGTCTCGCGTCGATCTTTGCTGGGGGCGGTACCGCTCGCCGCCGTCGCCCTCACCGCCACCCCAGGTCACGCCCGGCTCAACGGGTCGTCCACCTCGACCATCCCGGAACGCATACCTCCCGACCCGGCCACGATGCAGGCCGCCGCAACAGCCGTACGCGGCTTCACCGCCGACCTCTACCGCACGATCGCATCGAGCCACGCCGGCGGCAACGTGGTGTGCGCGCCGTACTCGGTCCAAATTGCGCTGGCGATGGCCAGGGCGGGTGCCGGCTCGACCACGGCGGACGAGATGGATACCGTGCTGCACGCGCCGCATCCGCGCCCCGGCGCGCTCGACAGTGGGCTGAATACCGTCGACCAGTCGCTCGCCGAGCGGTTCCAGGATGGCGACGGAGTGCGGCAGCCCCGGGTGACCACGGCCAACGCCGTGTGGACCCGCCTCGATCTGGGCCTGCGGTCCGGGTTCCAGGACACCCTGGCCGGCTACTACGGTGCCGTCCCGCACCCGGTCGACTTCCGTGACGCGCCGGAAGCGGCCCGCCAGGAGATCAACGCCTGGGTGTCCGATCGGACCAACGCGAAGATCCCGGAGTTGTTGGTTCCGGACGCGGTGCGCCCCGACACCAGTTTGATGCTCACCAACACGGCCTACCTCAAGGCGGCCTGGTACTACCCCTTCCGGGCATCGGCCACGGTGGACGAACCGTTCACCCGGGATGACGGCACGGTCGTCCAGGTGCCGATGATGCGCGGCCCGTTCGACCGGATGGGCCATGTCCTGGGCGACGGTTGGCGGGCGGTCGACGTGCCGCTCGCGGGCGACGGACTGGCGATGGCCATCGTCATGCCGACCCGGGACAACCTCGCCGCGGTCGAGGCGAACGTCGACGGGGCGTGGCTGAGCGCGTTGTTCGCCGGCTTCCAGTTCACCGACATCCAGCTGCGGATGCCGCGGTGGACGTTCCGTCTGCCAGCCCAGTTGGGCGCCGCGTTGAGTGGCCTCGGCATGCCCACGGCCTTCACGCAGAATGCCGACTTCACCGGCATGAGCACCACCGATCCGGCGCTGTGCATCGATGACGTGGTGCACGAGACGTTCATCGGGGTGGACGAGAAGGGTGTCGAGGCGGCGGCCGCGTCGGCGGTCATCATCCGGCCACCGTCGATTCCGCAGGGGCCGCAGTTCTTCGTGAACCGGCCGTTCCTGTACGTCATCCATGACCGGGTCACCGGCGTACCGCTGTTCCTCGGCCGGGTCCACGACCCGCTGGTCACCGGCTGACATGCGCAGCGGTCCACTCAGTAGCCGACGGCGAAGTGGCGGTCCTCGCCGGGCCGCTCCACCTCGTCGAGGACGGCGACGGCGAGGTCCTCCGCCGAGATCCGGGACGAGCCGTCCGGGGCGACCATGAGGGCGGTGCCGCCGCGTCGATAGTCGCCGGTACGCACCCCGGGTTCGAGCAGCGCGGGTGGGCTCAGATAGACCCAGTCGGCGCCGTGGGTCCGGCAGACGTCCAGTTGGGCGGCGCTCGCGGCGGCGATGTCGCGTACGGCCGGTGGCACGTACCGGGGGTCGTCGAGCACCAGCCCACCCGACGGACTCCGCAGCGGCGCGGAACCGCCCACCAGCAGGATGCGGATCCCGGTTGCGGCGGCGGCGTCGAGCAGGGCGAGGGTGGTCGCGGTGACGGTGCTTTCCGCGCCCGGCGCGGGGCGGGTGGCGCCCACGATCACGTCGGCTTCGGTGAACAGCCGCTTCATCTGGTCGACATCCGCGGCGTCGCCCCTGGCGGCGATCACCTCGGGCGGTAGGGCGGCCGGTCGTCGGCCCCGGAAGGCGGCGGTGACGTCGTGCCCTCGGTCCAGGGCTTCGCGGACGACGCGCGAGCCGACCATGCCGGTTGCTCCGATCACAGTGATCCTCATTGGTTGATCCTTTCCTTGGTGCGCGTGGTGGTGGCCGTGGCGCGTGTCGGGCTGACCTGGCCGGCGACGATCGCGGCGAGGCAGAGAACGAAGCCGGCCGACTGGCTCGGGGTGAGCAACTCGTCGAGCAGCACCGCACCCAGCAGCGCCGCCACCATCGGCGAGAGCAGGGTGAGCACCGCGACGGAGGTGACCGGCAGCGTGGCGATGCCGCGGAACCACAGGATGTAGGCGAGCAGGCCGCCGGGCAGGCCGAGCCAGAGGTAGCCGAGCGCGGCGCTGGCGTCGACGGTGGGCGGTGCCCCCTCGAACAGCAGCGTCACCGGCAGCAGGAACAGGCCGCCGGCCGTGAGCTGCCAGCCGGCGAACGCCGTGGGGCCGACGCCCTCGGGACGTCCCCAGCGTTTGGTGAGGGTCACCCCGACCGCCATCGCACCGGCGCCGCCCAAACCGGCCAGCAGCCCGACCGCGTCGAAGTCCGCGTCGGGGCCGATGACCAGCAGCCCGACCCCGGCGACGCCGGCGATTCCCCAGGCGAAGCTCCAGGCCGACGGGCGCTGGTGCAGCACGGTGACGGCCAGGATCGCCACGGCCAGTGGCTGCACCGCGCCGAGCGTGGCGGCCACTCCTCCGGGAAGCCGTTCGGCGGCGACGAACAGCAGCGGCAGGAACACACCGATGTTGAGTACGCCCAACACCGCCGCCTTGAGCCACCACCTGCCGCGTGGCAGCGCCCGGCCGATCGCCAGTGCGGCAAGGCCCGCCGGCAGTGCCCGGATCAGCCCCGCGAAGAGCGGATGGCCGGCCGGCAGCAGCTCGGTGGTGACCACGTACGTCGTGCCCCACACCGCTGGTGCGAAGGCGGTCGTGGCGGTGGCGGCGAGGCGGCCCGCGGTCGGAGATGGCAACAGGTTCGTCACGCGAATCAGGATCGACGACACGCATTCATGAGTCCAACACATCCTTGTCAGCCCAACCATCACGATCCACGATTGATGGATGGAGCTTCAACAGCTGCGGTACGTCGTGGCCGTCGCCGAGACGCGGAACTTCACCCGCGCCGCCGAGCGTTGTCTGGTCGTCCAGTCCGCGCTCAGTCATCAGATCGCCCGCCTGGAACGGGAACTCGGCGCCCGCCTCTTCGACCGGACCAGCCGTCGGGTGCGGCTGACCCCGGCCGGCGAGGCGTTCCTCCCGGCGGCCCGTCAGTGCCTGGACGCGGCCGAGCGGGCCGCCGCCGAGGTCGCCTCGGCGGTCGGCGAGATCCGGGGCCGGCTGACCGTCGGCATGATCCCGACCGTCGCGGCGGTCGACATCCCGGCCGCGCTTGACGCCTTTCATCGGCGGTATCCGCACGTCCGCATCCGGCTGCGCGTCGGTGGCAGCGAACAGCTCGTCGAGCAGGTCAAGGAGGGCGCCATCGACATCGGCTTTCTCGGGCTTCCCGTGAACGCCCGGCCCGAAGGGGTCACCGCCCGTCGGCTGGCGTACGACCGGTTGGTGGCCGTGGTCGCCCCCGACCATCCGCTCGCCGGTCAGGCCGAGGTCGACCTCGCCCGCCTGTCGAGCGAGGCGTTCGTGGATCTGCCGGCGGGATCGGCCGGGCGGGCCCAGTCCGACCAGGCATTCGCTGCCGCCGGAGTGCACCGCGAGGTCGCCTTCGAGGTGAGCACCGTCGATTCCATGATGACCCGGCTGATCCGCCGGCAGCTCGGCATCGCCCTGCTTCCGTCGAACTTCGCGCCGCACCTGCCGGGCGTGGTCACCATTCCCGTACGGGACGCCCCGGCCCGGATCGAGCACCTCATCTGGAACCGGGCCACCCTCACCCCCGCGGCGACGGCGTTCCTCACGGAGCTGGACGTCCCGGTCGCCGAGGGTGGGAGCGAGGGTGATCGCTGAGTTGGGCCCGCGCCGCTGTGACCGGAAACCAGCTCCGCGTTCAGGTCGTGAAGGGGCGGTCCCGACGTGCGTCGGCAAGCACCTCCGCCCACCAGCGCAGCTCGGTCAGGCTCGCGGTCAGGCCCCGGGAAAGCTCCGCGTCCGGTGTGTAGCGGCCCTGGTCGTCGAGGGACGTCCACGGCACCCGCAGGCCCAGGGCCCGGCGGGTGGTCACCACGCTGAGTTCGGCCAGTACGCCGCGCAGGTGTTCGATCGCCGCGTACCCGCCGTGCACGCCGTAGGCCACGATGGTCGCCGGCTTGAGCCGCCACTCGCCGTAGTGCCAGTCGATCAGGCGCTTCAGCGAGGCGGGGTAGCTGTGGTTGTACTCCGGCGTGACGAACACGAACGCGTCGGCGGCGGCTATCCGGTCGGCGACCTCGCTCTTCGGCCCGCCGCCGGGATAGAGGAGGCTGTCGTCGGGCAGCTCCACCTGGGCCACGTCGATCAGGTCGACCGGAGCAGGGTCGAGGGCGGCAGCGGGGTCCAGGGCGGGAGCAGGGTCCGGTGCGGCAGGGGGGTCCAGGGTGGCGGCGACCCAGCGGGCGATCGTGGGCCCCATCCGGTCCTTACGGACGCTGCCCGAGATCACGGCCACCCGTAGGCTGGCGGCGGGGGACAAGCTGCGGTGCTGGTCGGTCGAAACACTCATGTCCGAGACCGTGCAGGTTCAACATATGTTGAAGTCAAGTCGCCCGCATGCCTATCCTGCGGCCATGACAGTGCTCGCGGGTTCCCCTCGGTCGTTAAGCGTCGGTGAGGTCGCCGTCGACAGTGGCGTCGCGCCGTCCGCCGTGCGGTTCTACGAGAGCCACGGGGTCATCACCGCGGTACGCACCGCCGGCAACCAGCGTCGTTTCGACGGATCCGCCGCGTGCCGGATCCAGGTCGCCAAACTCGCCCAGCGGGCCGGTCTGAGTGTCCGCGAGATCGCGGCCCTCTTCGCCGACCTGTCGGCCGATCCGACGCCCGACGAGTGGGCGGGTGTCGCCCATCGGCTGGTGGCCGAGGTCGAGGAGCGGGTACGCAACCTCAAGGCGCAACTCGCGGCGCTGGAGTCGGGCACCAGGCTGTGCGAGATCGGGCGGGACGATCCGGGCCCGGTGACCGGCCCGCGAACGTGACCGCCTCGCGGCCTTGACTTCAACATATGTTGAACCCCGATCGTCGGGGTATGAGTGATCTGCGAACCCCGGTCCCGTCGTCCGCCCGCACACTTGCCGCCCTCGTCGAGACGGCCACCATCGTCGGTCTCGGCACCAGCACCCGGGAGGCCACCGAGACCTTCCGGCTGGTCGAGGAGACCACCCACGAGTTGATCCGGCGCGGCTTCCGGGTCGTCGCCCTGCTGGACAACCAGCGGGTCGGCGACCTCTACGACCGGTACGTCCGGGGCGAGGACGTCGACCTGGACGCGGCGCTCGGCCAGGCGTGGGGTCCGTGGCGGACGATCGAGATGCGCGACGCGCTGGTCCGGCTGCGCCGGCACAACGCGCGTCACCCCGACGATCCGGTACGCGTCATCGCCGTCAACGGTCGACGTACGCTGCCGGGCGACTACGACCGGGTCGTGGCGCTGCTCGCCCCGGCCGAACCGGCGACCGCGGCGCGGATCGGCGGGATCTTCGACGTCATCCGTACCGCCCACGACAGCGGCGAGCACGTCCAACGCCTGCACGGCACCCACCCGGGCGTACCCTTCGTCGACCTCGCCCGCACCGCCCGCGACCTGGCCGCCGATCTGCCGGACAGCCCGGGGCGTGACGAGGCACTGCGGCTGATCGAGGCGATCGTCGACTTCCACGCGCACGCCCTCGGCGCCGGGTACGACGCGGCAACGGAGGAGCGTGCGGCGGCCGGGCGACTTCTCGATCACCTGCGGCGTACCGGCGACCGGATCGTGTTCTGGGAAGGCAGCGCCCACGTCGCGGCGCACGGCGATGTGATGATGGGCGCGCACCTCAGGGCGGGCCTGGGGGAGGGGTACGCCGCCGTCCACCTCACCTTCGGCCACGGCCGGCTCCCCGCGACACAGATCCCGCGCCCCGTCCCGTCGTCACTGGAAGCGGTGCTGCTCCTCGACCCCGGTGAACGGATCATCGACCTGCGCGCGGCCGTTCCCGCGCGCCTCGCGGACCGGCTCGGACGGCCGTGGCGGACCCGGCTGATCTCCGGTCTGTACCAGGCCGAGCACGACCGGGACCACTACTACGAACTGCCCACCCTGGCCGGCAGCTTCGACGTGCTCGCCTTCGTCCCCACCGTCACCCCGATCCACCCGTTGCCGCGCTGAAGCTACCTGGCTGCGGGTCGACGCTGACCAGGACGACGATCGTCGGACGTCATACCAATTATGTTTAAGTTCCTCTATGCTTCCGGAAGTCGCACCAGCCCTCCACCACCATTCCGGAGGAATCATCATGATCGTTGCGAGAGGTCGCCGCCATCGCCCCCGACGACTGGCGGCCATCGGCGCGTCAGTGCTCACCGTGATGGGCGGTGCCATCCTGGCGCCGCAGCTCCATGTCGCGGTCGCCGCGCCGGGCGCGGCAATCGCCGAGGCCATCGTCCCCGGCCAGAGTGCCGTGATCACCGGTGTCGCGTCCGGGCGGTGCCTGGAGGTGCCGAACGCGAGCACCACCAACGGCATCCAGACCCAGCTGTGGGACTGCACCGGAGCCGCCCACCAGACCTGGACCTACACCGCTGGCAGGCAACTTCAGGTGTACGGCAACAAGTGCCTGGACGCCAACGGCGCCGGCACCAGCAACGGCACCCAGGTGATCATCTGGGACTGCCACGGCGGCACGAACCAGCAGTGGAACGTCAACGCCAACGGCACCATCACCGGCGTGCAGTCCGGGCTCTGCCTGGACGCCAACAACGCCGGCACCGGCAACGGTACGAAGATGATCCTCTGGTCCTGTCACGGCGGCACCAACCAGCAGTGGACCTCGCCGGCACCCCCGCCGACGAGCCCGCCGCCCACCCCGCCGGCCGGGTCGCTGCCCTGTGACATCTACGCGGCCGGCGGTACGGCGTGCGTGGCGGCCCACAGTACGACCCGGGCGCTGTACGCCGCGTACCGCGGCAACCTCTACCAGGTGCGACGCTCGTCGGACAACACGACCCGGGAGATCGGCCTGTTGACCACCGGCGGCACCGCCAACGCGGCCACGCAGGACTCGTTCTGCGCCGGCACGCAGTGCGTGATCACCGTCATCTACGACCAGTCCGGCCGGGGCAACGACCTGTGGTACCAGGGCTCCACCGTCGTCCCCGGCTCGCCGCAGAGCCGGCCCGCGATCGCCACCTCCGAGTCGCTTACCGTCGGGGGCAGCAAGGCGTACTCGCTGTACATCAACCCGGGCAACAGCTACTGGCGCGACGGCCACCTGACCGGCGTGCCGACCGGCAGCGCACCGGAGGGCATGTACATGGTGACCAGTGGCACCCACGTCAACAACGGCTGCTGCTTCGACTACGGCAACAGCGAGACGACCCGTAAGGCCGACGCGGCCGGCGCGATGGACGCGATCAACTTCAGCACCCAGTGCTGGTTCGGCGGGTGCTCCGGAACCGGCCCGTGGGTGCAGGCGGACCTGGAATGGGGCCTGTTCCCCGGCGGCAGCCAGTCCTGGAATCCGAACCAGCGCTCGTTCCCCCACAAGTTCGTCACCGCCACCCTGAAGAACAACGGCACCACCCGCTTCGCCATCAAGGGCAGCAACGCCCAGTCCGGCAGCCTCTACACGCTCTACGAGGGACCGCTGCCGCCCGGGTACAGCCCGATGAAGAAGCAGGGCGCGATCATCCTGGGCAGTGGTGGGGACTGCTGCAAACCCGACGGCGGGGCCAACCTCAGCGCCGGCACCTTCTACGAGGGTGCCATGGTCGCCGGCTATCCCTCCGACGCCACCGAGAACGCCGTGCACGCCAACATCATCGCTGCCGGCTACCGCTGACGGTGTCCAGCGGTTCGCGTCGATCGCCGGCCGCGCCTGGCCGGTGATCGACGCGTAACAAGAGGGATGCGTCGCTGAAACCCGTCGTTGAGATCGTCGGACATCGATCTTGTGCGGGAGGTGGCGGTGACGATACCGACGACGCGGCGACAGTTCCTCCAGGCAGTCGGGGTGTCCGGCGGGGCCGGGGTGCTCTACGGGACGATGGGTGCGCTCGGCCTGGCGCCCGCCGCGCAGGCGGCGCCACCGTTCCGGGCGCCGAACCGGTCCGACTTCACGCTGACCGGCCGGTCGGCGACGTCCGTGCTGGTGCTCGGGGCCGGCATCGCCGGCCTGGCCACCGCGTACGAGTTGGGCAAGGCGGGCTACCGGGTGCGGCTGCTGGAGGCGCGCGACCGGCCCGGCGGGCGCAACTGGACCGTGCGCGGCGGCACCACCGAGACCGACCTGGACGGGCGCCCCCAGCGGGCCCGCTTCGCCGACGGCCAGTACCTCAACGCCGGCCCGGCCCGCATCGCCCAGCACATGGTGACCCTCGACTACTGCCGGGAACTCGGCGTGCCGATCGAGATCTTCGGCAACCAGAACGCCGACGCCTACTACGTCAACGAGAACGCCGGAGCGCTCTCCGGCCGGCCGATCCGGCACCGCGAGGCCAAGGCGGACGTCTACGGGTACGTCTCCGAACTGCTCGCCAAGGCCACCGACCAGGGTGCCCTCGACACCTACCTCACGGGTGAGGACAAGGAACGGCTGCTGGAGTTCCTGCGCGGTTTCGGCGCGATCGGCGGCCGGGTGGTCGACGACCCGGCGGCCAGTTGGCGGTACGCGGGCACCAACCGGCGCGGCTATCTGGTGGAGCCGGGTGCCGGCTTCGAGGCGGGCACCCCGAAAGTCACCCCGTACCCGCTGACGGACGTGCTGGCCAGCGGCATCGGCCGGTACTTCTCCTTCGAGTTCGGCTACGACCAGGCGATGCTGATGTTCCAGCCGGTCGGCGGGATGGACCGCATCGCGTACGCCCTCGAAGCGGCCGTGGGTCGTCGGCTCATCACCTACGGCGCTGCGGTGCGCTCGATCTCCAACACCGGCTCCGGTGTCACGGTGGTCTACGACGGGCCGGGCGGCCGGCCGCGTACCGCCACCGCCGACTTCTGCGTCTGCACCATCCCACCGCAGGTGCTGGCGAAGATCCCGTCGAATCTCACCCAGCCGGTTCGGGACGCGTTGGCCTACCCGGTCCCGAACGCCACCGGCAAGATCGGATTGCAGTACCGGCGACGGTGGTGGGAGCAGGACGAGAACATCTACTCCGGCATCACCAACACCAACCTGGACCTCGCCACGATCTGGTACCCCTCCTACGGCTACCACGGTGCGAAGGGGGTGGTGGTCGGCTACTACAACTTCGGCGCCAACGCCCAGGCGTACGCGGCGCTGACGCCCGCCGAGCGGGAGGCCCGCGCCGTCGCGCAGGGCGTGAAGATCCACGGCGAGGCGTACCGGACGGAGCTGGAGACGTCGTTCTCGGTGGCCTGGGACCGCACCCGCTACTCCGAGGGCGGCTGGGTGTCGTGGCCGTCGCGCACCAGTGGACAGTACGGCCGGCTGCTGGAGCCGGACGGCCGGGTCTACTTCGCCGGTGACCACCTCAGCCACTACATCGCCTGGCAGGCCGGGGCGTTCGAGTCCGCTCGCAAGGTCGTCACCGACCTGCACGCCCGGGTCATGTCGAGCTGAACCCCGACAGCTCGACTCCGACGAAACCGCGTCACCTGCGAAAAGTGCCCGACCGGCCGGCACGTCGCCGACCCTGGTGATCGACTTTGTCCAATAGCATGGCGCGCATGGTCGTAATCCGGTGGCTGGGGTGCCGGCGGGTTCAGGTAGCCGGGCGATGACCCAGCCGGTCCCCGGTGCGGCCCGGCCCGCCGCGTGGTGGCTGCGGGTCGTCTTCGGGGTGATCGGCCTGGTCGCCTCGGTGCTCGGTTACGTCGGCCTGGAACGCCTGTCGCAGGTACGCCCCGAGGCCATCGGGGACCGGTACGACATCCTCTACTACGACCTGCAACTGTTCTTCCTCAGCGCCGAACTCTTCGAGCAACCCGGTCCCTATCCGTGGCAGTTGCAGGTGGCCCGGTTCATGGCACCGCTGTTCACCCTGCTGGCGGTGGCCGAGGCCGGCCGGCTGCTGCTGGCCACGGAGATCCGGCGGCGGCGGGCCCGACGCGCCAGCGGCCACGCGGTCGTCTGCGGCGACTCCCAGTTCGCGCACATGCTGGCCGACCGGCTCTACGCCGACGGCGACCGGGTGGTCGTCGTACGCTCCGAACCGTTCGGGCCGCTGGAGTACCGCCGACGCCGTTACCTCGGCGTCGTCGGCGACCCGACGAACGAGGAGGTGCTGCGGGGTGCCGGCCTGCCCCGGGCGCACACCGTCTACGCCTGCACCGACGACGACGACCGCAACCACGCCATCGCCAACACCGCCAACCGGATCATCCAGGACCGACGCCACCCGCCCCGGGTGTACGTGCAGGTCCACGACCCGGAGATGTGCCTGTCGTTGCAGGCCCGGCGGCTCGGTGCCGCCGGGTCCAGCCGGCTGCGCCTGGACTACTTCCACGTCGACGACATCGCCGCCCGGGCGCTGCACCGGCACCATCCGCTGCCGTCGGCCCCGGACCGGCCGACGACGGTCCTGATCGCCGGTGGCGGCAGCTTCCGCCGGGCCCTGCTGGTGGAGACCGCCCGGCACTGGCGGGCGCACCAGGCCGACCAGAGTGGGCCCGACCGCCGGCTGCGGGTGGATCTGGTGGCGCCGGACGCCCGGGCCGAACTGGCCCTGGCCACCTCCCGCTACCCGTTCCTGAGCGAGGTCTGCCGGTTGACCGGGTACGACCGGGACATCGCGGGGCTGGTCGGCCTGGAACACTTCGCCGCCGAGGGCTACGACCGCATCTACCTCTGCGCCCCCGACGAGATCAGTGGCCTGCGTTTCGCGCTGGACACCCCCGCGCTCTGGCGCGGGGCGCGCAGCATCGTCTTCGTGCCGGTCTACCGGCAGGCCGCGCTCGCCGCCGCCTTCCACGGCGACGTCCGCCACGACCTGCTCGACGAGGTGCACGGCAAGCTGCGGCTGTACCCGGTGCTGACGCACGCCTGCGACGCCCGGCTGATCGCCGAGGACCTCACCGAACGGCTCGCCCAACAGATCCACCTGCGGTACCTGTACGCCCAGCAGCGGGCCGGGGTCCGTCTCGGCGACGCACCCGCCATGGTGCCCTGGTCCCGGCTGCCGGAGTCGCTGCGCCGCGCCAACCGCAGTCATGTTCAGGACATCGCCGCCAAGCTGCTGAACCTGGGCTGCGTGGTGGCGCCCCGGCACGGTGGTGCCGGTGACGCCTCGGCCGCCGGGCGGGCCATCGACGACCGGGTCGAACAGCTCGCCCGACTCGAACACGAGCGGTGGTGCCGGGAGCGGCGCTCCGAAGGCTGGACGTACGGCGAGCCGCGCGACGACGTCCGGCGTCGACATCACCTGCTGCGGCCGTGGGACGAGCTGTCGCCGGCGGCGAAGGAGCAGAACCGGCAGGAGATCCGGGCGTTGCCCGATGTGCTGTCCGACAGCGGATTCGAGTTGATCCGGCTGGGCCCCAGCGTGCCCGTCCAGCGGGGAGGGTCGGCCGATGCCGCCTGAACGGGAACCGGTCCGCGTCGGGGTCACCGGCCACATCAACCTGACCCCGGCCACCGAACGGCTGGTCGCCGAGGCGATCCGCCTCGAACTGCGCCGGATCAGCGACCGGCCGGTGCACGGGGTCACCTGCCTGGCGGCGGGCACCGACCAGATCTTCGCCCGCGCGGTCCTGGACGGCGGCGGCACGTACGAGGTGGTGCTGCCGGCCCCCGACTACCGGGACACCATCGCCCCGGCGGCCCGGGGCGCCTTCGACGAGCTACTGGGCCGCGCCACCCGGGTCCTGCACACCGGCCACCGCACCTCCGGCACCGCCGCCTACGTGGCCGCCAACCGGGAACTGCTGCTGCGGGTGCAGCGGCTGCTGGCGGTCTGGGACGGCGAACCGGGCTGCCACGACGCGTCGACCGACCGGACCGTCGGCTGGGCCCGCGAGCGGGGCATCCCCACCACCGTCATCTGGCCCGCCGACGCGCGGCGGTCCCCGGCGGGGTGAGCACGGTGTCCGGGTCGCGGCCCGCGGCAACCGACAGCCAGAAGACGCCGTGACCGGCGACGCCCAGGTCGTACTCGCCCGAATCCGGCACGCACGGAAACTCGGCACCGCCGGTCAGTTCGCGGGGCCGGCGGCCGACGTGCGAGGTCAGGGTCAGCGTCGTGGTCTGCGGGTAGCGGGAGAAGTTGAACAGGCAGAGCACCTCGTCGTCCGGTTCACCGCGCAGGAACGCCAGCACCGCCGGATTGGTGGAGCGGACGATGCGGCAACCGGGGCGGGAGAACGCCGGGCAGGCGTGCCGGGTCTCGATCATCTTCTCGACGACGTGCAGCAGCGACGAACGCGAGCGGAGCTGGTTCTCCACGTTCACCGCCATGTAGCCGTAGATCGACTCGTGGATCGGAGGCGCCGGCAGGTTCTCCGGCTGCGCCACCGAGAAGCCGCCGTTGCGGTCCGGCGCCCACTGCATCGGGGTGTTGAACGCCAGGTGGCCCGGCAACGCCAGGTTCTCGCCCATGCCGATCTCGTCGCCGTAGTACAGCACCGGCACGCCGGGCATCGACAGCAGCAGGGCGAAGGCGAGTTCCAACTGCCCCCGGTCGTCGTTGAGCAGGGTCGCCGTGCGGCGCCGGATGCCGGTCGCACCCCGCATCCGGGCCAGCGGCGCGTACGCGTGCAGCAGGTCGTCGCGTTCCCGCTCGTGCAGCAGGCCCAGCGACATCTCGTCGCCGTTGCGCAGGAACACCGCCCAGTGCCGGTCGGGCGGCTGGTCACCCATCTGCGCCAGCACCCGGGACACCGGTCGGTGCGCCTCCCGCCGCATCGCCAGCAGCAGGCTCGGCATCAGCGAGGCGTACATCACCAGGTGGCACTCGGGGTGCTCGGTGGTGCCGAAGTAGGCACCGGCCCCCTCCGGCCAGTCCTCGCTCCAGGCGATCAGGATCCGGTCCGGGTACGTCTCGTCCAACCAGGACCGCAGCTGGCGCAGGTAGCCGTGGGTCTCGTCGAGCCCCTTGCTTGAGGTGCCGCTGCGCTCGAACAGGTACGGGACGGTGAGCAGACGCAGCCCGTCGACGCCCTGCCGGAGCCAGAACGCCATCACGTCGCGCATCGCCGCGCGTACCTCGGGCGCGTCGTAGTTCAGGTCCGGCTCGGACCGGCTGTAGCGGTGCCAGTAGTACTGGCGGCGCTGGCTGTCGTAGGTCCACCCCGCGCCGTGGCTGCCCAGCGGGTCGTCGGCCTCGGCGTAACCCTCGTCGCTGTCGCTCCACACGTAGAAGTCGCCGTACGGGCCGGCGGGGTCGCTGCGCGAGGCCTGGAACCAGGGGTGCTTGTCGCTTGTGTGGTTGAGCACCAGATCCAGCGCCACCCGCAGCCCCTGCCGGTGGGCGAGGCTGAGCAGTTCCAGCAGGTGCGACGGCGCGCCGAGGCCCTCGTCGATCGCCTCGAAGTCGGCGGCCGCCCGACCGTCGCCCAGCGCCGGTGCCGCCATGATCGGATTGAGCAGCAGGCAGTCGACGCCGAGGCGGCGCAGGTAGTCCAGTTTCTCGGTGACACCCCGCAGGTCGCCGTGGCCGTCTCCGTCGGAGTCGTAGAAGAACCGGACGTTTACCTCGTAGAAGGTGCTGCCGGCCGCCCAGCCCGGCTCGCCCGGCGGCTCCGGCGGCCCGGGATCCTCCGCCATCTCGGCCCGGGTGACCCGCAGCCGGCCCGACAGGGCCTGCCGGGCACGCTCGGCCACCCGTTCCGCCGGATCCCGCTCCAGGGTCTCCAGCGTCTCGAAGGCGGCGACCAACTGTTCCCGGCTGCGCTGGTGGCCGTACGCCCAGTTGCTCAGCTCCTCCACGGCCAGCACCCGGGCTGCCGCGAGCCGGTTGCGGGTGAGCGCCAGCAGGTCATCCGGGATCAGCTCGGGCCGGCGCGGCGCGTTGCTGAGGATGAGATCACCGACCCCGGCGGCGCGCATCTGGGGTGTCTGCCGGCGTTCCCGGTCGACCATGCGCACGGCCGCGTACTCGAACGCCTCCCGCACGCTGATGATCCCGTTGCCGTCCCGGTCGGCGCCGCCGGTACGCAGCCCCTCCAGGAACGGACCGGAGAACGCCGACGGCAGCGCGTGCTGCTTGTGGCCGTCGCCCTCGTGGGCCAGCTCGGTGGCCCCGGCGGAGACCACGACGATGCGACTACGGCCGCCGCGCTGTTTGAGGTCACCGAAGGCGCCCGCGTGGCAGCAGTCGAGGATCAGCACCAGTTCGCCGGCCCGGCACTCGTCGACCCAGTGCCGGAACTCGTCGGTCGGCACCGAGGTCGGTGGGAGCCGGTCGGGGTCGGTGTCGGTCGCGGTGAGGTAGAGCCGGTGATCGTGATGCAGCCGCCCGTGGCCGGAGTAGTAGACGAGCAGGAAATCGTGCGGATCGGCGCTGGTCAGGAAGTCGTAGAGGGCGAGCTGGAGGCGGTACGAGTCGGCGTCCAGGAGATCGCGTACGTCGTCGAAGGCGCCGAGCGTCGGATCCCGCAGCAGCCGCGCCCAGTCCTTCAGGTCGCTGGCGGGGGAGTCGAGGGTGGGCAGCGCCTCGTTGGCGTAGCTGCCCACCCCGACCAGCAGCGCCCGCTTCACCGTGACTCCGCCGGATCAGTCACCGTCGACCTTCTCGGGCACGGCCGCCTCACCCTGCCGGGGCACCGACACCGACTTGATCAGCTCGGCCAGGGTCTTCTCCGACACGTCCCGTACGTCGATCTCGGTGCCGTCGGGGAGGGTCATGCGCAGCCGCTTGCCCTTGTTGCGCTCCTGGTAGCGCTTGATGACCTCGGCCAGGTGCCGGATGTCCGCCGCCGCCCGCTTGACCGTCGGCACGGTGAACACGGCGAGGGCCAGTACGCCGAAGATGTAGCTCGCGGTGTCCCGGGTGCCCGGTGCGGCCTCGGCGGTCAGTTCGCTCGCCTCGACGCCGGGAAGCTGGTTCAGGTGTTCCCTCAGATGGCGGGCCTGCTCGGCCAGTTCCTCGTCGCTGACCGGACCGTCCGACACGACCTGCAAGATCAATCCATCGACCATGATCCCATCGTGGTCGCTGTCACTACACCGTGCAAGGGCCGCCACGGCGGGATACGGGTCAGGGCCGCAAGTGACGGGCATCCGACAGAAGCCGGGTGAATCCGAGCGGCGGCGGGTGCTGTCCGTTTCGCTGATGCCAATTCGTCGTACCCAGGGAGTAGACCGGCCAGGACCGATGCATGTCGGTGCGGCGGCGCGGAGACCGCCCGCCGGCCCGACGAAGACGAGAGGACGCTCAGATGAGTGGTGTACGCGTACTGGTGGGGACGCGCAAGGGTGCGTTCATCCTGACCTCCGACGGCAGACGCGACAGCTGGACGGTCGACGGGCCGCACTTCGGCGGCTGGGAGATGTACCACCTCACCGGGTCGCCGGCCGATCCGGACCGGCTCTACGCCTCCCAGTCCGGCGGCTGGTTCGGGCAGCTGATCCAGCGCTCCGACGACGGCGGGCGCACCTGGACCACGGTCGACAACGACTTCGCCTACGCCGGCGACGTCGGCGACCACCTCTGGTACGACGGAACCCCGCGGCCTTGGGAGTTCAAGCGCATCTGGCACCTCGAACCGTCCCGCGACGACCCGGACACCGTCTACGCGGGCGCGGAGGACGCGGCGCTCTACGTGTCAAACGACGGCGGCGGCAAGTGGACCGAGCTGACCGCCCTGCGTACCCACCCGAGCGGGCCGTCATGGCAGCCCGGCGCGGGTGGCATGTGCCTGCACACGATCATCCTGGATCCGGTCCACCAGGGTCGGATCTACACCGCCATCTCGGCGGCCGGCGCGTTCCGCAGCGACGACGGCGGCACCAGTTGGCTGCCGATCAACAAGGGCCTGCGGTCGGGAGAGATTCCCGACCAGGACTCCGAGGTCGGCCACTGCGTGCACCACATCACCCAGCACCCGTCGCGCCCCGACACGCTCTACATGCAGAAGCACTGGGACGTGATGCGCAGCGACGACGCCGGCGCGAACTGGCGCGAGGTAAGCGGCAACCTGCCGTCGGACTTCGGCTTCCCGATCGCGGTGCACGCCCACGAGCCGGAGACCATCTACGTGGTGCCGATCAAGAGCGACTCCGAGCACTACCCGCCGGAGGGCAAGCTGCGCGTCTACCGCAGCCGCACCGGCGGCGACGAGTGGGAGCCGTTGACCGACGGGCTGCCGCAGTCCGACTGCTACGTAAACGTGCTGCGCGACGCGATGGCCGTCGACACGCTCGACCCCTGCGGCATCTACTTCGGCACCACCGGTGGTCAGGTCTACCGCTCCGCCGACGGCGGCGACAGCTGGGCGCCGATCGTCCGGGACCTGCCAGCCGTGCTCTCCGTGGAAGTTCAGGTGCTGCCGTGATCCGGGTCGTCCTCCCGGCTCACCTGAAGACCCTCGCCGGGGTGACCGGCGAGGTGCGGGTCGAGGTGGCCGGCCCGGGGCCGGCCACCCAGCGCCTGGTGCTCGACGCCATCGAGGCGCGGTACCCGATGCTGCTCGGCACCATCCGCGACCGGCACAGCGGTAAGCGCCGCGCCTTCGTCCGCTTCTACGCCTGCGAGGAGGACCTGTCCAACAGCTCACCCGACACACCCCTGCCCGAGCGGGTCGTCGCCGGTGAGGAGCCGTTCATCGTCCTCGGCGCGATGGCCGGCGGATAACCGGTTAAAGACGCTGCCGGGGCCGCCGCGACCCAGGCTGCCGCCGCCCGATGCCTCGCCCGGGCGACGCCGGTTCACAGGCCGCGGGCGAACAGCGCCAGGCGTACCCGGTTGGGGCTGCCCGTCTTGGTCATCAGGCTGGTGATGTGGGACTTGACCGTGGTGACGCCGATGTGCAGCCGCTCGGCGATCTCGCCGTTGGACAGCCCGTCGGCGACCAGGTCCAGCACCTGCTGCTCCCGGGCGGTCAGCCCGGTGACCGGCGGCGGTGTCCCGGTGCGGGCGTGCACCGCGCGCTGCACCAACCGGCGCAGCACCTCCTGGCTGAACGGACTGTCGCCCGTCGCGGCCCGACGAACGCCGTCCAGCAGCTCGGTCGGCGGTGCGTCCTTGAGCAGGAAGCCGCAGGCGCCGGCCGTCAACGCCGGGTAGAGGTGGTCGTCGTCGCCGAACGTGGTCAGCACCAGCACGCGCGCACCGGGACGGTCGGCAATGATCCGGCTGGTCGCGGAGATCCCGTCGACGCCGGGCATGCGCAGGTCCATCACCACGACGTCGGGCACCAGCCGGGCGGCCAGGGCGATCGCGTCGCGGCCGTTGTCGGCCTCGCCGACGACCTCGATGTCGGGCTGAGCCTCGCAGAGCATGCGCAGGCCGGCGCGGATGAGGTGCTGGTCGTCGACCAGCAGTACGCGGATCACGCGCGCCCCGTCGCACACGGGCCGGCGCGGGACCCGTCCACCCCCGCCGTCGACGCGGTGCCCGGCGGCCCGGCCGGCACGTCCCTTGCCGACGGCGTGACTGTCGCGTCGTCTGTCGACGGTGCCGGGGCGGGTGCACCGGACACCTGGCGGCCGGCGGGCAGCACGGTGGCCACCCGCCACCCCGCGCCGGTCGGGCCGGCCGTCAACTGTCCGCCGAGGACCTCGACCCGTTCGCGCATGCCGGTGATGCCGTGGCCGCCGCCGACCGGCACGGTGGCGGGCACCCAGCCACGACCGTCGTCGACCACCTCCCAGTGGACGGCCCCGTCGACCACGTTTACCGACAGCCGCGCCACCGCGGTGGTACCGGCGTGCTTGGCCACGTTCGTCAGCGCCTCCTGGCTGAGCCGCAGCACCGCGAGGCCGCGTACCGCGTCGAGGGCGCCGACCGCCGGGTCGATGTCGGCGACGACTGTGACACCGGCCTGGCGGGCCCGGTCCACCGCGGCGCCGAGCGCGGCCGGCAACGCCGACGGTTCGATCGCGGTCAACGCGGCGTCGCCGCGTACACCGTTGGGGTCACGCAGCACCGCGACCAGCCGGCGCAGGTCGGCAAGGGCCGCCGTGCCGGTGCCGTGCACGTCGTCGAAGACCGCGCCGACCCGTGGATCCAGGTCGGTCAGCACGTGTCGGGCCACCCCGACGCGCAGCACCATTGAGGCCACGTGGTGCGCGACCACGTCGTGCAGCTCGCGGGCGATGGCGCTGCGCTCGTCGGCCCGTGCGGCGCGATTCTCCGACTCGCGCCGCCGTTGCTCCTCCTCGGCCCGCCGCCGCGACTGCTGAGCGAGTTCCCGGGTGGTCCGGATGACCAGCCCCAGCAGCAGGGGCACGCCGACCTCTGCCAGCAGCCCGAACACACCGGAGAGCAGGCGCGGCAGCGGATCGCCGATCGAGTCGGTCAGGTCGACCACGGCCAGCAGCCCCGCCGCCAGCCAGATGGTCCGGCTCCGGCGGGCGACCATGGTCAGTTCGAGCAGCGCCCAACTGGCGCCGACCTGATTGATCATGAAGTCGTTGATCAGCCAGATCGCCACCGCCAGCAGCGCGGTCTGCGTCAGCAGGTTGGCCAGCGGCCGGCGGTGCAGCGCCAGCCCGACCACGAAGGCGAGCGCCGCGAGGATCCACTGGGTGGTGGTCGGTGCGGACAGCGCGCCGAAGAACAGATAGCCCAGCCCGGAGAGGATGAGCAGCACCATCCGCACGAGGCTGTCGCGCGCGTCGAACAGCCGTCCCACCCAGCCCACGGCCTCAGCCTAGGCGCTGCTCGTCGAGGCCAGAAGTGGCCGGCGGGCGTACCCATCTGGTGCGGACGACCAGATAGGCGGCCAGGCCGAGCGGGCCCAGCAGGATCGTCAGCACCAGCACCGGCGCCATCACCAGCGACGGGACTTTCCGCTCCCGGCTGTCGAGCCAGGCCCAACGGCCGACGAAGAGGTCGAAGGCGATCATGTGTGCCCAGGCCGCCGCCGCGCCGTCGGCACCGCCCAGCAACTCCCGTACGCCGTCGAGGGTGGGGTCGACCACGGCCGGCAGGACCTCCCCGAGCGCCGGAATCACCAGGATCGCGTAGATCGCCACGACCGGGATCACGATCAGCGGTGACCGGATGATCCGGTGGGTCACCGTCCAGTTCGGCAGCAGGATCATCAGCGCCCAGAAGGGTGCCGCCACCGCGAAGGTCAAGGAGAACAACGTGGCGCTCACGCGGTCACCTCCGTCCGCTCGTCACCGTCGACCCGCCCGTCGCGCGCTGCTCACCCGGGCCCGTCGGCGGGTGTTCGACCGTGGCCGCCGAAAAACGGTGTCGGGCCAGCACCGCGCCGGCAGCGGCGACGGTCGTCACCGCCAGCGCCGCGGCGGCGGCCAGGGTGAGCGTGTCCGGTCGCAGCAGCGGCTGCCCGCGCAGCGCCTGCCAGGTCAGCAGCATGGTCACCGCACCGTAGCCGACACCCACGACGAGCAGCAGCCGCGCCCGCGTACGCTCGTCCAGCCAGCCACCGGCGAACCGGCTCAGCAACAGCGCCAGGATCGGCAGCACCTGCATTCCGTGCAGCCCCACGAAGTGCCCGATCCGCAGATCCCCGCCGGTCGTGCTCCAGCCGACCAGCGGTAGTCCCGGCCCGCCGTCGGGCACACCCACACTGTGCGCACCGGCGATGCCCTCGATCACGGGCGCCTGACCCGGCATGGTCATCGGTACCGCCACCAGCATGCCGAGTGCCGCCAGCCCGAGCCCCAGACCGATGGCGTACCGGCCGGCCCGGCCGGCGATCGGCTGCCGCAGCACCGCGACACCGATGGCGACGTGCGCGACGAACAGCACCATGATGGCCGCACCCATCAGCTGCCACAGCACGGCGTTGAACGTGCTGGTCTCGTTGTAGTGGCTGGTGGTGCCGCGGATCACCTGCCCGACGATGATGCACATCTCCACCACACCCATGGCGACCACCACGGTGACGGCCCACTCCGCGACCCGGCTGCGGCGGCGCAGCAGGGAGAGCAGCCAGACCAGGGTGCCGCCGTACAGGACGAACGACACCGAGAACTTGAACGGCTTGAGCCAGATCGGCGCGCCGGTCAGGACCCGCTGGTCGGCGACGATGCCGACCGCGCAGACGACGGCGAGCACCGCCATCGCCGAGACGAAGACCATCAGGGGGCGGTGCCGGTACGCCCGCCGCGACAGGTTGTCAGTCATGCCTGTAGATGCTTGTCGGCGTACGGGCCGACGTCGCCCGACCACTGGCCCCGACCGCGGCCGACGGTCGGATGGCCGCCCCCTACCTGGGTAGGAGAGAAACCCCGTCCTGCGGCAGGGCCCAACGACTCTGTCGACGGCGCAGCGGCGGTGGAAGGCTGGAAGGCAAGGAGGAGGGCAATGACCACCAACACTGCACAGCGAAAGTCACAATGGATGGTCGGCGACGTGATGACCGGCGACGTCATGTCGGTGCGGCCCGACACCTCGTACCGTGAGGTGGTCGACGCGCTGGTGGGCAGCGGTGTCAGCGCGGCACCCGTGGTGGACGCGGAGGGTCACGTCCTCGGCGTGGTGTCCGAGGCTGACCTGTTGCACAAGATCGAGGCCGCGGGGGACGAGCGGCACCGCCGGATCATCGGCGTCCGCCGGGTGGCGGCGAAGGCACAGGCCACCGTCGCCGCCGACCTGATGACCGCACCGGCGGTCGTGATCGAGCCGACGGCGTCGGTCGCCGCGGCGGCCCGGCGGCTGGAGGCGGCACAGGTCAAGCGGATGCCGGTCGTGGACACCGACCGGCGGCTCGTCGGAATCGTGTCCCGGCGGGATCTGCTGCGGATCCACACCCGACTGGACACGGAGATCAGCGCCGACGTCGTCGACACCGTGCTGCGCGGCCTCTGGATCGACCCGAACACCGTGACGGTCGGCGTGGTGGACGGCGTGGTGACGTTGTCCGGCACCGTCGAGAGTCGCAGCCTCGCCGCTATGGTGGCCGATCACACGGCCAGGCTCGCCGGCGTCGTCGAGGTGATCGACGAACTGGCCTGGGAACGCGACGACTCGGAGTTGATCGAGTCGCGGGGCTACGCGTTCGGCACCGCCGAGCGTCTCATGCGACCCTCGCGTGGCTGAAGACCGGCTCCGGCATCCCGACGGGGCGGCGTACCCGGCCCGGCGGGTGGCGGGTCGGGGGCCCGGCTGGTACCGGGGCGACGTCCACCTGCACACGGTGCGCTCGGCCGGCGGCGAACTCACCCCGGGGCAACTCGCCGCCGCTGCCCGCGAGATCGGGTTGGACTTCGTCGCCACCACCGAGCACAACACCCTCGCCGGGCACGGTGACTGGAGTCGGTACGCCGGCGACGACCTGCTGGTCATCCTCGGGCAGGAGGTCACCACGCACACCGGGCACTGGCTCGCCCTCGGCCTCGAACCCGGGCACCAGGTCGAGTGGCGCTACGGCGTGCGCGACGACGCCATCGACCGGCAACTGGCCCGGGTACGCCGACCGGGCGGGCTCTGCGTGGCCGCCCACCCGTACGCGCCGTACGAGTCCGGCACCCTGGCCTACCCGTACCGGTGCTTCGACGCGGTGGAGGTGTGGAACGGGCAGTGGCGCTCGGACCTGCCGTGGAACGCGGACAACGAGGCGGCGCTGGCCGAGTGGGGGCGTAACCTCGGCCACGACATCCATCGGGGACGGTGGTGGCCGGCGGTCGGCAACAGCGACGCCCACCTCGCCGGCCAGCTCGGCACCCCGCACACCGTGGTCCACGCCGAGGAGTTGGGTGTCGACGCGATCCTCGCCGGCCTGCGGGCCGGCCGGAGCTGGATCGCCGGTTCCGCCGTCGTCGACCTGGAACTCACCGCCACGACCGGTGGCCGCGCTGCCGGCGTCGGGGCCCGCCTGGACTCCGACGGCGAGCCGATCGAGGTACGGGTGCGGGTGTCCGGGGTACCGTCGGGCACCGTCAGTCTGCACACCGAACGCGGCACCGTGCTCCGCGAGCGACTTCCCGCCGACGGGGCGGACACGATCCGGTGGCGTACCGCCGCGCGGGACAGCGGCTTCGTCCGGGCGGAGGTGCGCCATCCGGACCGGCAGATGGCGGCCCTGACCAATCCCGTCATTCTGGCCTGACGGGCCTCGCCCGCCACACCGGCCGCCGGCACCCCCGGCACGTCCAGGCCGGCTCTTGTCACGTTCAGGCCTCGGCCGGGGTCGGGTGGGTGAACCTTCAGGAAGGGAAGTGGCAATGGGGGAGTCCGCCTGGTTGGCCGAGCGGTTCGAGCAGCAGCGGCCGTACCTGCATTCGGTGGCCTACCGGATGCTGGGTTCGCTCGGCGAGGCGGAGGACGCCGTGCAGGAGACGTGGCTACGGCTGTCCCGTACCGACTCCGACGAGGTGGACAATCTCGCCGCCTGGCTGACCACGGTGGTCGCCCGCGTGTGCCTGAACATCCTGCGCAGCCGACAGCGGCGGCGCGAGGAGCCACTGGACATCCGGGTGCCCGACCCGGTGATCACGCCCGCCGGACCCGACGATCCCGAGCACGCCGCCGTACTGGCCGACTCGGTGGGGCTGGCGCTGCTGGTGGTGCTCGACACACTGACCCCCGCCGAACGTCTCGCATTCGTCCTGCACGACATGTTCGGGGTGCCCTTCGACGAGATCGCCCCGATGATCGACCGGTCGCCGGCCACCGCACGGCAGGTGGCCAGCCGGGCCCGCCGTCGGGTACGCGGTCAGGCACCGCCGACCGACCGTGACCTCGCCCGGCAACGCACGGTGGTCAACGCGTTCCTCGCCGCCGCCCGGGACGGTGACATCGAGGGACTCGTCGCCGTGCTGCACCCGGACGTGGTGCTCCGTGCCGACGGCGGCGCCACCCGCACCCGCCACACCACCGTGATCACCAGCGCACGGGCGGTGGCCGCCCAGGCCACGACATTCGGCCGGTTCTCGCCCTTCGCGCGGCCAGCGGTGATCAACGGTGCCGCCGGGGTGGTCGTCATGGCGTCGGGCCGCCCGCTGTCGGTGATGGCGTTCAGCATTCGCGGCGGGCGTATCGCCGAGATCGACGTGATCGCCGACCCGGCCCGCCTGGACCGGTTCGACCTGTCCGCCTTCGCCGACTGACGCCCGATCGTCGAGGCCACGCCTCGGTCGGCGCGCGCACCGCCGGCTCTTGTACCGGCCGAGGTGTCGCCCGACCGGCTCGGTGCCGGTAGAGGCGTGGCACCGTGGCGTCGCGGGGCCGTTGCGGTGTCCGCGCCGACTCAGCGTGGCGCTGCGTAGGCCAGCGGGGCCCGGACGTCGTCCCAGGTGCCGGTAAGCGTGGCGCCGGCCGGTGCGGCGACGGATCCGGGGCGGCGGATCACCCCCAGCTCGAGGGCGTCGGTGACGATGAGCGTGGGGTCGCCGTCGACCACCTGGCGGACCGCCCCGATCGTGGGCGGGTCGGCGACGGGAGCGTCGCTGGTGATGCCCATATTGGGTGGGCGCACCTCGCGCCGGCCGTCGACCTCGAAGTACTCCTCGGCCTGTCCGGTGCCGGCCAGGATGGCCTCGGCCAGGGTGGCCGCGTACACCGGGTCGCCGACCGCGTCGTAGACCCACCGCCGACCCAGCACCGAGTGCTCGATGGTGCCCACCAGCCACTCGTCGGCATCGTCCAGCGGCGCCCCACGGTAGGTCAACGGCACCTGGTGCACCGGCCCGTCGCCGCTCCGGACCAGGAGCGTCTCGATGCCCACCTGCCCGGCCGGATCGTCGAACCGGTACGCGGCCACGCGCGTCACGTCGCCGCCGCCCTCGTACCAGTCCCGGGTCGGCAGCCAGGCCGCCAACAGTTCCAGCTTGGAGGGACGGATGTCCGCTCGGTGCAACAACGCCATGTGCCGCATCGTACGCTCCGCCAGGACCAGCCGGCGGCCCGTGGCACGGCCGGAAAGCGGTGGCGCCGACGCTGCGCTCGGACACAGACTCGGCCGATGATGGACCAGATCCGGCAGCTCGTCGAACTCCTCAAGGACGTGCTCGGTGACCGGCTCGTCGGTGCCTACCTGCACGGCTCGGCGGTGCTCGGCGGGTTGCGGCCGGCCAGCGACATCGACGTGCTGGTGGTCACGGCTCGGAGCCTGACCGACCCGCAGCGGCGGCTGCTGCTCGACGGGCTGCTGGCCACCTCCGGTTCGGTGAACCGGGTCCGCCCGATCGAGTTGACCGTGGTCGTCGCCGCCGAGGTGCGACCGTGGCGGTACCCACCCACTGTGGATTTCCAGTACGGCGAGTGGCGCCGCGCCGCGTACCTGGCCGGCACCGTGCCGCAGCCGGAGACGATGGCGGATCTGGCGCTGGTGGTCACGGCCGCCCGCGTCGGCGATCACCCGCTGGCCGGTCCGCCCCCGGCGCGGGTGCTGGCGGCGGTGCCTACGGCCGATGTGGTCCGGGCGAGCGTGGCCGGCGTACCGGGCCTGCTCGACGACCTCGACGGCGACACCCGCAACGTGCTGCTCACCCTCGCCCGCGTCTGGTTCACCGTGACCACCGGTGAGGTCCGTGCCAAGGACGTCGCCGCCGACTGGGCCGTGGCCCGCCTGCCACCGGATCACCGGCCCGTCCTGGCCCACGCCCGCCGGATGTACCTGAACCACCGCTACGAGCAGGAGCACTGGAGCGAGACGTTGCGCGCCCAGGTCCGCCCGCACGTCCACGAGGTGCTGGGCCACATCGGGCAGGCGGCCGGCCGGGGTAGGTTCCCCGCCGCGGATGGCGGCGCGGAGGCGTTTTGGCCTAGCATCTCGGGCCAGTACAACGTCGAGCTCAACGCGGGTTCCCCCGACTCGCCGCCGGTGCCGCCGCCGGGTTAACGGCCCGCGGGAAAGGCACCCCCTCGTGAAGATCGTGGCCGCCGACGTCATCGTCACCAGCCCGGACCGCAACTTCGTCACCCTGAAGATCACCACAGCGGACGGCATCACCGGCCTCGGTGACGGTACGCTCAACGGGCGTGAACTCTCGGTCGCCTCGTACCTGCGTGATCACGTCGTGCCGTTGCTGCTCGGGCGCGACGCGCACCGCATCGAGGACGCCTGGCAGTTTCTGTACCGCTCGGCGTACTGGCGGCGCGGACCGGTCACCATGGCCGCCATCGCCGCGGTCGACGTCGCGCTCTGGGACATCAAGGCCAAGGCCGCCGGGATGCCGCTCTACCAGCTGCTCGGCGGCGCGTGCCGTACCGGCATCATGGCGTACGGCCACGCCTCCGGGCGGGACCTGCCGGAGCTGTTCGACTCCATCCGGGCGCACCTCGATCTCGGCTTCCGGTCCATCCGGGTGCAGACCTCCGTGCCCGGCATCAACGCCGTGTACGGCGTGGCCACCCAGCCCAGCGCCGACGGTAAGCGCTACGACTACGAGCCGGCGCAGCGCACCCCGCTGCCGGCCGAGGAGGACTGGGACACCCGGGCGTACCTGCGCCACCTGCCCGGCGTCTTCGAGGCGGTCCGCAACGAGTTCGGGCCCGAGCTGCCGCTGCTGCACGACGGGCATCACCGGATGACCCCGATCCAGGCCGCGAAGCTGGGCAAGGCCCTCGAACCGTACGACCTGTTCTGGCTGGAGGACTGCACCCCGGCGGAGAACCAGGAGGCGCTGCGGCTGGTCCGTCAGCACACCACCACGCCGCTGGCGATCGGCGAGGTGTTCAACACCGTCTGGGACTACCAGACCCTGATCCGGGAACAGTTGATCGACTACGTGCGTTCCGCGGTCACCCACACCGGTGGCATCACCGCGATGCGTAAGCTGCTCGACTTCGCCGCGCAGTACCAGATCAAGTCCGGCATCCACGGGCCGACCGACATCTCGCCGGTCGGCATGGCCGCCGCCCTCCACCTTGACCTGGCCATCCACAACTTCGGCATCCAGGAGTACATGCGGCACGGCGCGCTCACCGACGAGGTGTTCCGCCAGTCGTTCACCTTCACCGACGGCTACCTGCACCCGGGTGAGCAGCCGGGCATCGGTGTGGAACTGGACGAGGAGGCGGCCGCCCGGTTCCCGTACCAACCGGCGTACCTGCCGTTCAACCGGCTTCAGGACGGCACCGTCCATGACTGGTGACCGGGCGACCCGGCACGTCGTGGTGATGGGCGTGTCCGGCGCGGGGAAGACGACCGTGGCGCAGGGGGTGGCCGCGCTGACCGGGCTGACCTTCGCCGAGGCCGACGAGTTCCACTCGGCGGCCAACGTGGCCCGGATGCGGGCCGGCGTACCCCTGGACGACGCGGCCCGCTGGCCGTGGCTGTGCTCCCTGGCCGACTGGATGGCCGCCCGCCACCGCGAGGGCGTGTCGACCGTGCTGGCCTGCTCGGCGCTGAAGCGCTCGTACCGGGACGTGCTGCGGCAGGGCCCGCCGGAGGTGGACTTCGTGCACCTGACCGGCCCGACCGAGGCCTCCGGGAGCGACTGGCACGGCGCTTGGGCCACTACATGCCGGTAGGCCTGCTCGACTCGCAGGCCGCCACCCTGGAGTCGCTCTGTCCCGAGGAGCGGGGCCTCGTCCTCGACCTGCGACTGTCCACCGACGAGCTGATCACCGCGACCGTGGACCAGTTCGGCCTACCCCGCCACCCCACCCCCTCCCACCCCTAACCACCCCACCCCTAACCACCCCACCCCACCCCCCCCACCGCCCCACCCACCCCCGCCGCCCCACCCACCCCGCCGATCTTGCACTTTTCGTCCAGGCATAGGCCGCGAAAGGGGTACTTCGCCGACCGAAAGCGCAAGATCGGCGAGAGCGGGGGTGGGGTTAGCACGGGGGGTGGGGTGGGGGGCGGGTTTGCGGGTTTTCGGGGTACGCCGTGGGGTGGCGGGTGACCATCTGTTCCGATGGCCTAGGCCGGGTGATGCGACGGCAGGTGGACGGGCGTGCGGGAGACAGCGGTCGAGCCGATCGTCAGCGGCGATGACGTCGGCCTGGCGGAGCAGGTGTGGCGCAACGCGGCCGAGGACCCGGACGCGGTGCAGTTCGTCCGGCCCGACCCGGATCCCCGGTCGTGGCCGGTGCGCCGCTCCGGACGAGGCGGCGCCCTGCCGGTGACCTGCCGGCAGTTCCGCGACGACGTGGTGGCGGTGGCCCGCGGTTTCGCCGCTGCCGGGATCGCGCACGGCGACCGGGTCGGGTTGCTCAGCCGTACCCGGTACGAGTGGACGCTCGTCGACTACGCCCTCTGGTCGATCGGCGCGGTGACCGTGCCGATCTACGACACCTCCAGCCCGGAACAGATCCGCTGGATGCTCGGCGACTCCGGGGCGGTCGGCTGCGTGCTGGAGACCGCAGACCATGCCTTCAGCGTGGCCGATCTGAGGTCGGAACTGCCCGAGTTGCGGCAGACCTGGCGCATCGACGCCGGTGATCTGATCGAGCTGGTGGCGCGGGGCCGGGCCGTCGACGTCACCGAGGTGGATGCCCGCCGAGCCGCCGTGACCGGCGCCGACATCGCCACCATCGTCTACACCAGCGGCACGACCGGCCCACCGAAGGGCTGCGTGCTAACCCACCGCAACCTCTCCGCCGACATCGGCAACGCCACTGCGGTGCTGCCCGAGTTGCTGCATCCGGGTGCGTCGACGGTGCTGTTCCTGCCGTTGGCGCACGCCTTCGCCCGGCTGATTCAGATCGGCATGGTGCACAACCGCGCCACCATGGTGCACAGCGCCGACATCTCCGGGGTGCTCGACCAGCTGCGCCGGTTCAAGCCCACCTTCATCCTCGCCGTGCCCCGGATGTTCGAGAAGATGCACGACCAGGCCCGCCACACCGCCGAGGACGCGCACCGGGGGTGGCTGTTCGGCCTCGCCGAGCGGACGGCTGTGCGGTACAGCCGCGTGTTGGACACCGCGCGCGGGCCCGGAAAGCTGCTCCGCCTGGCGCACCTGGTCTTCGATCTCGCCGCGTACCGCCGGATGCGCGCCGCACTCGGCGGGCGGTGCCGGATGGCCATCGTGGGCGGCGCGCCGCTGGGGGAGCGGCTCGGTCACTTCTTCCGGGGCGTGGGCATCACGGTCCTGGAGGGGTACGGGTTGACCGAGACCTCCCCGGCGTTGACCGCGAACCTGCCGACGGCGATGCGGATCGGCACGGTCGGGCGACCACTGCCGGGGGTACGGATCCGCATCGCCGACGACGGCGAGGTCCACGCCCGGGGAGAGGTGGTGTTCGGCGGCTACTGGAACAACCCGGAGGCCACCCGGAAGGCGCTTACCGACGACGGATGGTTGCGTACCGGTGACCTCGGCAAACTCGACGACGACGGGTTCCTGCGGATCACCGGGCGGACGAAGGAGATCATGGTCACGGCCGCCGGCAAGAACCTCGCGCCCGCGCCGATCGAGGAGCGGATCCGGGCGCATCCGCTGGTCAGTCAGGTGATGCTGGTCGCCGACGGCCGCCCCTACGTCGCCGCCCTGGTGACGGTGGACCCGCAGGCGTGGACGCGCTGGCGGGAGCAGCACGGGCATCCCGGGGCGTCGGTGTCCGCGTTGCGGGACAATCCGGAGCTACGTGCCGAGATCCAGGTCGCGATCGACCGGGCCAACCGCAGCGTCTCCCGGGCCGAACAGGTCAAGACCTTCCGGATCCTGCACCGGGATCTCACCGAGGTGGACGGGGAGCTCACCCCCACTCTGAAGATCAAGCGGGAGGCCGTGCAGAATCACTTCGCCGACGAGGTCGCCGCCCTGTACCACGGTCACTAGTACTAGCGCCGGCTCGTCGCCGCCCAGCCGGTACTGATCAGGAACAGCGCGGCGCTGTAGGTCGCCATCACCAGCACGCCGTGTCCGGGCACCGTCGTACCGGCCGCACCGAGGCCGATCAGCAGGTCCGAGAAGAGGAACAGCGCACCGCCGAGCGCTACCCGCCGGCCGAGGGCGGTGGCGGTCGCCGCCATCAGACACAGCGCCAGGCTGTACCCGAGCACCGGTAGCCGCAGGTCGCCCAGCCGCGACCACAGCATCGCGTTCGCCACAGCCCACAGCGCCAGGTAGCCGGTCACCGCCGCCGGTCGGGCCCGGCGGTGTCTCACGAACGCGGTGATGAACGCCAGTTGCGTACCGAGGAAACAGCCCATCCCGACCAGGAACGCGATCTCCGACGGCACCAGCAGCGCGACGTCTCCGGCGGTGGCGAGCAGCAGGCCGACCGCGATCGGGACGTCCGCCGCGCGGACCCGCCACAGCCACGCCAGCAGCAGCGGTGCCAGCAGCGGCTTGGCCAACCACTGCGCCGCGGGCACGTCGGTGGCGACGGCGACCAGTTCGACGGCCGCCACGACGGCGAACGCCCAGAGCCACGCCCCGCCCCGGTCCGGCCGCCGCAGCCGTACGCCCACCGGTCGTCGACCGGTGCCGGTTGCCGTGTTCATCGGGCCGGCTGCCAGCCCGGGCGGCGCAGCAGGTACCCGAGCCGCTCCCGCCACGACCGGGCGGTGCGCAGGTCCCGCCAGATGGCCGCGTACTCGTGGGTCGCCACCCGCAGCGGGTTGTAGGTGCCGATGTTCTTGGTCAGCCCGTACCGGACCGCGTCCCCCTCGGCCTGGAAGGTCCCGAAGAGTCGGTCCCAGACGATCAGGATGCCGCCGTAGTTGCGGTCCAGGTACTCGTCGTTCGAGCCGTGGTGCACCCGGTGGTGCGAGGGAGTGTTGAGCAGCAGCTCGATCGGCCGGGGCAGCAGGTTGATCCGCTCGGTGTGCAGGAAGAACTGGTAGAGCAGGCTGATCGACTGCTGAAGGAAGATCATCCACGGTGGAATGCCGAGCAGGGCCAGGCCGAGCCAGAACGGCAGCGAGGTCATCGGCGTCCAGCTCTGCCGCAGGGCGGTGGAGAAGTTGAAGAACACGCTGGAGTGGTGCACCACGTGCCCCGCCCACAGGAGTCGGACCTCGTGGTGGGCCCGGTGGAACCAGTAGTAGGCGAAGTCGTCGGCGAAGAACAACAACACCCAGACCCACCAGTCGCCGGGGGAGAGACTGAACGGCGAGATGGTGTACGCGGCGGCGTACAGGCCGATCGTCAGCAGCTTCCACGGCACGCCGATGACCTGGCTGCCGGCACCCATGGTCAGGCTGGTGGCGGTGTCCCGGGTCTCGTAGCCCCGCTCGGCGTCGTCGGGCGCGAACCGGTACGACAACGCCTCGACGGTGATGAGCAGGAGGAACGCGGGGATGGCGTAGAGCACGGCGGGGATCATGCCCGGCTGTCCTTTCTGGTCGGGGCGGTGAGCGCGGCGGTGAGCAGGGATCGGGCCTGTTCGGCGGCCTCGACGTCCCGGCCGTCGGCGATGGCCGAGGCCAGCCGGCGGTGCCCGGTGACGTCGAGCAGTTCGCTGGCGCGCCGCTGTGGCGGCACCTCGGCCACCGCCAGGGCGCCGGCCACCAGGCTGTTGAAGGCCAGCAGGTACGCGGTGTTGCCGCAGCCGTCCAGGATGAGCCGCCAGACGGCGATGTTGGCCTCACCCATCGCGGTCAGGTCCGGGGCCAGGTCGGCGAACTCCTCGACCGCCCGTACGATCCGTCGTCGCGCGGCGTCGTCGGCACGGCGGGCGCAGAGCCGGGCCGCGTCCACGCCGATGCAGGCCCGCATGTCCATCATGTCGCGTACCAGGGTGGCGACCGGCAGGACGTCGCCGGAGCGCACCAGGGACAGCGCGAGATCCAGACCGGCGTGCACCCGCCAGTCCAACACCCGGGTCGCCCCGCCCTGGCTGATCCTGACCAGGCCGAGCTGCTGCAACCGACGCAGCGCCTCCCGGACCGCGTGCCGGTTCACCTGGAAAGCCGCGGCCAGCTCCCGCTCGCCGGGCAGGCTGTCGTCGGTGCGGTAGGTGCCACTGACGATGGCGTCGCGCAACTGTCCGAAGACCAGGTCGGAAACGGAGGCCCGGGTGACGGGGACGAATGCCATGCCGGGCAGTGTGGCCCAGGGCACATCAACCCGTCAACTGGTTGGACCAGTATTGGTCCGCGGATCGACACGCCCGTGGCTCGTGACCAGGCTGTCGCGGTGAGTTAGGGTGCGTTCGCAGCGGGTGGTGGTTGGGCACGGGAGGCGCCGGTGACGAGACGACGGCGTGGCCTCGCCCGCATGGTCCTACGACTCGGTTTCCTGACCGTGGTCGCCGGGGCGGCGTGGTGCGCCTACGACGTCGCCTCGACCGATTCCGCCCGGGCCGCCGGGGAACCGCCGGCCGCCACTCAGGACGGCGCAACGCCCCGCGTCGGCGACCTCGTTCGAGGTCTGCTCGCCCCGGTACTCACGTCGGATCCGCCCGCCCCGGAGCCCCCTCCGCCGCCGGCCCCTCCGCCGCCGGCCCCTCCGCCGCCGGCCCCTCCGCCGCCGGCCCCTCCGCCGCCGGCCCCTCCGCCGCCGGCCCCTCCGCCCAGGACTGATCCGCCCCGACCGCTTCCGCCCGACGAGCCCGAACCACCCGCCGATGCCGGGCGGACCGAACCGCCGTCACCACCTGCCAATGGGCGACCACCGCAGGACACTGCGCCGCCGGCTGACCCGACGCCGCCGGCTGGTCAGGTGCCACCGGAGACCGATCCGGGCATGTCGAGACCGAGGCCGACCGCACCTCGGGGAGCCGCCGATCCGACGGGTGCGGCACCGTCAGCGCAGCGGGCGGCCGGGTCGCCTGCGGCGGGCAGGTCGCTCAGCCGGTCGGCGGAGCCGCTGGCGCGGCTGCCCGAGGCGGTACGCGACGAGGTGGCCGCCGTGGTCGCCGAGGCCGGGCCGCTCGCAGCGCCGCTCATCGCCGCCCTTGCGGAGCTGTTGGCTCCCGCGTCGCCGCTGCTCGACTCCGTCGTGGTGGGTCTGGAGCCGGTGCTCGACCTGCTGGAGCCGGTCGTCGAGCTGCCTCAGCCCGCTCCGGCACCGACACCGGTGGACCCGACCCCCCGACCCGATCCGGATCCCGCCACGCCACCGGCACCGGGAGCCGAACCCGCGCTACCGGCCAGGCCGGACCGGGCCGACGCCGGCCCGGACGGCGCCCGGCAGATCGGCTCCGTCCACCACGTCGTCCGTCACCGGTCCGGCCAGCCGTCGGCGTCGCTGCCGCACACCACCGACGGGATCGTCGACGGTGGACAGCGCGACGGGAACGGGCGGCCCGACCGTACGCCCGGTCCGCCGCCCTCGTCGCCGGCTCCCGGCACCAGCGGTACCGAGTCGGCACCGACCTCGCACAGCGGCCCGGCCGACATGGCCGTGGCCGGCTGGTCGCCGCCGGCGGTCAGCGGCCGGGTGACCCGGCTGGCGCGTACCCGGCGACGACCCTCCCGCTCGCCACGCCCGCGCAGCCGGCCGGCCTGACCGCGGCGCTGCCCCCGCAGCGCCGCCACGCCGGTCGTGGTCGCGTGACGCGACACCTGACGGCGCGTACCCCGCCGACCGTCCCGGGCCCGCCCGTGCGTGACCCGTGGCACCGGCCCGTCACCGTTCTTTCCGACTTCATGCCTCACCAGGAGTACCCATGCACGTCACCCTGCCGGTCAACCGTGCCCGATGGTGCGACCTCGACTGGATCGTCGACCTGCTCACCGCCACGATCGTCCCGACCTCCCTCGGCGCGTGGCTCGTGCCCGACGGGCGGCGGCGTCCCGCCGTGATCGCCGCCGTGGCCCGCATCTGGACCGAGCACGCCCTACTGTTCGGCGACGCGTTCCTGCTCAAGGACGGGACCGCCGCCACCGTCTGGTTCCACCGCTACCGTCCGATCCCGCCGCCACCCCGCTACGACGAGCGACTCGACGACGCCAGCGGCGAACACGCCGTGCGCTTCCGTCGCGTCGATCACCTCCTTGCCGCGCGGCGTCCCGCCGACGCACACAACCACCTCGCGTTCCTCGCCGCACCACCGGACGTCGACCGGACCGGTCAGGCCGCCGCCGTCCTCGCCGGCAGCCACCGGTACATGGACAACCTCGGTCTGCCCACCTACGCGGAGGTGCACGGCGACGACGACCTGCGCCTGTATCGCCGGCTCGGCTACCGGGGCCGGCAACGTCTGTCGTGTCCAGGCGGAGCCACCGTCAACCTGCTGTGGCGGCCGGCCCCGTCGGTGCGGCTCAGCCCGTCCACCTTTCCGGCGCGACGGGTACCACCCGTCCGACCGGCGACGTCGCCCAGAGCGGTGGTAGCGGTCGACGCCGGGGGAGGGGTCGGTGCCCGCCGCTGATCCGTCCTGAGGTGGCACGAACGCGCGCGGGTCGGCCTCGGTCGACCCGCGTGCACCCCGGCTCGCGAAACCACTGTCGACGGCTGGGGTGAACGCCGGGCGTCAACGCTTGGCGGTCGGTGACGGGGGAGCGCTGCCGCCCTGGGGTGCCTCGGTGGACATCAGCTCCACCACCGCCTTGCGGTCGGCCGCCGACGGTAGGCCCCAGCCAGGTCGGTACCCGTACACCTCGCGCAGCGGGGTGGCGCTGGTCCGCCCGCCGAGTATCTCCACGGCGTCGGTGTCGATCAGTCCTGGGTGCTCCACCCCGCACGCCTCGGCGACCTTCATCAGATCCCGCCGCAGCGTCTTGATGTAGTGCGCCGCCCGGACCGACTTCGATGCCGGGTCCAGCCCCCGGTTCAGCCAGGCGTTCTGGGTGGCCACCCCGGTGGGGCAGGTGTCGGTATGGCACTTCTGCGCCTGAATGCAGCCGATCGCCAGCATCGCCTCCCGGCCCACGGCCACCATGTCGCAGCCGAGCGCGAACGCGACCACCGCGTTGTCGGGCAGGCCGAGCTTGCCGGAGCCGATGAAGACGACCTGCTCGTGCAGGTCACGTTCGGCGAAGACGGGGTAGATCCGGGCGAAGCCCTGCTGGAACGGCAGCGAGACGGAGTCGGTGAAGATCAGTGGCGCGGCGCCGGTGCCGCCCTCGCCGCCGTCGATGGTGACGAAGTCGACGCCTCGGCCGGTGCCGCGCATCAGGTCGGCCAGCTCGGTCCAGAAATCGAGGTCGCCCACGGCCGATTTGATGCCGACCGGCAGGCCGGTCTCGGTGGCCAGGAGTTCCACCCAGTCGAGCAGGCTGTCGCAGTCGGCGAACTCCGCGTGCCGCGAGGGGCTGACGCAGTCCCGGCCGACCGGGATCCCCCGGGTCGCGGCGATCTCCGCCGACACCTTCGCCGCCGGCAGCAGGCCACCGAGGCTGGGCTTGGCACCCTGACTGAGCTTGATCTCCAGCGCCCGCACCGGTGCGCCAGCGACCACGTCCTTGAGTCGGGCCAGGTCGAACCGGCCCCGATCGTCGCGGCAGCCGAAGTACGCGGTACCGAGTTGCAGGATCAGCTCCCCGCCGTGGCGGTGGTACGGCGACAGCCCGCCCTCGCCGGTGTTGTGCAGGCAGCCGGCGAGCGCCGCGCCCCGGTTCAACGCCTCCACCGCCGGGCCGGACAGGGAGCCGAAGCTCATCCCGGAGATGGTCACCACGGATTCGGGGCGGAACGCGTGGGTGCGTCGCCGCGCGCCCCCGAGCACCTTCGCCGACGGCAGCCGCACCTCGTGCCCGGTCGTCGGCGTCGACGGTGGTACCGCCCGACCGAAGGTGCGGTGCTTGATGACCGGATATCCCGGGGTGTACTCGATGTCGTTGTCGGTGCCGAACCCGAAGTAGTTGTTCTGCCGCTTCGCCGAGGCGTACACCCAGCGGCGTTGGTCCCGGGTGAATGGACGTTCCTCGTTGTTGCCGGCCACGATGTACTGCCGTAGCTCCGGCCCGAGTGATTCGAGCAGGTAGCGGGCGTGACCAGCAGCGGAAAGTTGCGCCTCAGCGCGTGCTCGCGTTGCAGCAGGTCACGGGCGGCGAGCGCGGCGAGGGCGGTTACGGCGGCGGGTACGGCGTGACGGGCCCATCTCATCCCGCCACACTTTCCGTCGCCGGCCGGGGCCAAACGTCGACGCCGCGCAGGTCAGCGCCGGGATTGGGCGGCGGCACCGCCTGGTCCGCGCCGCCGTCGGACGTTGACCGGGGGTGCTACCAGTGACAGGGTGTCCGTGACCGACCATCGTGCGTCGTCGGGGTGGCCGAGCCAGCGCCCCGCCACCGATCGTGCCACCGGAGGAGTCACCAGGCAGCCACCCGGCGCAGCGGAGCACCCGCCGGGCCGATGGTGTCACCGGCGGCGGTGACGATAATGATCAGCGTATTCAGCGGCATTGTCCACCTGCGCACAGCACGGAGAGCGGCGACATGAGCGGTTGGCAGGTCTCCGGCTATACCCCGGTCCGTCGGCTCGGCGCTGGCGCGTCCGGCAGCGTCGAACTCGCCGTTCACGACGCCACCGGCACGCCAGTGGCGATCAAATACCTGACCGCCAGGTCCGACGACGAACTGTTCCGGGCCGACTTCCGGGACGAGGCGCGGCTGCTTGCCGACATTGACGACCCGCACATCTGTCGCCTCTACGAGTACGTCGAGGCGTCCGGCGGGGCGGCGATCGTGATGGAGTTGGTCAACGGCGTGTCGCTGCGCCAGATGCTGCGGGCACAGGGCCCCACCACACCGGAGTCGGCGCTCTGCGTGCTCAAGGGTTCCCTGGCCGGGCTCGGTGCGGCGCACGCGCGCGGCGTGGTGCATCGTGACTACAAACCCGAGAACGTGCTGGTGACTGCCGAGGGCACGAGCAAGCTCGCCGACTTCGGCATCGCCATGCCGGTCGGTGCCGCCTCCGGTGGCAGTGTCACCGGCACCCCGCGCTACATGGCCCCCGAGCAGTGGTCCGGTGCCCCGGCCAGTCCGGCCTGCGACATCTACGCCGCTACCGCCACCTTCTTCGAATGCCTCACCGGCCACCCGCCGTACGACGGGCGGGACCTGGCCACGCTGCGCCGCCAGCACGTCCGCGCGCCGATTCCCACCGACCGGGCGCCACGCCCGGTGCAGGGCCTGCTGCGGGACGGGATGGCCAAGCGACCCGACGAGCGCCCGCAGCCCGCGCAGGTCTTCCTCGCCAGCCTGGAGGAGGTGGCCGCCGCGGCCTACGGCGATGACTGGGAGGAACGCGGGTGGCGCGAGCTGGCGCGTCGCGCGGCGCTGCTGGCGGCACTCTTCCCATTCCCGAACGGCACCGGTGGCGGCATGAGCGTGGCCAGCACGGCGCTCGCTGCGTCCACCCCGCCGCCGGTGGCCGACGACTCCGACGCACCCGTGCCCCGGCGGACCGGGCGGGCCCGGGCGGCGCTGGTCGGGACCGGGCTGGTGGCCGCGATGCTGGTCGGTGGCGCCGGGCTCAGCTACGCCGCGAAAGACGAACCCGTGGGGGCCGGGGCCGCCACCGAGGCCCGCACGGAGCTGACCGCCGGGACAGCCCCGACCAGCGGAGTTCCGGTCGCGCCCCCGGGCACGGTCACGCCCACACCGGACGAGCCGGTGGTCGACAGCCCTGGACCGGCCACGCCGACCGGTACCGGCCCCGCCCCGACCGGCATCACCCCCGCTGACCCGAGCCCGTCGGTGTCCCGCACCGGCGACGCGCCGGCCCCCACGCCGGTGCCCAGCCCGCCCACCAGCCCGGCACCGCCGCCGGACACCACCGCGCCCACCGTCGACCGGGTCGCGGCGAGCCCGACCGAACTGGATCCGTCCGGCTGCCCGTTCGGGCCCACCGCGAGCACGGTTACCGCCCTGGTCGCCGACGACCGCACGGACCCGGGCCAGCTGCGCGTGCGCTTGCGCTACACGCTGGAGAAACGGTCGTACGAACAGAGCATGGGTCTGCTGCGTGGCGGCCAGTTCGGCGGCGGGCTCGGCGATCTGCCCCGGCCCGGCGCGACCACGCGGATCCCGGTGACGGTCCTGGCCACCGACGCCGCCGGCAACACCACCACCGGCGCGACGGTGTACGTGACGCTCTACTCCTTCTGCACACCCGGCTGATCCGGCCGCACCCCGCACACTTAGGCCCACAACGACGCAGGAGAGACGACAGCCGTGACGCAGCCGGACGACGCCACCGAGGCCCTGCCCACCCGACGGGTACCGGTTGAGCCGACCGTTACCCTGCCCGCACCTCCACCGGCGGCGAACGAGCCCACGGTGTCGTCAGGTGGTGATGCGCAGACGGTGTCCTTCGGTGGTGGTGAGTCGACGGTGTCGTTGAGCGGTGGTGAGCCGACGGTGTCGTTGGGCGGTGGTGAGTCGACGGTGTCGTTGGGCGGTGGTGAGTCGACGGTGTCGCTGGGCGGTGTCGAGCCGACGGTGTCGCTGGCTGGGCAGGGATTCGGCGGCGGGTCTACGGTGGCGTGGGGCGGCGGTGAGTCGACGGTCTCGCTGAAGGGGACGGCGGCCGGCACGGCCAGCGTCGGCGCGACCATGGCCGCGGGTGCCACGGGTGCCACGGGTGCCACGGCAGGCACGCGTACCGGCGGCGCGGTGTCGCCGGCACCGGCCGCGGGGCCCGGTGGTGAGCTGCGGTTCGGTCCCGGGGTGCCGGTCGCCCCGCCACCCGCGCCGGCCTGGCCGGCGTCCGCGCCGCCACCGCGTCGCCCGTCGCTGCGGCGTCGACTGGTCTCCGTGCTGTCCACCCTGCTAACTCTCGCGCTGCTCGCCGCGGTGGGACTCTGGATCTGGCAGCGGCTCAGCCCACTGGAGGTCACCGACGTCACCGCGAGCGTGCCCCGACCCGCCGGCGCACGCTGCGACGTCACCGTCGACGTGGTCGCCACCGTGCGGACCAACGGCCGCGCGGGCGTGATCGAGTATCAGTGGCTGCGGACCGGCAGTGCGCCAGGTGCTCTGCTCACCGAGCGTGTCGGTCGGGGACAGCGTAGCGTCACGCTGACGTTGCGCTGGTCATTCACCGGGGTCGGCAGCACCACGGAGACCGCGACGGTGAACATCGTGTCACCGGCACCGGCGCAGGCGGCGACCGAGGTCAGCTACGCCTGTCCAGGCTGACTCCAGGCCGGTGGTCGGGGATGCGTCTGGGGCTGGGACGCCTGCCCGCCCCCGGGATGCAGCGGCCCCATCCTGATCGCCTACGCCGTGGAACCGGGCAGCGCTGTGGAATCGGGCAGCGCCGTGGAACCGGGCAGCGCCGTGGAATCGGGCAGCGCTGTGGAATCGGGCAGCGCCGCCGCCGAGCGGCTGCCGCTGCTCGCTGCGGACGCGACTTGACGACCTCTGCCGGCCACACCGACATCCGCCTCTGGAACGAGCCGGCCTGACGGCGCTCTCGTACTATGAATCGCGGGCCGTCAACAACCGAAAGTTTCGATCCGGGACGTCGTTCGGGTGATCGGATGGGTGGCGGAATGGGTCATCGTCGCAGCACAGATGGGGCATTGGTGCCCTTCACGGTGACTCGGGCCGGCTCGGGACACAGTGGTACCAATTAAGATCATTGTTGACATTTATGCGACTCGATGCTTGTCTGGCGTTGGAAGCGCTCCCATCCACCGACACCACCGAGGAACGGAGGACGCACATGCGTTCACGCAGGCCTGATCAGAGCGGCGGACGGTCCCGGTCAGCCGTCCGCCAGCCCCTTCGGGTGTTTGCCGTGCTACTCGCGATGATCGTTGGCGTGCTGCCCTGGGCCACCCCGGCCCAAGCCCACGGCACCATCATCAACCCGGCCTCCCGCGCCTACCAGTGCTGGCAGAGCTGGGGCAGCCAGCACACGAACCCGGCCATGCAGCAGCAGGACCCCATGTGTTGGCAGGCGTTCCAGGCCAACCCCGACACCATGTGGAACTGGATGAGCGCGCTGCGGGACGGTCTGGGCGGCAACTTCCAGGGCCGCACCCCCGACGGGCAGCTGTGCAGCAACGGGCTGTCCAGGAACAACAGCCTGAACCAGCCTGGTGCGTGGCGCACGACCAACGTGAGCCGCAACTTCACGGTCCAGCTGTACGACCAGGCCAGCCACGGCGCCGACTTCTTCCGCGTCTACGTGAGCAAGCAGGGGTTCGACCCCACCACCCAGCAACTCGGCTGGGGCAACCTCGACTTCATCACGCAGACCGGCAGGTACGCGCCCGCGCAGAACATCTCGTTCAACGTCTCGACCTCCGGCTACACCGGACGCCACATCGTCTTCGTCATCTGGCAGGCTTCGCACCTCGACCAGGCGTACATGTGGTGCAGTGACGTGAACTTCGTCTGATCGACCAGCTCCACAACCGTCCCACCCGCTCCGGCCCAGGACTGCCGTCCTGGGCCGGAGCGCTCGTGGTGGCCGCGGTCACCTCGTCCGATGCGTGGCAGCTTTGGCGCTCGACACGCCGACCAGGGGCCACCTTTCCTGCCACAGATCTGGGCGGGCTCTGCTGAGGGGCGGGGTTTCTGTGCAGGGGCGGGCGGGTAGGTCGGGCCGGACGAACCACCTGCCCCTGTGGAGGACCATCCGATGCGAGACGACTTCGGTGACGCGGTGGGGGACACCCTCCGCTCGATACTTCTCTTCCTGCCCAAGGCGCTCGCCTTCGTGGCGATCCTGGTTGTCGGCTGGCTGCTGGCCAAGGCAGCGCTGAAGCTGGTGAACCGGCTGCTCGAACGGGTCGGCTTCGACCGTGCGGTCGAACGCGGCGGGATCCGCCGGGCCCTGGCCCGATCCCGCTACGACGCCAGTGACATCGTCGCCCGGCTCGCGTACTACGGGATCCTGCTGCTCACCCTCTACCTGGCCTTCGGGGTCTGGGGGCCGAACCCGATCTCCGACCTGATCGGCGGGGTCATCGCCTGGCTGCCCCGCGCCTTCGTGGCGATCGTCATCGTGGTGGTCGCCGCCGCCATCGCCAGTGCGGTGAAGGACATCATCTCCGGCGCGCTCGGCGGGTTGTCGTACGGCCGGCTGCTGGCCACCGTCGCCTCGGCGTTCATTCTCGGTCTCGGCATCATCGCCGCGCTAAACCAGATCGGGGTCGCCACCGCGGTGACCACGCCGGTGCTGATCGCCGTGCTGGCCACCATCGGCGGCATCCTGGTGGTCGGAGTCGGTGGGGGACTGGTGCGTCCGATGCAGAGCCGCTGGGAGTCCTGGCTCGCCCGGGCCGAGCAGGAGTCGCGGACCATCGCCGAGCACGCCCGGGCCTACTCCGTCGGCCGCCGCGACAGCGACGAGAATCTCGCCGACCCTACCGCCGGCGCGCCCACCTACCCGTCGGACGTCGCCACGCCCAGCACCTCCCATCCGGTCAACGCAGCGCCTACCTCCACCGGCGCGTCGGCCGGTGACGACCCGGAGGCGACCCAGGTCGTCACCGGACCCGCCATCGATCCCGACGCGACCACGCCGCTACCGCGCCAGGATTCGACGCGGTCCGGGCCGGCGTCCTCGGCGTCGCCGGAGAGCGACCCGGACACCACCCAGGTGGTCACCCCGAACCCGCCGCAGCTGCCGGCACAGCGCGACTCCGCCGACAGCGACTCGACAATCGTGCTGCCGAAGACCGGCGAGCAGCGTTGAACGACGGGCGGAACGGGACCGATGCCGGTCCCGTTCCGCCCGAGCAGTCCGCCGCCCGCAACACCAGTGCGAATGCGCCGGGTGAGGCGTTAGCATCAGCGTCATGACCTGGCGACATTGATCCGTCATCCGAGGCCGTGGGCCGCCACGGGCGCCGTGACACCGGCGTCCGTGATCCGTCCCACCTGAAAGGCCCCGATGACCCCGACCTCGCCGCGTGCCCGCCGCCTGGCCGGCACGCTCTACGCGTACGCGTTCCTCACCGACCTGGTGCTGCTCTACCCGGTGTACGCGCTGCTCTTCGCCGACACCGGCCTGTCGGTCGGGCAGATCTCCTCGCTGTTCGTCATCTGGTCGCTGGCCAGCATCGCGCTTGAGGTGCCGTCCGGCGCCTGGGCCGACGCGACCTCCCGACGGCGAATGCTCTGCCTCGCGCCGCTGTGCACCGCCGCCGGGTTCGCCCTCTGGACCCTCGCACCGTCCTATCCGGCGTTTGCCGCCGGGTTCGTCCTCTGGGGAGCCGGCGGCGCGCTCGCCTCCGGCGCGACGGAGGCCCTGGTCTTCGACGAACTCGACCGGCTCGGTGCCGCCGACCGGTACGCCCGCGTCATCGGCCGGGCGCGCACCGCCGGCACCGTCGGGGTGCTGGCGTCGATCGTGCTGGCCGCTCCGGTGCTCGGGTTCGGCGGCTACCCGGCGGTTGGCGCGGCCAGCGTCGCAGCCTGTTTGCTCGCCGCGGCCGTCGCCGTCCGCTTCCCCGAACACCGCCGGGTCACCCGCCGCCCGGACACCGGCCCGGCCGGCGTCGCCTCCGCCCCGCCGGGTGGCCTCGACGTCGATCCTGCCGTGCCGCGTGGCGTCGATCGCGCCGCGTCGGTTGGCCTCGACGTCGATCCTGCCGTGCCGCGTGGCGTCGATCGCGCTGCGCCGGGTGGCCTCGACGTCGACCGCGCCGTGCCCGCCGTGGGTCGGGCGGCCCCAACCGTGGGCAGCGGGTCGGCGGACCCCGGGGCGGCGGTGGCCGACCCGGACGCGGACGAACTCGGCTGGTGGCAGGGGCTGCGCGCGGGAGTGGCCGAGGCCCGTGGCAACCGGCCGGTGCGCCGGGCGGTGCTGCTCGTCGCCGGGGTCGGTGCCGTCTGGGGCGCACTGGACGAGTACACGCCGCTGCTGGCCCGTGACACCGGCGTCGCGTTGACCACGGTGCCGCTGCTGCTCCTGGTCGTCACGGTCGGGCAGATCGTCGGCGGTCTGCTCGCCCCGATCGGTCAACGGTTCGGCAGCCGTGGCTACGCGCTGCTGCTTGCCGGCTCGGCACTGGCCCTGGCCGCAGGCGCACTGTCGGGTCACCCGGCCGCGTTCGGTCTGGTGGCGGTGGCGTTCTGCGGCCTGCAACTGGCCTCGGTGCTGGCCGACGCGCGACTACAGGCCCGCATCGCTGGGCCGGGGCGGGCCACCGTCACCTCACTGGCCGGCATGGGCACCGACCTGACGATCATCGTCGTGTACGCCGGGTACGGTCTGGTCGCCACTGCGGCGGGCAACCCGGTGGCGTTCGCGGTCGCCGCGGTGCCGTACCTGCTGATCGCGGCCGCGGTGGCGATAGGGCCGATCGGCGACCGGAGCCCGCGCGCGCCGGTAGGGGTGACCCCGGGCGGTGACCAGCTTCAGCCGAGGTCGTCGTCCAGGTAGACCCAACGGCCGTCCTCACGGACAAAGCGGCTGCGTTCGGTCACCGTGCCCGGCTCGCGTCCCTCTTCGTAGTGGGCTCGGAACGTCACGGTGCCGACGCTGTCGAACAGGCCACCGCCCGTCGGTGTCGAGCACCTCCAGGCGGGTCCAGCGCTGGGCGGGGTCGAGGTGCAGCCGTGGGGGCCGGGTGCGGGAGTGCCAGCTGCGCATCAGGTAGTCCGGGTCGCCGACGGCGAAGGCCGCGTACCGGGACCGCATCAGCGTCTCGGCCGTGGGCGCATCGGTCTCGCCCCGGTGCAGCCGTCCGCAGCAGTCCGCGTATGGCAGGCCCTGCCCGCACGGGCACGTCCCGGTCACCCCGGCCCCGCCGGCCGTTCGTCTGTCTCGCTTGGCCACGTCGCCATCCTTCCGGTCGCCGCGTCGGCCACGGCCACCGGGGCGACCTCACTGTCCCACGTCGGCGCGACTGCCCACCGGCCGCTGGCGTGCCGGTCAGCGGGATCCGGTACGGACGCCCCGACGGTTGCCGAACGACTCCATCGTGGCGGACCGCTTCGCCGCTGCCGGGCTGGCGGAGCGGGACCGGGATGCGGCGGCCTGGGAGGCGGAGGTTTTCCTGGTCGGTGCCCGCTTCGTACCCGTGGCCTTCCTTGCCGGTGCCGTCGCGCCGGACGCTCTCGCCGCCGTCGCCTTCTTCGCGGGTGCCTTCTTGACCGGAGCGGATTTCTTCGCCGCTGTCGCCTTCGCGGTGGGCCGGCGGGCCGGGGTGGCGGTGGCGGAGACGGCCTTCTTACGGGCGACGCGGGAACTCGTCGGGGTGGGCTTCGTATCGGGCGTCTTCGCGGCGGTGGCCCCGGTGGCCCGCTTCGCCGCCGTGGCCGCCTTCTTCGCCGCCACCTTCCGCGGCGGCGGGCCGCCCTTGTCCGCGCCGGTCCGCTTGCTGGCCCGTGCTGCCTGCGCCATCGTCGCTCCTTGCGAATCTGCCGTGGGCGACGGGTCTTCCCGCCGCCTTGACGGTCAAACGCGGGCTCACGCCGCCCGGGTGGCGAACACGATGACGTTGTCGACGTACTCGCCGGTGTCCCGGTCGAACCGGCCGCCGCAGGTGATCAGGCGGAGTCCGGCCGTGTCGCCCGGGCCGTAGACCAGGTCGGTGGGGAACCGGTCCTTCGGATACGCCACGACGCCGTACACGGCGAAGCGCACCACCCGGGCGTCGGTCCGGACGATCTCGATGGTGTCTCCGGGGCGCAGCTGTCCCAGGCGGAAGAAGACGGCCGGCCCGGCGGGGGAGTCCACGTGACCCACCAGCACCGCGTTACCGGTTTCGCCGGGGCTGACTCCGGGGCGATACCAGCCCGCCACCCCCGGTCGGTCCAGCGGCGGCACCTCAAGCGCCCCGGCGGCGTCGGCGGCCACGGAGATCAGCGGTGCCCGGATGTCGATGGCGGAGATGCGTACCTCGACCGGGGCGGCCCGGGGCAGCGGTGGCAGGCGCGGCACGGGCATCGTCGGGTGCGGCGCCGCCGCACCGTCCGGTTGCGGTGGTCGCGCCGGTAGCTGCGTCACACCCGCGCCGACCAGCGCGAGGCCGACCACCGCCAGCGCCGCGACCAGGAACCGGCTCAGCTGGTACGCCCGCACGGGAACCTCCGTTCGCGGTGCCCGCGCGGAGCGGGGGCGTGGGGCTCGACTCCGTCTGCCGGTGCCACCTCGGGTGCCCGTACCGTCGAGCACGGTACGGGCACCCGTCGCAGGATGGGATGGGGTGGGCCGTGGATCAGTGGGTCGCGGCGGTGACGGCGTGACGACGCCGCCGGGCCAGAATGACGGCACCGCCGAGCGCGGTGGCCAGCAGGGTGGCGCCGGTGGCCACCGTACCGGCACCGTCGTCGCCGCCACGGCCGCCGGCCTCGGCACCGCCGATCGGGGTGACCGTGAAGGTCGCGCTGCCGTCGGCCGTACCGTCGCCGCAGGTGGCGGCCACCGTGTAGGTGCCGAGGGTGAACCCGGCGGTGAACAGCTCCGCGCTCAACCCGCCGCCCGCGGCTGCCGTGGTGGAGCGAACATTCTGGTCGCGGTCAGGCCCGGTGACGCGGAAGATCGCGTCGCCTGATTTCGGGTTGCAGCCCGTCGCGGTCAGTACGACGGTTCCGCCGACCGGCGTGGTGGACGGCGACACGGTCGTGTCGGCCAGCGCGGTGCCGGGCAGCAACAGCGCGCCGAGAGCGATGCCGCCTGCAGCCGGTATGAGAACTCTTCTTGCCTTCATACGCGTCTTCCCTCACTTTTCGTCCGCTGACTGCGTGGGACGTCGTTCGGGTGGCCAACTCCGTGACTAGCACCGGTGTGCCCAACACTAGGTGGCCTTGAGACCCGATCCGGTGAAAATGAGAAATCCTCGTTGCCGTCCCGTGTTCCCCCGGACGCCGCACGCGTCGCGGAAGGGGCGGTCGGGGTGAGCCGTGTCCGGCTGCCGGGGTTGTGGGTTGCCGTGCCCGCGTGGGCGGCTGGCTGGCGATGCCGGATTTGCCGTGCTGTCCGGCCGTGGGTGCTCTGGGGGTGTGGCCCGCCGTGCCCGGCTCCGGGCGGTCAGGCTTGATCCCTGCGCCGGGCACGGCGGGCCACACCCCCGTCGTGGGCGGACACCGTCCGGATGTGCCGGGTGTCGGGTTCGCGTGTGGTGTTCGGGGTCGCGGGAGGTGTTGGCCGGGGGATCTTGGTGCGATCGTGACCCGGGGTGGGCGGTTTGGTTCCACGATCGCCGGGTGCCGGGTGCCGGGTGCCGGGTGCCGGGTGCCGGGTGCCGGGTGCCGGGTGCCGGGTGCCGGGGCGGAATGGGCGGCGGGTCGGGGGCGTTGTAGACGGGTGAACGACCGAGGAAGACCGCCCCCGATGGTGGGTGTGGCCGCGGGAATGATGGTGGCCGGTCGGTCGTTACACATGGTCCCGGCGGCGTGAAGCAGGCCCTTGGCCCCGCGTGCCGGATGATTTCCCCCTTTGTTTGAGCGCCTGTCGGTGCTTGCGTGCGCCTGACCGATCCCCCTTCGGTGTGGGTGTGCGTCGACCCCCGAATTGGAGCTTTGTCATGAACTCGA